>CACHFK010000062.1 GCA_902579085.1 uncultured Pelagibacteraceae bacterium | reverse complement strand
CTTTAAAAGAATTATTGGGCCAATCATTAAAAAAAATTTACAAAACATCTTACTCTAAAAAATCTTATAATAATAAATATGGGGTTCCTATTTCATTATTTAATATAAATAAAAATGATCAGTTTGGAATTTTTGAAATAGGAATGAATAAAAAAGGTGAAATAGATAATTTATCAAAAATAATAAAACCGAACATTGGTTTAATAACAAACATTTCTTATGCTCATATTAAGAATTTTAAAAATCTATTTGGAATAGCGAAAGCAAAATCAGAAATTATAGATAATATATTAGAAAATGGATCTATCGTATTAAACGCTGATGATGATTTTTATGATTATTTTAAATTAAAAGCTTTAAATAAACAATTAAAAATTATTTCATTTAGTAAAAAAAACAAATCTAATATTAAACTTGAAAAAATAATTAGAAGTAAAAAAGTCAGTACTATAAAAATAAATATTTATGGTAGATCTAGGAAATTTATAATTCAAAGAAATGTTGAGTCTTATTTGGACAATATACTTGCTAGTCTTGGGGTGATTTCAAATTTTTTAGATTTAGATGAAATAAGCGATAAATTTTTCTTTAATTACAATTTACCTGAAGGTAGAGGAGATTATAAAGAGATTAAAATAAATAAAAAAAAAATTCATCTCATTGATGAAAGCTATAATTCTAATCCTCTATCTTTAAAATTTGCTTTAAAAAAATTTAATGATTTGAATATTAATTATAAGAGAAAAATAATCTTATTAGGAGATATGCTAGAATTGGGTAAATTTTCAAAAAAACTTCACATAGAAGCAGCAGAAATACTGAATAATACTAATATTAATAAAGTTTACGTTTATGGAAAAAAAATTATTTATACATTTAACAAAATTAGACCACAAAAAAGAGGAATGGTATTGTACTCAAGCAAAGATGTCTCAAATTTTTTAAAAAATGATATTAATGATGGTGAATATTTAATGGTTAAAGGATCAAACTCTACAGGTCTAAGTAATATAGTGAAAAAACTTAAAGCAGGTAAAATTAATGCTATTTAGCTTTTTTTCAAACCTAGTAGATATTTTTAGTTTTTTTAACGTTTTTAAGTATTTAACTGTAAGAACAGGTTTATCAATGTTTACATCTATGATCGTAGTTTTTATAGTGGGAAATCCTTTAATAAATTATTTTTCAGCTAACCAAATTCACAATCCAATAAGAGATGATGGACCTTCAGATCATATTGTTAAAAAAATAGGAACTCCAACAATGGGTGGACTGATGATATTACTAGGAGTTTTTTCTGGTGTATTATTGTGGGGGGATCTGTCAAATCCATATAATTGGTTTTTGATTTATATTGCTGGATCTTTTGGATTATTAGGAGCGTATGATGATTATAAAAAAATAAAGAAAAATCATTCTTCAGGACTTTCTTCAAAATTTAAGATTTTTATACAAATTATTTTAGCTTTGATCGGTATATTAATTATTTATTTTTTTAGCGATTCAAATGAAATTAAAAATTTATACTTTCCATTTTTTAAAAATTTAGTAATAAATTTGGGTTGGTTCTTTATCCCTTTTTATTTATTTATTTTAGTCGGATCATCTAATGCAGTTAATTTAACTGATGGATTAGATGGATTAGCTACTGTTCCAGTAATCTTAGTAGCTGCTTGCTTTGCCTTTATTAGCTATGTTTCAGGAAACATAGTATTTTCAGAATACTTGCAAATTCCTTATATAGAAGGAGTTGGAGAGGCTTCTATATTTTGTGGATCAATGATTGGAGCTTGCTTAGGTTTTTTATGGTTTAATGCACCTCCAGCAAAAATATTCATGGGAGATACAGGCTCACTCGCGTTAGGCGGCTCATTAGGAGCCGTAGGTATAATAACAAAACACGAAATTGTTCTAGCAATAACTGGTGGTCTGTTTGTTTTAGAAGCAATCTCAGTTATTGCTCAAGTAGTTTCATTTAAGCTTACAGGAAAAAGAATATTTAAAATGGCACCTATACATCATCACTTTGAAAAAAAAGGATGGCCAGAATCAACAGTTGTTATTAGATTTTGGATAATTTCTATAATTTTAGCTATGATAGGGCTGGCAACTTTAAAATTAAGATAATGAATGCAAAACAAAGCTATATTTTATAAAAAAA
>CACHFK010000061.1 GCA_902579085.1 uncultured Pelagibacteraceae bacterium | reverse complement strand
GATCAACTGCTTCTTGATCATTGTGGATATTTACTTGAATAACTTTCCCGTCAACGGGTGAATTATGATGAACTTCTGTTTTCATAACTTCCATTATAAATAAAACATCATCTTTTTTTACATTGTCACCTTCTTTGACTAATACTTTCCAAATATTACCAGGTACTGTTGTTTTAACTTCTGTAGCCATACTAAAAAAATCTAACTTTAATATTTTTCATACCTCTTTTTTCAATCATTTTTTTTCTCATTCTCTCGTTCTTTTTTTCTTTGTCAAAATCAATAATTTTAATTTTGTCAATTTTTATTTTTGTTTTATTCGTTTCTTCATTGTTGATTTGAGAGGTTGATAATACACTTTTCTCACTACAAGTAAGTGTTTGTTCTGTTCTCATTTCTTGAGCTTTTTCAAGTGAAACTTCTTTAAATTTTAGTTGATCACCTGGTTTAGCCTGACCAAGTTTCCAAAAAGCAGCCGAAGGAACGGTATAAGGAACAATAAACCCTCCCATACTAGGTCCATCATTAACTAATATTATTGGAGTTTGGCCCGCAATGTTTATTGCACCAATAGGGTATCCTTGATCAATAATATTTGATGGTTCAGCCCCATGTTCTAAACCTTTGTTAAGTGCCTTTTCTGCAAAAGTCCAATTTGGACCATCTAGTCTATATCCAGTTCTGTCACTTTTAGACTGTAGTTTCCAATTAGAATTGAGAAACATTTTATGTCCGTTGTCATCTATCCAATCGTCATTAGGACCTTTTACTACCTCAACTTCCCACTTTTTTCCTTTTGAAAAATTTGGAATTGAATCCTTTCTAATTTTTCTTCCTATGGTGGATTTAGATTTATTAATTGGAATTTCCTGATCATCTTGAATAGCTTTACCTTCAATACCTCCTACACCAGCTTTATGAAAAGTAGATCTTGATCCGAGCCATGGTTTAGTATTAATTCCACCAGAAAATGCGATGTAAGATCTGGCCCCAACTGTGGCATAACTCATTTCTAAAATCTGATCTTTTTTAATTTCTATACTTTCCCAAAGAGGTATAATTTTTCCATCAATTTTCGGGCTCATGTCTGCTCCAGTAACCGCAATAACTGTGTCTTTTTGAAATTTTAATGTTGGCCCCATAAACTGACATTCTAATGCAGGAGCCCCAGGATCATTTTGCACTAAAACATTGGCCAATCTGAATGACCAGCTATCCATTGGTCCAGAAGGAGGAAAACCCTGGTTTAAAGTTCCAATTCTTCCGGGGTAATCTTGTACTGAAGTTTCTAAACCTTTTTTTACAACTTTAATCATTATTAAAATCTCTTACTTTCATCAATTGTTGATAACCATTGCTTATAATTTTTTACTGAAAATTTTTGGTATTCGACAATGTTATAATCATAAGAACCATCTTCAATTTTATTATAAACATGATCAAATTCTTCGTAACTAGTAGGAACAAATTTAACTCTATCACCAGGTTGAAACAAACAAATATTGTTTTCAAAAACAGGAAAACTTTTATTAGTATCCCATATAGGCACGGGAATAATTCCAAAAATCTGATATCCTCCTGGCAATCTATCTGGATAAATACATGTTGAGGCTCCACCCATACCAACGGTACCTTTAGGAGTCCAAGTTCTTGGTGGATTATATTTTGGAACAGTTAATTTACATCTTGGATCTAAAGCCATCATAAATGGTAAGCCTGGCCAAAATCCTATAGCAGCTACCCAATATTCAGTTGAAGAATGTACTCTAACAAATTGATCTGTACTTTCTAAATTATTTAATTCTGTAATAAGTTCAGGATCTGGTTTTTTCTTAGCAATTTTATTTGAGTAATCTTCAATACATTCTTTAGTCCATTTATCTAAATAAACAGTTGGGAATGAAAAGACTCTGCTGTTAATTTCAATTTCATCTGATGGTCCTAAAGCCTCAATTAAAGAAAAAAGTTCTTTTTTTAAATCATTAAATTTAATTTCATCAGGCTCGTAGTGAACTATCATTGATGCAAAGCATGGAGACGTTTCGTAGACTCCACGAATTTTATGATCTTTTATTGCTTTAGCTAAATTTTGTGCAGTAAAATTAAGTTCTAAATTCATAATATTTCCAAACTCAATCAGCATATATTTGTCTCCAGCAGGTAAAAATTTTGGAGTGTCGTATATTTTTC
>CACHFK010000060.1 GCA_902579085.1 uncultured Pelagibacteraceae bacterium | reverse complement strand
CTACAGCTAATGTTCCCCATACACCTGCTGCTAGATGAACTGGTATAGCACCAACTACATCATCTATTTCAAATTTGTTTAAAAGTTCATTAATAACAATTGCAATTAGTGCTCCAATTATTCCAACAAAAATAGCTGTGGATGATGTCATTGAATTACATCCTGCCGTAATAGATACTAGTCCTGCCAAAGGTCCGAGAATTACATAAAATGCATCTGGTTTTTTATAAATAATAAAAGAAGTTGCCAATCCTGTTAGCAATCCAAATGCTGCTGCAAGAAAAGTATTTATTAAAATTAATGGAACAGCTTCATCCATTGCACCATTACTTCCTCCGTTAAAGCCAAACCAACCAAACCAAAGTATCAATGTTCCTAAAACTGCAAGAGGAAAACTAGAGCCGGTAAATTTTCCTTTATTAGCTTCTGAGAACCTACCTATTCTAGGTCCTAATATTAAAACTGCAGATAAAGCTATCCATCCACCCACTGAATGCACAATAGTACTTCCGGCAAAATCTACAAAACCCATATCTGATAACCAGCCTGTATGTGTTGAAGTATTAGTTGCTACTAAAAGTTGAGATTCTGCGCCAGCCATGTTGGCTAGATAACTTGATGACCATGCCCAATGTCCTACTAAAGGGTAAATTATTCCTGTGGCTAATATTGTAATCAGTAAATATCCAACAAATTTCATCCTTTCTGCAACGGCTCCAGAAATAATTGTAGCTGCTGTTGCAACAAACATTGCCTGGAAGACAAAGTAAGTCATCCATTCCGCTATGTCTGTTTTTAAAAAAAATAAATCTGTTCCAAAAAAACCGTTATAGCTAGTGCCAAACATTATCCCAAAACCAAAAACCCAAAAAATAACTACTGATACTCCAAAATCAGCAGCATTCTTTAATGCAACATTTATACTATTTTTGTGTCTTGAAAGTCCAGTTTCCATGCACATGAAACCTGCTTGCATAATAAAAACTAGAATTGCACAATCGATTACCCAAAGAGTATCAACAAATGATTTTACTGTGTCCAAATCAACATTCTCCATATGAGATTAACATAATCCAGTTTTATAAATAAAACAAAATTTAATTATATATATTTGATGACCAGAATAGGCCTAATCTCTTTTTTTCCAAATAAAATAGAAAAGATAAGGTGCGGTAGCTGGGATAATTCCAAACCAAAACCATTCATCCCATTTAAATGATTTGTCTAAAGCTGGACTTTTTAAGCCATTCCACCAAGTTAAATAACCAATAAATATTATCCATGTTAAACTTATGGTAATGTAAATTTTTCCTTTGTCTGAAAGATTGCCTTTAAATATTTTTGATAACTCTTCTTTTATATTTTCAAAATTCATAAAATGTTTAACAGTTTCTTCTTGTAAAAACACCTAGAGCTGTCATTTCAATTTCACAACCTCCGCCTATTTCATTTGCATTTATTACATAATTTGAAGAATGATTTGCTATACATAGCTGATAACCCATTTCATCATTAATATTATCAGATCCACCCAATAAATTTGTTTCAATTTGTGTTGATGTTGTTGCGCTTGGTGTACAACTTGTTCCAGAACTATTAAGGTAGTAAATTCCCATATCTGAATAGTATTCAGTTTGACCTAAAGAAATTTGTTGCATTACATTTTCTGCTGATTTTCTTTTTGCTCCTGAAACGTATCCGGAATAACTTACAATTCCAATTGCTGATATAATTCCTAGTATTGCTACTACCACCAAAAGCTCAATGAGTGAGAACCCAGAGCTTTTGGTGGTCATAAAAGAGTTTTTCAAAATAAAAGTTTTACTTTTTATTCAATAAGAAGAGTATCGTTAAGTGGATCATCTCCTGAAGCTACACATGTTGAGACTGTAACCTGAGTAGTAGTACTTTTAACGTTTGTTCTTCCTTCTGTTGCGCTTGTGCAATTTCCTTTAGCTGCAAACGCTGCTGCATCAAAAATTGCCAATTTTGAACCATCTACTTCACCATATGCATTTTTAAATTCTGATAACGCCGCTGCTGCTGCTTTACTAACTTCACCGGCAGATTTTCTTGAGCTACATGTTAGTTGGTCCGTACCACTTTTATTTTTCATTGCAGAAGAATCTCCAATATTACATTTCTGTAATTCTGCTGCTACGTATTTAACAACTGTTGCATGGTTAGACTTTGCTCC
>CACHFK010000059.1 GCA_902579085.1 uncultured Pelagibacteraceae bacterium | reverse complement strand
TGATCCATAAAATTCAATGAATTTAGAACCATTTGATTTAACAATTTTACCTTTACCTTCATCATGTCCTGCAAACATTCCGCCAAGCATAACAAAGTCAGCACCGCCACCGAAACCTTTAGCCACATCTCCTGGACATGTACATCCTCCATCTGCAATCATGTGTGCACCTAATCCATGAGCAGCATCAGCACATTCTATAACAGCACTTAGTTGTGGGTAACCTACACCAGTTTGAATTCTAGTAGTGCAAACACTACCTGGACCTATACCAACTTTTACAATATCAGCTCCACTTAAAATTAATTCTTGAGTCATGTCTGCCGTTACAACATTACCAGCAATTATAGTTTTAGTAGGATATTTATCTCTTACTGATTTTAAAAAAGCACTAAATCGCTCAGAGTAACCATTTGCGACATCGATACAAATAAATTTAATAAAACTATACTCTTTTAATACTTTATCTAAGTTTTGAAAATCTTCTTTTTTAATTCCTATACTAAGCGCAACGTTTTGATGTATTGATTTAATTTTTTTAAATTGTTTTATCTTTTTAACATCATGCTGCTTAGTTAAACATGTAATCATACCATAGTTAGATAATTTTTCAGCAATACCTAACTCTCCAACACCATCCATATTGGCAGCCATGATTGGAATCCCTGACCACTCATTATTACTGTATTTAAACTTATAAGTTCTTTTAAGATCTACATCTTTACGGCTTGAAAGAGTGCTTCTTTTAGGTCTAAAAAGCACATCAGAATAATCTAGTTTTAAGTCTTCTTCAATTCTCACAAATCCGAACTTATACAGAGCATCTTAAGAAATTCAAATTAAATTTTTATGATATACACTGAGATAATGCAATTTTTTCAACTAATAATATACTGTTAAAATGTTTAAAGGATTTAGAAAAAAAAATATCAAAGTAAATAAGGGAAAAATATTTTGTAGAGTAGGTGGCAAAGGTCCTCCTTTATTATTATTACATGGTTATCCTCAAACACATGTTATGTGGCATAAAATAGCTAATGAACTTTCAAAATCGTTTACTCTTATAATTGCAGATCTAAGAGGTTATGGATCAAGCTTTGTTTTAAAAAGTGATAAAAAACATTTGAACTACTCTAAAAGAGAGATGGCAAAAGATATGGTTCAGCTAATGGATAAACTTGGATTTAAAAAATTTTGTATAGCAGGTCATGATAGAGGTGGGAGAGTGGCACATAGGCTAGCTAGAGATTATAGAAAAAAAGTTATTGCAATGAGTGTTTTAGACATTTGTCCTACTTTAGACATGTATGAATTGACAGAAAGGAATTTTGCTAAAGCATATTTTCACTGGTTTTTTCTGATACAACCTAAGTGGCTCCCTGAAAGAATGATTGAAAGCGATCCAAGAAAATGGATGAAAAACTGTTTGGATAAATGGTCTGGCAATAGCAAATTTGGTAAAGCAGAACAGATCTATCTTAAAGCTTTTAAACAAAAAAAAAGAATTCACGCAACTTGTGAAGACTACAGAGCTTCCGCAACTATTGATCTAGAACATGACAAAAAAGATAGAAAAAAAATATTAAATATTCCAATACAAGTTTTGTGGGGAAAAAAGGGAGTAGTTGGTAAACAATTTAATTCTCTAAAAATTTGGAAAAAATATACAAAAAATAAAGTTTATGGAGCAGGTATTAATTCAGGCCACTTCATACCTGAACAAAATTCAAAAGAAACAATTAAGAATTTAAAAAAATTTTTTAAAAAATATGTTTGATATTATTCCTGGGAAAAAAGATATTGGTGCAGAAATTGTATGTGATCTTAAGAAAGTTAATAAATATCATATTAAAAAAATTAAATCTGCACTTCAAAAATATGGAATGCTATATTTTAGAAGGCAAAATTTAAATTCAAAAAACTATATTAAGTTTGCAAGAAATTTTGGGAAACTTGCTGAATATCCTAGATTAAAAGGTTTAAATAAAAAATATCCAAAAATTACAGTTGTTCAAAGGAAAGTTTCTGATAAAGGACCAAGTTTTGGTGAGCAATTTCATACAGACTCTATTTACACAAAAAAACCTCCAAGGTTTACAATGTTGTTTTCTAAGTTAGTACCAAAAAAAGGAAAAGCTAATACCGAGTTTTGTTCTCAATATTTAGCTTATCAAGACTTATCTAAATTATTTAAAAATAAATTAAAAAATTACAAAGGTAATTACTCATCTGAAGGT
>CACHFK010000058.1 GCA_902579085.1 uncultured Pelagibacteraceae bacterium | reverse complement strand
ACCTCAGCAATATTTTTTGAGGGTTTATTTGAAGTTCCTGAAAAAATAACATCTTCCATTCCCGAGCCCCTCATGCTCTTCGCAGAAGTTTCTCCCATACACCACCTTAAAGATTCAACTATATTGGATTTACCACATCCATTTGGACCAACTATTCCGGTTAACCCTTCTTCAATCAGAAAATTAGTTTTTTCAGCAAATGATTTAAATCCATTTAAGTGGATTTTTTTAAACTCCATTCACCAACTTATATCAGTTTTTCAATAAATTTTTTCAATTTTTTGTAGTTTGATGGATTATCAAACTTTTTTCCATTAATAATTAATGTAGGAGTTGCTTCAATTTTGAATTTTTTAGCACCTTCGATTCGGTCCTCTAATACGTGATCTTCGACTTCTTTATTACCTAAGCATGCTTCAAAATCTAATTTAAAGTTTGATTGTTCAACAAATTTTTTGATATTATTGTTAAGTTCTTCAATTGTTTTACCTTTTGCCCATCTCGTCTGATTATCAAATAGATAATGAAGAATTTCTGAATTTCCATCATTTCTACAATGTGCAATTTTTGATGCATTCATTGCAGCCATATCTAAAGGAAAATTTTTAAACTCAATATAAATAAGACCTTTATCAATAAAGTCTTTTTTAAGACTCGGATAAACAGTTTTGTGAAAATTCGCACAATGGCTACAGGTTAATGATTCAAAAACTATAATTTTTATTTTTGAATCTACGTTTCCTTCAGAAATTGGTTTTATTTCAGCTTTTAAATTTACTGGTAAAAAATAAAATACGATCAATAAAATTGTAAATATTGTTTTTTTCATTTTGGCCTAAATAATTTTGTTAATTCTAATAAAGACTTTTTTATTTTATCATTTTTAATATTATCTATCTTTTTTATGTGTTCTCTTTTTGTCGCATTAACAACTTTTTTTAAATTTCCCTTTACATTTTGACCTTCAAAAGTACTAAGTTTTATGTTTTTTAAAGCTTCATAGCCAAAGAATGCGTTAATTTTATTTATTATAATTTTTTTCGAATATTCTAAGTCAACTTCGCTACCTCTTTTAACCATGATATTTAAATAGCTCCCTCCTAACTTATTGGAGCTTTTAAATGATTTTGGGTAACAAACTTTAAATAATTCATCTCCAACAATATATTTCCAATTATCTAAGGTCTTAGAGTACAACTGACCTTTTTTATCAATTATTCTTTTTACTTTTGTGGGTAAAGTATTTTTAAAAGATCTTAATCCTTGAATGGATTTATATCTCTGCTTAGTATTATATTTGAGACTCATATGAATGGTAAAAACATATCAAATAAAATTATTTATTGGTACGATAATAATAAAAGATTTTTACCTTGGAGAAAAAAACTTTCCAAGCAAAATAGAGAATATTATACTTTGGTTAGTGAATTTATGCTCCAACAAACCCAAGTAAAAACTGTAATCCCTTACTTTGTTAAGTTTATAAATAAAATACCAAATATAACTAGTTTAGCAAAAGTTAAAAATGATACATTAATGAAACATTGGGAAGGTTTGGGATATTATTCTCGAGCTAGAAATTTAAAAAAGACAGCTATAAAAATCATTAAAGATCATAATGGAATATTGCCTAGCTCGGCCGAGGAATTAAAAGAATTGCCTGGTATTGGAGAATATACTTCAAAGGCGATCATGGCCATTGCCTTCAATAAAAAAATTATTCCATTAGATGGAAATGTTGAGAGAATACTTAAAAGAGTTTTTTATTTAAGAAAAGAAGAAGAAATTTCAAAAGAATATTTAAATAGTAAAATTAATTTTTTTGGATCATCAAATAGAGCAAGTGACTATGCACAAGCCATAATGGAGATTGGAGCTTTAGTTTGCAAACCCAACAATCCTTTATGTGAAAAATGTCCAATATCTCAAAATTGTATTTCATATAAAAAAAATGATTTTGTGCTTAAAACAAAAAATAAATTTAATAAAATAAAATATTTTGAGGCAAAAATTTATCAAAATAAAAATACATATTTATTAATCAGAAATAACAAATTTAATTTTTTAAAAAATATGCCTATTTTTCCCATGATTGAAGTTAAAAAAAAAAAATATAAATATTCAAATAGTAAAAAAATTAATATTAAATTATCAAATATGGATATGAAAATAATTTTAAATAAAATTGATAAGTTGCCAAAAATAAAAGATAAAATTTTATTTAGTCGAACTCATGCTAAATCAATAATTTTACCATCGTTTACAAAAAAAATATTTAGCTCTATTTCAAAAATATAATGAAAAAGATAGCTATAATTGGTGCTGGAATTTCAGGTTTATATCTTGCTAATTTATTAGAAAAAGAAAAAAATTTTGAATACAAAATTTTTGAAAAACGTACAAATCTTTATTTGGATG
>CACHFK010000057.1 GCA_902579085.1 uncultured Pelagibacteraceae bacterium | reverse complement strand
CTTATAAGGGAAAAAAGGCGCCTAAATGGGCGCCTTTTTAATAACTAAAAGTTATCTGCTAATTTTTTTTAGTAGGAATTTCCTCTTTTACCTCTGGCTCTGCTTTTTCTTCATTCAAAGGATTGCCTTCAATTTTTTTTGAAATCACACCAGCTTTTTCTCTGATTGACATTTCAATTTCTGCTGCGGCTTTTGGATTTTGTTCAAGGAAAAGTTTTGCATTTTCTCTTCCTTGACCTATTTTTTCTCCCTTATAAGCATACCAAGCTCCTGATTTCTCTACTATATCTGCTTTCGCTCCAAGGTCTATTAGTTCCCCTACTTTGCTAATTCCTTTTCCATACATTAAGTCAAATTCTACAACTTTAAATGGTGGTGCAACTTTATTTTTAACTACTTTAACTCTAGTCGTATTGCCAATTATATTATCTTTTTCTTTAATCGCACCAATTCTTCTAATGTCCATTCTTACTGATGAATAAAATTTAAGTGAGTTTCCTCCTGAAGTAGTTTCAGGACTTCCAAACATAACGCCTATTTTCATTCTTATTTGGTTAATAAATATCACCATTGTGTTTGTTCTCGAAACAGAGCCAGTTAGTTTTCTTAGTGCCTGACTCATTAATCTTGCTTGAAGACCAACATGATGATCTCCCATGTCTCCTTCAATTTCTGCTCTTGGAGTTAATGCTGCAACTGAGTCAATTACAAGAACTGACATTGATCCTGATTTAATTAAAGTATCAGTAATTTCTAATGCCTGCTCACCTGTGTCTGGTTGAGAAATTAATAACTCTTCAGTATTTACTCCTAATTTTTTAGCATAAACTGGGTCTAATGCATGTTCCGCATCAACAAAACCACAAATACCACCTGCTTTTTGTGCTTCTGCCACTACTTGTAATGCTAAAGTTGTTTTTCCAGATGACTCCGGTCCATAAATTTCGATAATTCTTCCTTTCGGCAATCCACCGATTCCAAGCGCTAAGTCCAAACTTAAAGAACCAGTGGATACAGATTCAATATCCATAGCTTTCTGTTCACCAAGTTTCATTACAGAACCTTTTCCAAAATTATCTGTGATTTGGCTTATTGCTGCATCTAATGCTTTGTTTTTTTCTTTATTTTCCAATTCTTTATCTTTTGTGGATTTCACCACTTTTAAGTTATTTTTAGTCATTTTTTGCCTCTTTTTTTGCGTTTTTTAACAATCGAATCATATATTAAATGTACACATTTTGTTCTCATTGGCAATATAATTCTTAATATTAATTAAAATTTTAAGAAATTACTTAAGTTTTAGATAGTTGCTATTAAGGAGACCAACAGACTTTAGGAGATCATACTGTGCCATTAAATAATTTCTCTGAGAATTTGCTAAAGAAATTTGCGCAGCAAGCAATAAAGAATTTGATTGAATTACATCAAGAGTAGTCCTAGACCCTCTTTCATATTCAGCTGAAATACCTTCATTTGCAATATTGGCAGCTCTTACCTGAGCTATGACTGAATTTAAAAAACTTTTTGAAGACTCTAAACTAGACCAAGCACTAGCAACTACTGTATTATTTGTTTTAATGGCATCTTCTAATAATAGTCTTTTTCTATAAGTTAAATTTGAATTTTTACTAATTGTTGATCGTTTTTTTCCTCCAGAATAAAAAGGCCAACTTATAGTTGCTTTTAAAATATCTTTTTCCTTTTCATCATAAGTTGAGCTTAGATCATCTGCATAAGATCTCTCTAGAGATAAAGATGCAGTAGGTTTTAGATCTGCTTCTGAAATTGCTAAGTCTTTTTCTGATTGAATTAAATCTAGTTCAGCAATTTTAATATCAGGATTATTCTGCTTTGATAGTTCTATAGCATTATTCAAGCTAATTGGAATCTTTACAATAGCTTTTGAATTTTTTTTAAGTTTGTTTGGATCAGGTGAATTACCCACAATGTTCTCGTAATTCAATACACTAATTAATAAATCATTAGAAGCTTGGGTGAATTGAGCTTGCGCTCCTGCTAAAGAAGATTCTGATTGTGCAAGATCAGTAATTGTGATTTTTCCTCTATCTAATCTAACCTTATCAGTTTCAACCTGTCTTAAAAGGAGATTCAAATTTCTTCTATTTATTTCTAATTTTTCTCTTGCTAAAATTAATCCGGTATATGTTTCAATCGCACTATAAATTATATCTTGTTCTTTTTGAATAAGTTTTGCTTTTGCTAATTCTAATCCAATAATATTTTTTTCATGAGATAAATCTCTTCCATAATCAAACAAAGTTTGTTCAAGCTTTATTGATGAAGTTAAAGGGTTACTATCACTTATACTTGCATCACCTCCACTTTGATTTGTAAGTTTATTCGTATCTTCAAAACTTTTCGAACCGCTTAAAGTTAATGACGGCATATAATCAGCTTGGGAAAT
>CACHFK010000056.1 GCA_902579085.1 uncultured Pelagibacteraceae bacterium | reverse complement strand
AAATAGAACAACTAGCAAAAAAAGTTCATGATGATAGCTGGCAATTTAATCAAGTTATATGTATTGCAAAAGGAGGCTTAAGAGTTGGAGATGTTTTTAGTAGACTGTTTAATGTTCCTTTAGCCATTCTTTCAGTTGAGTCTTATCATGGAAGCAGTGATGATGTAAAAAATCAACAAGGACAATTTACTTTTTCAAGAGATTTAGCAAAAACTACACCAAATTTAGGTTCACATGTTTTGCTTGTAGATGATCTTGCTGACTCAGGTAAAACATTAATCAAAAGTATTAAATGGTTAGAATTATTTTATGGTTTTTATTTAGAAGAAAAGATTAAAACTGCAGTAATTTGGCATAAATCGACATCAAAATTTAAACCTGACTATGCTGTTGATTATTTAGAAGATTCTCCATGGATACACATGCCTTTTGAAAAATACGAAACAACCAACATAAAAGATTTTAAATTTGATTAATTTTTAATGTCCAGGAAACTCAATTAAATTTTCAACCTTATAGCCTTTCTTAATTAAATTATCACATCCACCTAAATCAAAAAGATTAATTACAAAAACATATCCAGCAACCCTACCCTTAGAAATTTCTATCAATTTAGCAGCTGCTTCAGCTGTACCACCTGTAGCAATCAAATCGTCGATCAAAAGTACCGAGTCATCTTGATTAATAGAATCTTTATGAACTTCTATTGTAGCTTTTCCATACTCCAGCTCAAAATCTACAGAATGAACTTCTGCAGGTAATTTATTTTTTTTTCTTAAAAGTATGAAGGGTTTTTTTAAAACATAAGAGACAGCAGAAGCAAACACAAATCCTCTAGATTCTATTGCGGCCAATTTATCAAATTTAAATTTTTTTGATCGTTCAACTATTTGATCAATACATTCGCAAAAAGCTTTTTCATTTTTAATTAGCGTTGTAATATCTCTAAAAAGTATACCTTTTTTAGGATAATCATGTATTGATCTAATGTATTCTTTTAAATCCATAATTCTTTTGAATTATACTAATAAATAAATTATTTTTCATTTATGGCAAATGATAAATTAGCAATTATAGGTGGTAGTGGCCTATATGATGTGGAAGAATTTAAAGATAGAGAGCTATTAGATATGGAAACGCCTTGGGGCAAACCTTCTGATCAAATATTAAAGACAAAATACAATAGCAAAGAAGTTTATTTTTTGCCAAGACATGGTAGAGGACATTTTATATCTCCTTCAAATATAAATTTTAGGGCAAATATTGATGCGCTTAAACAACTTGGAGTAACAGATATAGTTTCAGTTTCGGCAGTAGGATCTTTAAAAGAAGATTTACCTCCAGGAAAATTTGTTTTAGTAGACCAATTTATTGATAGAACTTTTGCAAGAAACAAAACTTTTTTTGATGAAGATATTGTTGCTCATGTATCCATGGCTCATCCAACTTCTAAAGCTTTAATGAATGCTTGTGAAGAATCTATAAAGAAAGAAAATATTCCATATCAAAGAAGAGGAACTTACGTTGTTATGGAAGGTCCACAATTTTCTACACTAGCAGAGTCTAATTTATATAGATCTTGGAAAGCCGATGTTATTGGTATGACTAATATGCCAGAAGCAAAATTAGCAAGAGAAGCTGAAATTAGATATGCATCAGTATCTATGGTTACAGATTATGATTGCTGGCATCCAGATCATGAAAACGTAGATGTACAAAAAGTTATAAAAGTTCTTTTAGATAATGCAGCAAAAGCAAAAAATATGATTAAAAATTTAATAGATAGTTTTGAAAATCATATAGATCCTTACGATCCTACAAACAATTGCTTAGATGTTGCAATAATCACCGCACCCGAAAAAAGATCAAAAAAAACAATAGAAAAACTAAAAACTGTTGCAGGTCGAGTTTTAAATAAGTGAAAAAATACCTTTCAAATTTAGAAATTGATTCTTATCAAAATCAAGGAGCTATATTAATTAAAAATATCTTTGCCCCTTGGATTGATTTACTTAGAACAGGTTTTGAGAAAGTATTAAAAGAACCAGGTCCTCATGCAAGAGAAAATGTTAATAATGGGGAAGGAAGATTTTTTGAAGATTATTGTAACTGGCAAAGAGTATCTGAATTTAAAAAGTTTGCTGAAGAGTCACCTGCCGCGCAGATAGTTGCTGAAGCAACTAGATCAAAAGCTATACAACTATTTCATGAACATATTTTTATTAAAGATCCTGGAACAACCAAAGAAACCCCATGGCACCAAGATATTCCTTATTATTGTGTTGATGGAAATGATACTGGTAGTTTTTGGATACCTCTAGACCCAATTACAAAAAGTAATTCCTTAAAAATATTATTAGGTTCTCACAAACTTCCAAAATTAATAAGACCTACCAAATGGTCTAATAACCAACCTTGGTACAGTAATGATAGTAATTTTATGGATTTACCAGATATTACAAATATTGAAAAAAATATATTAAATTCAGAAATGA
>CACHFK010000055.1 GCA_902579085.1 uncultured Pelagibacteraceae bacterium | reverse complement strand
TAATTTCGTTACCAGGATTTCCAACTAATTCTCCAAAAATGCCTTTTGTATTTTTTTGAATTGCTTTTTTAAAACCTTCTGTGTCTCTAGGTTTAACAAAAGTACATTTAATTCCAAATTTTGGCAAAGTAAGTCTAAATAAATTTACTGTTCCACCATATAATTGAGAAGAGACTACAAGATGGTCACCAGCTTCACACAACGTCATTACTGTTAGAAATATTGCACTCATACCAGAGGATGTTGCTAATGCCGCAGTTCCTCCTTCAAGTGAAGCTACTCTTTCTTCTAAAACACCAACTGTAGGATTTGATATTCTGCTGTAAATATGTCCACCTCTTTCTAAATTAAAAAGTGCTGCTGCATGATCTACATCATCAAAAAGATAAGATGTCGTTTGATATATAGGAACCTGTCTTGAACCTGCGTTTTTGTGAGGCTGGTAACCAGCATGCAAACTTAAAGTATCAAATTTATAAGTTTTTGGGTTAGGTATTTTTTTATCACTCATTCACTTTCTCCTTGGTGTTTTATTGTTGAAATTCATTATAATATGGTTTTTTAGCATTTATGCATTCTATTACAAGTGGATGATGATATCTAAAAATATAATAAATTGACAATATATATATTTATAAGTATTAATCCCGCATTTATGACTAAATTTATTAAAAAAGACGACATAAATAACAAATGGTTTGAAATCGACGCCAAGGACGCAGTTGTAGGTAGACTTGCGACAATAGTGTCAAAAATAATAAGAGGAAAAAATAAAACAACTTATACGCCTCATATGGATCATGGAGATTTTGTAGTAGTAAAAAATGTTGATCTAATCAAGTTTACTGGAAAAAAATATGAGGACAAAAAATATTATAGACATACTGGTTATCCAGGTGGAATTAAAGAAACTACTCCTGAAAGACTACATAGTAGTAAACCTGGTGAAGTATTAAAATTAGCAGTTAAAAGAATGTTGCCAAGTGGTGCTCTTGCAAAAAAACAATTAACAAAATTAAAAATTTATTCTGGATCTAGCCATCCTCATGAAGCACAAAATCCAGAATCAATTGATTTAAAAACGTTGAATAAAAAAAATATTATAAAAAACTAATATGGAAAGTGCCAGTACAAATACTAGTAAAATAAAATTAGACTTCAAAGATAGTAAATATGCTACAGGAAGAAGAAAAACATCTATTGCAAAAGTTTGGTTAAAAAAGGGTACGGGCAAAATTTATGTTAATGGAAAAAACTTTGAAGACTATTTTTCAAGATCTACTCACAAAATGCAAATATTAAGACCATTTGAAATTATAAATCAATCAACTGATTATGATGTTAAATCTCAAGTTATGGGTGGTGGTCACACAGGTCAAGCTGGTGCCTTAGTTCATGGCATATCAAGAGCTTTGTTAAAGTTTGATGAAAACTTAAAAACTACCTTGAGAAAAGAAAAATTAACCACTAGAGACTCTAGATCTGTTGAAAGAAAAAAACCTGGTAGAGCAAAGGCTAGAAGAAGCTTTCAATTTTCTAAAAGATAATTTCTTTTTAATTAACAACTGTTATATTGTTTTATGTCTAAGATTAATATTCTTATTTCTGGCTCTACAGGATATATAGGTGTGCAACTAATTAAAATATTAGCTAAACATAAATACGTAAATATAAAATTTTTATGCGGAAATACTTCTATAGGAAAAAAAATTTCTCATTTTGATAAGAGTTTAAAAAAATACAATTTACCAAATATAATTAAATTTAATAAAAAACTTTTACTGGATGTTGATGTTGTTTTTACAGCATTACCCAATGGAGAATCTCAAAAAATTTCTAAATACTTATTAAAGAAAAATACTTTAATAGATTTATCTGCCGATTTTAGACTTAATAAACCTAAAGATTTTTTAAAATGGTATAAAATTAAACATAAAGCACCTAAAATGATTAAGCACAGTATCTATGCTTTACCTGAAGTTAAAAACGAGAAAATTAAAAATAATAAAATTATTTCGTGCCCAGGATGTTACCCAACATCAATTTTACTACCATTAATTCCTTTGCTTAAAAAAAATTTAATATCAAATAAAAACATTATAATCGATTCTAAATCAGGTTACTCTGGTGCAGGTAGAAATGTTCATAAAAAATATAAAAATAATAATCTTTATGAATCTTTAAGTGCGTACGGTATAGCTATTCATAGACATAACTCAGAAATCCAACAAGAATTAGATATAAATACAGGTAAAAAAAATCATTTTCAATTTACTCCACATTTAACACCAATGTTTAGAGGTATTTTAAGTACTATTTATGTTGATTTAAAAAAAGGAATAACAAAAGAGAAGATTAATTTTGAGCTAAAAAAATATTTTAAAAAAAAAATCTTTGTTAATATTGTTAAACCAGATACTTTATTAAGTACAAACGATGTAATAAATACTAATAATTGTAATATTTCAATTTGTAAAAGTAAGTATAAAAATAAATTAATTATTTTATCAGTTATTGATAACTTGATTAAGGGAGGAGGGGGTCAAGCTGTTCAGA
>CACHFK010000054.1 GCA_902579085.1 uncultured Pelagibacteraceae bacterium | reverse complement strand
TATTCTTGATGAATTAATTAAGGAAGCTGGTTACAAAACAAGATTGGCAGCCAATTTCAATCAAGCTTTATTAGAGATAGATAAAAAACTTCCTGATGTAGCTATTATTGATGTTAAACTGGATAAGGGAGATAGTGATGGTATACAATTATTAGATCATATAAAAAAAAAAAATACAGACATTCCAGTTATAATGATCTCTGGTCATGCTAATATTGAAATGGCAGTAAATTCACTTAAATCTGGTGCTTTTGAGTTTATTCAGAAACCTTTTGATAAAGAAAGGTTGCTTAATTTTGTAAATAGAGCTGTAGAAAATTATAATTTAAAAAATGAAAATAAAAATTTAAATAGTAAATTATTTCACTCATTTGATTTAATTGGAAAAAGTACAAATATAACATCAATTAGAGATCAAATACAAAAATTATCTCAATCTGAAAGTAGAGTTTTTATTAGTGGACCAACTGGATCTGGAAAAGAATTAATTTCGAGAAAAATTTATAAAAACTCAAAGAGAAAAGATGGACCATTTGTAGTCATAAATGGTGCTTTATTAGATGTAAAAAAATATGAGCTAGAATTATTTGGTGAAGAAAAATCTGATGGATCTATAACTTATGGAGCATTAGAAAAAGCTTCCGGAGGTGTTTTGTTAATTGATGAAGTAACCGAAATTCCTCTTGAAACTCAATCTAAGATATTAAGAGTAATAATAGATCAAAAATTTAAAAGATTAAATAGCAATCACGATATCAGGGTAGATGTAAGAATAATTTGTTCTAATAGTAAAGATATGAATAAAGAAATAAAAAATGGTAATTTTAGAGAAGATCTTTATCATCGTTTAAATGTTTTTAACATTTTGATTGAACCTTTAAATAAAAGAATAGAAGACATCCCTTTGTTGATTAATTATTTTATAGAGAATATATGCAAAACATATAATTATAAATCATTTACAATAAGTGATAATAACTATTTGTTAAATTATAATTGGCCGGGAAATGTTAGAGAACTTAGGAATTTAATTGAAAGAATTGCAATTCTATCTCCAGGTGAGAATAATGAAAAAATTATTAATATAATTAAGGAGTCGTTATCCAAATCTGTTGAAGACAATTTTTCAGTAACTGACACTCTATCAATACCTTTAAGAGAAGCTAGGGAAAGCTTTGAAAAAGAATATTTAGTCTCTCAACTAAAAAAGTTTGGTGGCAATATCTCAAAAACAGCAAAATTTGTAGGGATGGAAAGATCAGCCTTACATAGAAAATTAAAATTATTAGGTGTAAAAGATTTAAATTAATGAATATTATAATTTGTGGTGCTGGAAGAGTTGGATATACAATAGCTAAGCTTTTGAGCGAGCAAAACCATTCTATAACAATTATTGATCAGTCTAGTGAAGACATTCAAAAAATTAATGAATCTCTTGACATAAAAGCCATTGTAGGAAAAGCAACTTCTCCTTCTGTTCTTGAAAAAGCGAACACAAATGATGCGGACATGGTAATTGCAGTTACAAGAAATGACGAAATCAATATGCTTATATGTCAAATTGCATATTCAATTTTTAAAGTTCCAAAAAAAATTGCAAGAATTAGATCTCAAGAGTATTTAGATCCAAAATTTTCTAGTTTATTCAATAAGGAAAATTTACCTATAGATTATGTAATATCTCCCGAGATTGAAATAGCAAAATCGATACAAAGAAAATTAGAAGCCCCTGGAGCGCTGGATAATGTACCATTTGCTGAAAACAAAATCAGATTATTAGAAATATTAATAGATGAAAAATGTCCAATAAATGGAATCAAATTAAATGATTTAACTAAAAAATTTCCTAATCTAAATGCTTATATTTTAGGAGTCGTAAGAGAAGACAAATTTATAATATTAAAAAAAAATGATTCTCTTAATCATAATGATAAAGTTTATGTAGTTGTTAATTCTAATAAAATACAAGAAACCCTAAAAGTATTTGGACATAATGAAAAGATTTCTAATAAAATTTTAATTATAGGGGGTGGAAATATTGGTTTTAATCTTGCAAAAAACATTGAACAATCTTTTGAAGAAGCAAGAGTAAAAATAATAGAAAAAGACAAAAATAGAGCTGAGCTTATTGCAAACGATTTAAATAATTCAATAGTGATAAATGGAAATGGTCTTGATGAAGATGTACTTAATGAAGCAAATTTAGAAGATGTTGAGACTGTATTAGCATTGACTAATGATGATGAAGACAATTTAATGGTCAGTGTTTTAGTAGAGAAACTTTCTAAGGATAAAAGAACAATGGCTTTGATTAATAAACAAAATTATTCATTGTTACAATCTTCTCTTAAAATTGATGATTTGATTGATCCTAGAATGAACACTGTTTCAAGCATATTAAAGCATGTTCATAAAGGAACAATTGAAAATGCTTATACAATTTTAAATGGAGAATATGAAGTAATAGAGGCTGAAATAATTGAGTCGTCAGAACTTATTAATCAAGAATTAAAAAAATCAAATTTACCTGATGAAATTAGAATAGGATCAATTATTAGAGGTGAAGAAATAATTTTACCTTCTTCAAATTACGTATTTCAAAAAAATGATACAGTTATACTTTTATCAAAAAGAGATCAATTACCAACTGTAGAAAACATGTTTAGAATTAGTTCAATCTAATTTTAATGAGCAGATTTAGTTTAATATATATTGGTTGTTTTCTTTTACTCATAAGTATTTTTTCTTTCTT
>CACHFK010000053.1 GCA_902579085.1 uncultured Pelagibacteraceae bacterium | reverse complement strand
TTATTGAAGAAATATTTGAAAGTTTTTTCAAGAATAGAAAAATATCAAATAATAAAATCTATGATATTGCAAAAAATTTAAATATAGGTATCGTTTTAACCGCACATCCAACAGAAGTAAAAAGAAGAACCTTGATACTTAAGTATCATAAAATCGCTGAAATATTAGAGCAAAGAGATTTGCTAAAAAAGTATCCCTCCAAAATAAAAATATTGGATAAAAAATTATATGATGAATTCACAATAATATGGAATACTGATGAATTAAAGAGATCTAGACCTACACCATCAGACGAAGCAAGATGGGGACTCGCAATTATAGAAGATAGTTTATGGGAAACTATTCCAAAAGTTTATAGAAGGCTAAATGATATTTTTGTAAAAAATATAGGAAGAGGATTGCCAAAAAATTTTAACCCAATTGAATTTGGATCTTGGATGGGAGGTGATAGAGATGGAAATCCAAATGTTACTGCTAAAGTAACTAAAGAAGTAATTTTATTATCAAGGTGGGAAGCTGCAAAATTGTATGAAAAAGCATTAACAAAATTAATCCGATCTTTATCTATTGAAAAATGTTCAAAAAAAATTTTATATAAAACTGGAAAAACTTTTGAACCTTATAGAGTTTATTTAAGACCACTAAGAAATAAAATGCGCCTAACTCATAAATTAATAGAACAGCATTTGGTTGAAAAAATTCCTTTAGATCAAAAAAAGCTTTTAAATAACAGGGAAGAGATTTTAAAACCCCTAAGAGTAGTAAGACAATCTTTAGAAGAAAATAAAAACGAAAATATTGCAAGTGGAGATTTGCTAGATTTAATGAGAAGAGCTAAATGTTTTGGAATTAATTTAGCAAGATTAGATATTAGGCAAGAATCATTAAGACATTCGCAATTAATTTCAGAGTTTTTAAAGAGAAAATATAAAATAAATTATGATAGTTGGAGTGAAGATAAAAAAATCAAATTTTTATCATCAAAAATTAAATCAAAAAAAAATTTAATAAATCATTTTTTATTTAAAAATAAAGAAAATAAAGAAGCCTGGTCAACTTTTAAGATCCTCTCATCTGAACCAAAAGAATGCTTAGGGGCATATGTAATTTCTATGACATCATCTGCATCAGATATATTATCTGTAAACTATCTACAAAAGGAAGCGGGTATTAAAGATACACTTAGAGTAGTGCCACTTTTTGAGACACTAGATGATTTAATTAATGCAAAATCTATTATGCAAAAATTGTTTTCATTAAATTGGTACAGAAAATCAATTAATTATAAACAAGAAATAATGATTGGCTATTCAGACTCAAGCAAAGATGCGGGGAAAATGTCTGCAAGCTGGCATCAGTATAAATTGCAAGAAGAAATTATAAAACTTGCAAAAAAATATAAAATTGATGTTACATTTTTTCATGGCAGAGGAGGTTCTGCTGGACGGGGTGGCGGACCCATCCAAGCAACATTAAGATCTCAGCCACCTAATTCTGTTAATGGTAAAATTAGAATTACTGATCAGGGAGAAGTAATACAACAAAAATATGGATATGAGCCGTTAGCCAAATATAATCTATGCAGCTATATAGGTGCCGTTATGCAAGCTACTCTATCACCGCCACCGAATCCAAAAAAAGAATGGAGAGATTTAATTGAACAAATGTCAAAAATTTCAACAAGATCTTATAGAAAAAATATAAATGAAAGTTCTGATTTTATAAGATATTTTAAAACAGTAACTCCACATATTTCTTTAGGAAAATTATCAATAGGTTCTAGACCATCAAAAAGAAAAAATGTAGATAATATTCAAAGTTTAAGAGCAATCCCATGGGTATTTGCATGGACACAAATAAGATTGATGTTACCGGCATGGCTTGGAAGCGCTGAAGCTTTAAAACTTTCTTCGATTGGTAAATATAAAAAGATTTTAGTTGAAATGGAAAAAGATTGGCCATTTTTTAACTCTACTATGGATATATTAGATATGGTGATATCAAAAGCTGATCCCGAGATTTCAAAAATTTATGAAGATAATTTGGCAGATAATAAATTAAAGAAAGTTGGAAACAATTTAAGATTTCAATTTCATAATATAAAAAAATTAAATAAAAATATAACACCTAAAGAAATTATTAAAGCTAGAAAAGAATTTAGAACATCAGTTATTGTGAGAAATATATATTCTGAAGTATTAAATATAATTCAAGCAGCTACCATGAACAAATTATCGAGAAGGAAATATAATAAAAAAGAAAAGAAATATCTTGATGATGCTTTAATGACCTCTATCGCTGGAATCTCAGCTGCAATGAAAAATACAGGTTAGATGTTAGAATTATTTATTGCATTTGGTGCTGGATTAATAAGTTTTTTATCGCCTTGCGTATTACCTCTAATTCCAGGATATATTTCTTATATTTCTGGTAGCTCATTGAATGAACTTATAGAAAAAAAAACTGTTAATATTTTTCCTATAATATTGTTTACAATTGGATTTTCAGTTGTATTTATATCTTTTGGCGCTACAGCATCATTTTTGGGTTCTGTTATTTTAGATAATTCTTACGAATTAAGAATAGCATCAGGGATTGTTATAATTATTTTTTCACTACAAATTCTTGGAATAATTAATTTAAATTTTTTGAATTATGAAAAAAGAATTTATACAGAAAAAAAATATGGAATTTTTAGTTCGTTATTAATCGGTATGGCATTTGGTTTTGGCTGGACACCATGTATTGGCCCAATACTTGGTTCTATCCTAGCTCTTGCTTCAACTGAACAAAGCTTAAATAGAGGA
>CACHFK010000052.1 GCA_902579085.1 uncultured Pelagibacteraceae bacterium | reverse complement strand
TAACATTTGTTTTAATTTTAAATAAAGCTCCTGAATCCTTATATTTTTTAATATCTTTTTTATTCATTGATTTAATCGCAGATGTGACAAAAATCTCAGAATTATTTTTTCCACCAAAAGTACAATTTGTAATATTTTTTGCGGGAAAATTGACTACATGAATTTTTTTACCCCTTGTATTAAAAACTGTAATTCGAGCACCTCCATAATGGCAAACCCATAGATTTTTATTTTGATCTACAGTCATTCCATCTGGAGATCCTATTTTTTTATTAAATTTCTTAAAAATCATTTTCTTTAATATATTAAGATTTTTATCTATTGAAATTTTATATATATTTTTTAATCTACTATCCGTATGATAAAATGTTTTATTGGTTAAAAATGCTGGCCCGTTTGTAATACAATAATTTGTGTCGACTTTTTTTAAATAAAAATTTTTATCTAAACAGTACAAAGATCCTCTCTTAATATTTCTTTCCAAATTATCCATAGTACCAAACCAAAGTTTACTACTTGGATCAGTTTTGCCATCATTAATTCTATTTGATTTAATTTCATTCTCTATTTTCAATGATTTAATTTTTTTATTTTTTTTTAAGTCTACTATTCTTAATTCTCCTTTAAGACCTAATATAAAATTATTTTTTTTTATATGTGCTAAAAAACCAATTTCTTTATCTACTTTGATAATTTTTTTTTTATTATTCTTTGTATTTAATATAAAAATTTTTTGTTTTTTAATGTCTGTAAAGTAAATTGAATTATGTTCTTTTACCCATAATGTTCCTTCACCAAGAGTACATTTTGTATTCCATATAACTTTTGGTGCTGAAGAAATTATTTTCACAGTTGATTATATAGGAACAACTTTTGATCTTTGTTTTCCTAAATTATCTATTGTTAATTCTATTTCATCTCCAGCTTTTAAAAATTGTTGAGGTTTCATACCCATTCCTACACCAGGAGGTGTGCCTGTAGTTATTATATCTCCAACCTGTAATGTCATAAAATTACTTAAATATGAAACAATCATATCAACGTTAAAAATCATTGTATTTGTATTGCCTGTTTGCATTCTTTTTCCATTAACATCTAGGCTCAAATTAAGATTGTTAATATCTTTAATTTCATCTTTTGTAATTAGGTATGGACCAACTGGGCCAAATGTATCATGAGATTTTCCTTTTACCCATTGACCCATTTTTTCAATTTGCCACTCTCTTTCACTTACATCGTTTACCAAACAATATCCTAGAATATGATCTTGGGATTGACTTTTTGAAATATGCTTGGCGTCTTTTCCAATGATAATTCCGAGCTCAACTTCCCAATCTAATTTTTTCGAGTCTTTTGAAATTTCTATATCATCATTAGGTCCACTAATTGAACTTGTAGCTTTCATAAATACAATTGGCTCTGATGGAGGTTCGGCCCCTGTTTCTTTTGCATGATCAGAATAGTTTAAACCGATAGCAATGAACTTTTTTGGATTGTTTACGCATGCTCCAATTCTTTCTGAACTTGAAATTTCAGGTAAAGTTTCTAGATTAATTTCTTTTAGCTTATCAATTTGTTGAAAATTTAATGTTTCAGGTTCTAGATCATATATATAAGAGCTAATATCTCTAATTTTTCCATTTTTATCTAAAGCTGCAGGTTTTTCTGTTCCCTTTTTTCCAACTCTTAATAGTTTCATTTGTTCTCCTTTTGTTAAATTGACATTCCACCATCAATAGAATGTATAATTCCTGTTACAAAATCTGATTCATCGCTTGCAAGATATACTGCTAAAGTAGCAATCTCTTCCGGGGTTCCAAGTCTTCCCATAGGTTGTCTCGCTATAAAATCTTTTTTTGCTTGTTCTGGGTTTTCTGCAGCTTGAACCCTTTCTTCCCAAGATGGGGTATGAACCGTTCCAGGGGCAATTGCATTGCATCTTATATTATTTTTTAAATAATCTGATGCTATAGATTTAGTGAAACCTATTATTGCAGCTTTGGTTGTTCCATAAACAAATCTATTTGGTAAACCTTTCAAGCTCGAAGCAATTGATGATACATTAATTATACTTCCTTTATTTTGCTTAATCATTTTTGGTAAAATTTCTCTTGTCATAAAATACATAGATTTAATATTTACATCAAATGAAAAATCCCAGTCCTTTTCATCACAATCAAGTATAGTACCATGATGCACAAATCCTACAGCATTAAACAAAACATCAACTTGGTTTAACTGTGAACAATATTTTTCAATATCAATTTTATTTGTAGAATCTAGCTTATAAATATTAATATCAGGATATTCTTCTTTTAGAATTTTTAAAGTTTTGTCATTAATATCTGTGGCATGCACCTTAGCTCCCTCGTTATGAAATGCTATTGCGGTAGCTTTACCTATGCCTTGTCCGGCTGCAGTTATTAATACCTTTTTTCCATCTAATCTTTTTTTCATTCGCTATCTTTTAATGTGAATGCCTTGGCATTCCTTTTGTTCTTGTTATATCTAAATATATAGTTTCTGTCTCTAAACAAGCTCCTGTTTCCAATTGACCTACCATCTTTCTTGATATTTCTTGCCAAGGAGTTTGGTTAATTAATTCAGGAATTTTAGCATTTTTTTTTCTATTTTCTATTTCTTCATTTGAAATTAAAAGATCAATTCTACTATTATTTAAATCTATTTTAATTTTATCTCCTGTACGCACTATTAGTAAAGCTCCACCAATTGCAGATTCTGGAGAAACATTTAAAATTGATGGACTGTCTGAAGTGCCACTTTGCCTTCCATCTCCTAAAGTTGGCAATGTATTAATGCCTTTTTTTAATAATCTATCGGGTGGTTGCATATTTACTACTTCACCAGATCCAGGAAAACCTACCGGT
>CACHFK010000051.1 GCA_902579085.1 uncultured Pelagibacteraceae bacterium | reverse complement strand
TATGATGGAGACGTCCAATCTGATACTGTGGCTCAAGGCTATGGTTCTTTGGGTTTAATGACTAGTGTATTGTTAGCCCCAGATGGAAGAACCATGGAAGCAGAAGCTGCTCATGGAACTGTAACAAGACACTTTAGAATGCATCAACAAGGAAAAGAAACTTCAACAAATCCTATTGCTTCAATTTTTGCTTGGACAAGAGGATTGGCACACAGAGGAAAATTAGACAACAATGATGAATTAATAAAATTTTCTAATACTTTAGAAAAAGTATGTATAGATTGTGTTGAAAATGGATGTATGACAAAAGATCTCGCAATTCTTGTTGGCCCTTCAACAAAATACATGACAACAAATCAATTTCTTGATGAAATAGATCAAAATCTGTTAAAACAATTAAACTAAAGATTTAATTTTTTCTAAAGCTTCATCTATTTTAGATTTGTCTTGCCCTCCAGCTTGAGCAAAGTCTTTTCTTCCTCCGCCTCCCTTTCCTCCAATAGTTTCGGATCCAATTTTAGCAAACTGTACAGCATCATACTTTTCAGTTAATTTTTGAGTTACACCTACTGCTAAACCAACTTTTTCATCTTTGCTTGCAAATACAACTACAATTCCCTCGTTTAATTCTTTCTTTCCATTATCCACTAACTTTCTTAAATCTTTTGGAGGCAAGTCTTCTACTTTCTGAAGTCTTATTTTGACACCATTAATCGTTTCATCTTTAATTATATTTTTTGATTTATCATCTAAGATAGATTTAACACTCAATTGTTCTAGTTGTTTTGATAATTCTTTAATCAATACTTTTTGATCTTCACTATCTAAGTTTGGATTCCCTCCAAGTTTGATTATTTTTTCTGATAATTCTTTTATTGTTTCCTCGTCCTTTTGAGCAGATAAACCAGATAATTTTTCCTTATTTTTTAGGTATTCATCTAATTGTTTATCTCTTAATGCCTCTATTCTTCTTACGCCCGCTGCAATTGAAGATTGGCTTATAATCTTGAATTTGCCAATATCACCAGTATTTCTTACGTGCGTACCTCCACATAATTCAGTTGAAAAATACTTACTTTCTTCATTTCCCATTGATAGAACTCTTACTTCTTCACCATATTTTTCCCCAAATAGTGCTAAAGCCCCATTTTCTACAGCTTCCTTAGGTGTCATTAACCTTGTTTTTACTTCTGACTGTTTTTCCACCATTGAGTTCACATAAGTTTCAATTTTATTAATTTCATCTGAGCTTATTGGCTTCATATGACTAAAATCAAATCTAAGCCTCTCTGGTTCTACTAAAGATCCTTTTTGGGTTACATGTTCGCCCAATACTCTTCTCAAGGACTCATGTAATAAATGAGTGGCTGAATGGTATGCTCTAATATTGTCTCTTCTTAAAACATTTATTTTCATTTCAACATTATTGTTTAATTTTATTGAACCACTTTTTACTTTTCCATAATGAACAAATAAATCGCCCAATTTTTTTTGGACATCTGAAACCTCAAATTTAAATTCTCCTGAAATTATTTCTCCTACATCTCCAACTTGTCCACCTGATTCTCCATAAAAAGGTGTTTGATTAACTATAATCATACCTTCTTCACCGGAATTTAGTTGATCTACTTCTTTGTTGTCTTTAAACAATGATAAAACAACACCTTCAGCTTGATTAGTTTCATATCCTAAAAATTCAGTTGCTCCTAGTTTCTCTCTAACACCAAACCATATATCATCTATAGCGCTATCTCCTGATCCTTTCCAATTTTTCTTTGCAAGTTCTCTACTTTCTTTCATTAGACTATGAAATTTTTCATTATCGATTCTTAAAGAATTATTTTTTAAAATATCTTCTGTTAAATCTAATGGGAAACCGTAAGTATCATAAAGTTTAAATGCAACATCGCCTGGAAGAACTTTATCTATTTTTGTAATTTCATCATTTAATATTTTAATTCCTCTATCTAAAAGTACTAAAAATTTTTCTTCTTCCATTTTTAAAGTTTCTTTAATTAAAGACTCTGCTCTTTGTAATTCAGGATAGTTATCTTTCATTTCTTCCATTAAAGTTTTGAATATATTGAAGAAGATTGGTTCCTTAGATCCTAACAAATGTGAATGTCGCATTCCTCTTCTCATAATTCTCCTAAGAACATAACCTCTGCCTTCATTAGACGGTAATACTCCTTCGGCAATTAAAAAAGAGCTAGCTCTTAAATGGTCTGCAATAACCCTAAAGCTTGATAAATTTTTTTCGTTAGGTTTGATCTTTGTTATTTCAGAAGTAGAACTAATTATTTTTTTAAAATGATCTGTTTCATAATTATCATGTGTACCTTGAAGAAGTGCAGCAATTCTCTCTAATCCCATTCCTGTATCGACAGATGGTTTTGGTAAATTAATTCTTTTATCTTTTGTTACCTGCTCAAATTGCATAAATACCAAGTTCCAAATTTCTATAAAACGATCTCCATCTTCATTTTTTGAACCTGGTAAGCCTCCTTTAAGGTGCTCGCCATGGTCAAAGAAAATTTCTGAGCATGGGCCGCACGGACCCGTTTCCCCCATAGACCAAAAGTTGTCTGATGTTGCTATTCTTATTATTCTATCATCACTAAAACCCGCAATTTTCTTCCAAAAATTAAAGGCTTCATCATCTTCATGGAATACAGTTACATACAGCTTGTTTTTGTCTATTCCAAAATCTTTAGTAATTAAATTCCAAGCTAACTCGATTGCTCTTTCTTTAAAATAATCACCAAAAGAAAAGTTTCCAAGCATTTCAAAAAAAGTATGATGCCTTGGTGTATAGCCTACATTTTCTAGATCGTTATGTTTTCCACCGGCTCTTACACATTTTTGAGATGTAGTTGCAGTTTGGTAGTCTCTTTTTTCTAATCCAGTAAATACATTTTTAAACTG
>CACHFK010000050.1 GCA_902579085.1 uncultured Pelagibacteraceae bacterium | reverse complement strand
TTTTTCTTCAGCTAATTTTTTTTTTTCTGCTTCTTTAAGCTTTGGTTCCTCTATACTTTTATAAATAAATTCTTTAGCGGCTTTATTTGCAACAACTATATCTTTTGCCTTTTCTTTTTTAACGGCTTCTTCTAAAAGTTTTACTTGTTCTATTAGAGATGGCGCTAAATCAGTTAGTAAGTGTACTTTTAAATGTGCCTTTAAAATTTCAATTGTATCATTGGCTTCTAGTATTACTGTATCAACTTCATTCTTTTTAGCTATTATTTTTTCCAAATCTTCATATAAAACTAATAATTGGTTATAACTGGATGGATCATTAATAATTAATTTTGCATTCTTATAATTGTTTAACCACTCTTCTAAGTAAATGGAATCTGGTTTGCTTCCAAGAAATCCTTTTATAATTTTTATATTTTGTTCAATATCTGAATATAAATTATTAATTTTATCTAGTTTTAATTTTATTTTCTTTTTTTCAATATCTTGATGATATGCTATAAATTTTTCTGAACTTTTTACATATTTTTTAAATAAATCCAAATCTTCTATTAATTTAAAATCTAAATTTCCATCTAAAATTGGTTTAGTCTTAATAAAAAATTCAGATACTTTAATTATGTCAAATTCTTCTGGGTAAAGACTAATAAAATTTTTTACTTCATTTAAGAAATTTTGTGCTTTTGTTAAGTCAGTATCTTCAGGTATTAGTGATAATTTCTTATCTAGCTCTTCTTGTTTTTTGTCTTTTGCAGCTTTTTCCTCAGCTAATTTTTTGTCTTTTGCAGCTTTTTCCTCAGCTAATTTTTTGTCTTTAGCAGCTTTTTCATCAGCTAATTTTTTTTCTTTAGCAGCTTTTTCTTTGGCTGCTTTTTCTTTGGCTTGTTTCTTATCTTTAGCAACTTTTTTCTTTTTTAAAGCTTGCTGCTCTTCATTAAGGATAAATCCTAATTTTGTTAATTTTAAAATTAAATCTTGTTTAGAAATCTTTCTGTTTAATTTAGAAACTTTGGCGTCAAAGGGATTGATTCCATTATCCCATACAATATATCTGATATTTGAAAATAAGTAGCATGTTTGTTTTAGTTTACGTTCACACTTTATTTTTTTTTTTGATATAGTTCCTGATCCAGCATAGCCTCCACCATCATTATTAATAATCACAGAATAAAAATTTTTTTTATCCTCGGATATGAAAAAAACTAAAGGCAGCTCATTTAAAGGTCTTGTTATATAGTGAAAATATTCATCAATAATTTTTTTCGATAGATGTATTTCTCCTGTTCCCGCATGTTTTTTTACAACTGCGTTAGCATTATTTGAAACTACACAGCACCAAAAAAAAAGCAAAGTATACAAAAAAAGCTTTTTCATAAAAATATTTTAGTCTAACTTTTTCGTAAAGTCATCAATCTAGTTGCTTTTAATGCTCGGTCCGATGTGTTAGAAAAAAGTTTGTAATTAAATATCTATTATGAATAAAGCAAGTAAAATCAATGAAAATTATTAAATGGAGTATAAGTTATTTAGTTTGATTAATTTATAATGCTTAATAAAGAAGATTTAGACAGTATTGAAAAAGCAAAAATATTTTTTCAAAAGGAACAATATAATCAAGCTTTAAAAATATCTACACTGTTAGTCAAAAAGCATAAAGATGATTATTTTTTACAAAACATGCACGGTTTTATTTTATTAAGTCTAAAAAATTATAAAATTAGCAAAAAATTCTTTTTAAATTGTATTAGCCTAAATAAAAACTTTGCTGAAGCCTATTATCTACTTGGTATAGCAAATATTAATTTGTTTGACTTAGAAAGTGCATTAGAAAATTTTTTATCAGCTATTAAATTAAATCCAAATTTAAAAGATGCTCATAATCAAATAATAAATATTTTAACATCATTTAAACCAAAAAATAATAGCAAACACCCTTATATTTATGTGAATTCATTGATTGATCAAGTCGATTTTAATTATAAAGAAGATAAGTTAATAGAGGACTACCAGATTATAAATTTTTTTACAAAATCTCTTGAAATAGTAAATAAATATTTAAAAAACTTAAGTATTCCGAATACACAAATATTTAGACAAAATTCGGATAATCTTAACTGCGAAAGACATTTTAAAGTTTTCAATACTTATAATGTTATACCAAAGTTTTGTTTTAAGTGTTTTAAAATTACTATTGAATTAGAAAACGTTTTAGATTTGTTTAAACTTTATTTTATTTTTGATAATCTTTACCTGGGCTTAAAAAATACAAGAAAAGTTATGGTAGAATATCGAAAAGATATTTCTGGAAGCTATAAAGGTTTAATATACTGTAAAAATACTTCTGAACTAAATTTAATCAAAGAAAGAATTAATAAAATACTTTGTAAAAATATTGGTACTAACTTTTCAATATCAACTAAAAGAGGATGTTCTGAATTTGCAATAAAATATCCTTCTTACAAGAAAATAAGTTTAAATAAAGATGAGATGATGAAATATGAGAATAGCTGGAAAGATAAAGAAAAAATAATTGACAATAAAATTTATAATAAAAACTCAGAGAAAGGATTAGTTTATCCCTCTTTATCAGGTCCTAAGTTGCAGGATATATTAATAATGAAAAATTGGTTAAACTATGCAAAAAAAATTAATGATAATTCTTTTAAAATATAATGAATGAAAAAAAAGAATTAATTGTAAAAGAAATTTTTTTTAATGCTATTAAAAATCATAAAAATAATAATTTTCAAACTGCTGAAAATCTTTATAAAAAAATATTAGAGATAAATCCTAATCATTTTGAAACAATTTATCATTTAGGAATATTACTAGGTCAAAAAAAAAGATTTGATTTAGCAAAACCATTGTTACAAAAAGCAATACAAATCCAGCCAAGTAATGCATTGATACATAATAATCTTGGAAACATGCTAGGAGAATTGGAAGAATATCAAAAAGCAATAAGTAGTTATGAAAAAGCGATACAAATCCAACCTAATTATTTAGATGCATATTATAATTTTGGTTTAGTATTACAAAAATTAGGAGAACATAAAAAAGCAATAAGTAGTTATGAAAAAGCAATCAAAATTCAGCCAAATTATGCAATGGCTTATAACAATCTGGGAATCTCATTTCAGGATTTAGGAGAACATAA
>CACHFK010000049.1 GCA_902579085.1 uncultured Pelagibacteraceae bacterium | reverse complement strand
TAGATATAGTATAAAGAATTTTTGACTATAATTATAAGTTGTAATCCTACTAATTAAAATTTTGTTAAAAAAAAATTTTACTTTTAACTACTTATAGTTGTTAGAGAGCTTGAATTTTTCTAGTTATCCGTGAAACATTCCTCGATGCATTTTGCTTTTTGATTACACCTGTTTTGGCAATTTTCATTAGCTGAGAATTTAATTTTGGTAGATAGGCTAAAGCTTCTTTCTTATCTTTTTTATCAATAAGAGCATTCATTTTTTTTAGTGAAGATCTAAATTTACTTTTTCTTGATTTATTTACTTCTGTTTGTCTTGAAATTCTTCTAATTCTTTTAATTGCAGATTTTGTGTTTGCCATAAGCGCGATTGTATATATTGAGAATTTATACTGGTCAATATAATAATTTTTTATTTTTGACAATAATTACAAAAGAAACTTGATCTATTAGATATAGTTATTTTTTTGATGGTACCTTTGCAATTAGATTTTAAACAATTTAAATTTTCTCTTTTGTATACTTTAAATTCTTTTTGAAAATTACCAATTTTTCCATTTGTATTTTGAAAATCACGAATACTAGACCCTCCTTTTTGAATTGCTTTTTTTAAAACTAATCTTGAATGTATTAATATTCTTTTACACTCATGTTTTGTTAAATCTTTTGCCTTTTTGATAGGATTAATCTTAGAATCAAATAAAATTTCACTTGCATAAATATTCCCTATTCCTGAAACAAATTTTTGGTCTAGTAAAAAATTTTTGATATTTTTTTCTTTTTTTTTAAAATAATTACTGATGTATCCGACATCAAACGAGGAAGAAAATGGTTCAGGACCAAAATGATTAAATTTATTTTTCAGTTCAATCATATTTTTGAAAGTAGAAAAATATCCAAATCTCCTTGGATCGTTATATATAAATTTTATGTTATCAAAATGAATTTCAACATGATTATGCTTTTTGGGTAAAATTGGTGAATTATAAAAACTTGTATTTGTGAAAAAATTTTTTTTATTAGAACTATGTAAATGAATTGTACCAGACATTCCAAGATGTATTATAAATCCAGCCTTGTTTTCAAATGTAAGTATTAAGTACTTAGAAAATCGCTCAACTTTTTTAATTTTCTTTTTGTTAAGATGATTTTTAAATTTTGAATGAATCTTAAACCTTAAATTTCTATTTTTTACTAGTACTTTTTGAATAATCTTGTCTTTGACTTTTTGATTTAGTGACTGTCTAACTATTTCTACTTCTGGCAATTCTGGCATTTAATACTATATTAATCTTAAATATTTATTTTTTATGCAACAATATCTTCAAAATAAAGAAGGGCTAGTAGAAAATGTATTTAATAAGGTCTATGATAAATATGATCTTATGAATGACTTCATGTCCTTTGGTATTCATAGAATTTGGAAGAAGAACCTTTTAAATTGGATGAACCCTTCTTCTAATAAAATACTTATAGATGTTGCATGTGGCACCGGTGATATTGGTAAATTATTTTTAGACATTACTAACAAAGATAATAAGATTTTCTGTATAGACCCAAATAAAAGTATGATCCAAAAAGGAAAAAATAGGCTCAAAAATTATAAAAATATTAAATGGATACTTGATTCTGCTGAAAAATTATCTTTGAATAGAAATTCATGTGATTATTATACTATAAGTTTTGGACTCAGAAATACTAAAAATCTAGAAAAATCTTTATCGGAAGCATATAGAGTTTTAAAACCAGGTGGAAGATATTTTTGTTTAGAATTTTCTAAAATACAAAACTCTAATTTAGAATTCCTCTATAAATATTATTCAAAAATAATTCCTTATATTGGCAAAGCAATTGTAGGAGATAAAGATCCTTATGAATATCTAACAAAAAGTATTGATGAATTTATAAATCAAGATGAGCTTATTTATTTAATGGAGAAAAATAATTTTCAGAATTGTAGTTACAGAAATTTATCTGGAGGTATAGTTGCAATTCATTCAGGTTGGAAATTATAATGATTAAAAAATTATATATATTATTTAAATTAGGAAGAAAATTTGCTAAATCTGATGCTTTAAAAATAGCTACAAAGTTTAATGAGCCTCCATTAATAATTAAAATTTTTTTTAAAATAATTGGATTCTCTTTTACAAATCGTAATGAAGTTAATAAAATTGAAACAGAAGAACAAAAACTTTCTAATTCCTTACAATCAATGGGTACAACTTTCATTAAACTTGGACAATTTTTAGCTACAAGGCCAGATATTATTGGGGAAGAGTTATCTAAACAATTAGAAACTCTGCAAGATAAACTTCCCGCATTTCCTTTATCTGAAGCAAAGGAGATGATTAAAAAAGAATTAGGAAATGAATTATTTAATTCAATTATTAATTTAAGTGAACCAATCGCTGCTGCATCTATAGCCCAAGTACATAAAGCTCAAATAAATGATAATGGAGTTATAAAAGATGTAGCAATAAAAATATTAAGACCAAATATTAAAAAAATTTTTAATGAAGAAATTGATGCTCTTTTACTTTTAGCTTTTATAATTGAGTCTTCTATAAAAAAAACGAAAAGATTAAGATTAGTTGAAGTAGTTTTTTTATTAAAAGAAATTACAAATCTTGAAATGGATCTAAGATTTGAAGCAGCCGCAGCAAATGAATATGCTGATAATACAAAAAATGATTCTGGATTTAAAGTTCCTAAAATTTATTGGAATTTTACTAGTGAAAATGTAATGACACTTGATTGGGTTGATGGAATTTCTATAAGAGAAAACGATGAGTTAATAAAAAGAAATATTGATACAAAAAAAATAGCCTCAAATATAATTCAACATTTTTTAAGACATGCAATAAGAGATGGTTTTTTCCATGCGGATATGCATCAAGGGAACATATTTATTGACAATAACGGTCAAATTGTTCCTATAGATTTTGGAATTATGGGCAGATTAGATAAATTAAGTCAAAGATTTTTAGCTGAAATATTATTTGGATTTATTCAAAGAGATTATAAAAAAGTGGCTGAAGTTCATCTCTCTGCAGGACTAGTTCCAAAAAATGTTCCTGTTAATGATTTGGCTCAAGCATTAAGATCAATTGGTGAACCAATTTTTGGTCAATCTATTAAGGATATATCTGGTGGAAAGCTTCTTAAACAATTATTTGATGTTACAGAAAAATTTAATATGCAAACTCAACCTCAATTATTGATGTTGCAAAAAACTATGGTTGTAGTTGAAGGAGTTGCAAGAAAATTAAATCCCGAAACTAACATTTGGGAAACTTCGAAACCTGTATTAGAAAAATGGTTAACTGAAAGTAAAGATCCAATAAATTCTTTAAATGAAA
>CACHFK010000048.1 GCA_902579085.1 uncultured Pelagibacteraceae bacterium | reverse complement strand
AAAAAAAATGATCCTATAACAAAAATCACTAAAGTAGCTTGAATAATATTTGCTGATACGTCTCCAAAAGCTGTCCAAATACATTTTTTTACCCCATAGTTCATCGAATATGAAATAATTACTATTCTAGGTGTTCCAGGAGTTATGAACAAAAAAAGTATAATTTGTAAGTATAGAAAATATTCTAATGGAAGCATTTAAGGATAGTCCTAAAAAACCGGGAGCTAAAGATGGCTAGATAGGACTATCTAAATACATATTATCATAGGTATTATAAATTGCATCAAAATTCTTAACTGGAAATTAAAAAAATAAGGCTTATATCTAAACTATGAAAAATATCACTATGTACTCTGGGCCTTTGTGTAATTTTTGTGAAGCTGCAAAAAGACTGCTTTTAAGAAATAATCTACAATACAAAGAAATAGACATTTCAACAAAAGAGGGGCTAAGAGATGAAATGATTAAAAAAGCCAATGGAAGAAGAACCATTCCTCAAATCTTTTTTGATGATCATCATGTTGGTGGGTATATAGAACTTAGAGAGCTTGAAAAAAAAGGTGAACTAATTAATTCTTTAAAATAAATATTATTTTATTGTAATAGTTACCACAGGTTCTTCTGCCCACATCTGACATAAGCTATTTACTTCTTGCGCACCTACGGCGGCAGATGTTCCAAAAGAAATATCAATTGTAGGTGATATTAAAGCAACAGTGTAGGGGGATGTGAGTTTGTAAACTAAAACATGATCAGCATCAGTACTACCATCTGCGTGTTGGGTTTGAAATGTAGAAGAGCCAGAGCCTTGTGGATAAGTCTGAGTTTGATCATCTGTTTTATTTGAACAATTTGCAAGATTGCATCGAGTATATTTATCATTAATTAAATAAACATTCATTTCAGCAGCAGTTTGATTATTCGCAACGACTGGTTTGTGGGTATATTTATCTGTTGCCTCATCAGTGACATACATAGCATCGGTTGACGCAATTGTTCTACAGGCTGTTGCGTTACTTCCTGCAGCTATAGCTGTATCATTTTGAATTACAAATTTTCTGTCAATGGTCACTCTCATATGCGTGTAAGTTTCCCCTAAAGGTAATAAAGCTGGATCTCCATAACTAGCAGCTGCTGAACCTGCCGAAACTGATGCAATGTCAACTACTTTATCTCCCGATCCTATTACCACTGCATTTTCACAACTTGTAACTCCTGTGCTAGCAGTACATAGTTCAACTTTTCTCATTGTTACTTTGTAAACATCAGCAGCACCTGTAGCTGAATAGGAATTACTTATAAAAATACAAAGAGTAAATGTAATAAAAAAAATAATTTTAAAAATTTTATACATTAATCTGTCCTTGATATTGTTGATGATCCTTTGAACTCAATCATAATTTTATTATTTCTTTTAACTTTACTTAATAATTCACCAGTCATATCTTTTTCTTCTTTCCACATAGTATCGCTAATTCCATCTTGAGCTGTGGCTCCTTCTCTTGGTGGATAAAAAAATTGTAATTTTGCATACCACTCATCTTCTATACCTGCTTTATCTTTATCATCAAAAGCTACTTCAAAACTTACTGTTGGTGATAATAATAGTTCAGTTCCTAATTTTGTTCCCTTAATATCATCTCTGTCTTTCCCAGACCAATCATAAGAGTCGATAAATGCATTTGCCCAATGCAAGTATGGAATTTGAGATGCTAATCTATAATCATATCCATCTAAAACTTTCTCATCAGATGCATCTGCCAAACCTAGATAATAGTTCGTGCTAAATTGCAAAACTGCATTTCTTGCTTCCGCTCCTAAACTTGCTCTTGCATTTCCTGCATCATCATAATCTAAAAACGCATTAATTCCTTTCATCATAAATTTATCATCACTTAAAGTTCTTTTTCCAAAACCTAAGTTACCGACAATTCTACCATCATTATTTTGCTCTGTACTGAAAAGGGAAAACTGAGTAAAAAAATTTCCATTATTATAATTTTCTAATTCTCTAACAGCTAAAATACTAAAATCAGGAGAATCATTTTCTCTTAAATCAATATTTGTTTCCGTATATCCATCTCCAGGAACTAATTTTGATATTTGGTCACCTATTGATTTTGAAATATTTGCACCAAGATCTGCAGCATAGGCCCCACTGACTATAAAGAAAAAAACCAATAGTGATTTAATAATTACTTTCATAAAGAAAAAATATATTACAAATAATAAATTTCAACTAATTATTTAGACTTAAATAGTAGACATATACCATTATTACAATATCTTTTACCAGTTGGTTTGGGACCATCATCAAAAATATGACCATGATGAACTCCACAATTTTTACAATGATATTCTGTTCTGGCATAACCAATTAGATAATCAGTTTTTTTTTCAAATGCTTCTGGTAATGAGTCATAAAATGATGGCCATCCTGAACCACTTTCAAACTTAGTATTTGATTCAAAAAGTTTTATATCGCAATTTGCACAATGATAAGAGCCTTCTCTTTTTTCATAATTTAATTTACTAGACCCTGGTAATTCAGTTGCTTCTTCAAACATAACTTTTTTCTGCTGATCTGTTAGTTTTAAATTAATTTCTTTTGGCATAATTTATTCTATAACACGAATAGGCTTGCCAGACACACAACTTTCTAAATTTTCAAACATCTGAGTATAAAAAATAGAATAGTTCTCAGCAGTAACATATCCAATATGAGGCAATAGTAATACATTAGGAACAAACCTTAGTTTGTGGCTAGATGGCAAAGGTTCTTTTGCATAAACGTCTAACCCTGCTCCAGCAATTACATTGGTTGAAAGTGCAATAATTAAATCATCTTCATTTACAATATGACCTCTAGATGTATTAATCAAAAAAGCAGTTTTTTTCATTTTATCAAGCTCATCTAATTTAATACAGTCTTTATATCTATCACCTCCTTGAACATGGATTGATAGAAAATCAGAATTTTGAATTATGTCTTCTTTGCTACATGGAAGAACATCTAATTCTTTACATTTATCTAGATTTAAATTTTCACTCCATGCCATCACTTCCATTCCAAAAGCTTTCCCTATTTTAGCTACCTGTGAACCAACTTTACCCAATCCAATTAATCCTAAAATTTTGCCTTTAAGTTCAATTCCTAATGTTGTTTGCCAGTAACCTTGATACATATTATCTATTTCCAATCTAATATTTCTTGCAAGGCCAAGTATAAGCGCCCAAGTTAATTCACATGTTGGATTAGAATTAATTTCTGTACCTGTTACAGTAATTTTTCTTTGTTTGGTAGCGCTCAGGTCAATTGCCTTGTTTTTCATACCGCTAGTTGAAATATATTTTAATTTTTTTAAGTTTTTAATTAAATTAGCAGTAATTTTAGTTCTTTCTCTCATAATCAAAAGAGCTTCAAAATCTACCAATTGTTTAATAGCATCATCTTCACTTTCAAAAGGTTCGCTAAATATTTTTATTTCATATTTTCCAGACAGTTTTTTTAAGTCTACAAAATCTTGTGCAACATTTTGATAGTCATC
>CACHFK010000047.1 GCA_902579085.1 uncultured Pelagibacteraceae bacterium | reverse complement strand
AAATAATAAACACTAATAATAATATTTATTATTACTGAAATCATAGAAAAATAAAATGGTATCTTGGTATTATGTCTTGCAAACAAAAAACTTGAAAAAATTTTTATGAACGCAAATGCTGGAAGTCCAAGTGCAAAATAATATAAAGCGTTAGCTGAATTTTTAACACTCAAGTAATCAAATGAACCATATCCAAATAATGAGGAAGTTATCTCTTCAGATGCTATGAGTAGTGCAATAGTTGCTGGTAAACTTAAAAATAAACTTAATTCTAAAGCTTTATTTTGAATAAAATCTATTTTTTTTTTATTTCTAGATTGAATATATTTACTTAAATTTGGCAAAAGAACAGTTCCAATTGCAATACCAGCTATTGCTAGGTTGATTTGATATATTCTATCGGCATAATAAAGATAAGAAACAGCACTTGCTTGGAAAGATGCTATAATTGTTCCTACTAAAATATTTATTTGTGTAACTCCCGATGAAAAAATACTTGGTAAAAGTTTTTTAAAAAATAATTTAACTTTATTGTCAAATTTAAATTTAAAATTTATTTTTGGAAAATAATATTTTTTTACATAAAAAAGTAAGAAAATTAACTGTGCTATTCCAGCCATTGTAACAGCATAAGAAAGATAAATTACAAGCTGGTCATTTAAATAGCCTTGTAATAATAAAACTAAAATTAATAATATATTTAAAATTATTGGTGCTGCTGAAGCTACAGCAAATTTATTATGAGAATTAAGTATAGCAGAAAAAAAAGAGGATAAACTAACAAATAACAGAAAAGGGAATGTAATTCTGGTTAGAGAAATAGTTAGGTCAACTTTTTCAGAATTTTCAGAAAAACCTGGGGCAATAATAAATACAAATGCAGGCATAAATATTTCAATAATCAACACAATGAATAACAACCATATTAAAAGTAAGTTAAATATTTTATTCGCAAATTTTTGAGATCTATTTTTTCCAAAAACCATTTCTGATGAATAACTTGGAACAAAGGCAGCGTTGAAAGTTCCTTCTGAAAATAATCTTCTAAATGTATTTGGTATTCTAAAAGCTACAAAAAAAGCATCAGCAATTGGCCCAGAACCAAGATAAATTGCAATCAGTACGTCTCTTAAATATCCAAGTATTCTGCTAATTAAAGTAAAGAAACTAAATGTGCTTGTTGACTTAATTAGATTCATAAATCATAGTAGTCTTAAATTTGCTCTATTTGTATACCTATTTACACTAAATGAAGAAAAATAAAATTGAACATTATTCGGATAAAGAAGCTTTAGAATTTCATAATAGTAATAAATCTGGCAAGATTGAGATTATCTCATCAAAACCTATGACTACAAAAAGAGATCTTGCACTAGCATATTCTCCAGGGGTTGCGGTTCCTGTAAGAGAAATTTCAAAAAATCCTGAGCTAGCCTATGAGTATACTACAAAAGGAAATTTGGTTGCAGTTATAAGCAATGGATCCGCCATACTAGGTATGGGAAATCTTGGGGCTTTGGCATCAAAGCCTGTAATGGAAGGTAAAGCTGTATTGTTTAAAAGGTTTGCGGATATTGATGCTATTGATTTAGAAATAGATTCAAATGACCCAAAAGAAATAATAAATAGTATTAAAAATTTTTCTGGAAGTTTTGGAGGAATAAATTTAGAAGATATTGCCGCTCCAGATTGTTTTATAATTGAAGAAAAATTAAAAAAAATTTTGGATATACCAGTATTTCATGATGATCAACATGGAACTGCAATTATTACTTGTGCAGCATTAATCAATGCAGTTGATATAACAAAGAAAGATATAAAAAAAATAAAGGTAGTCATTAATGGCGCAGGAGCATCAGCTATGGCTTGTGCAAATCTTTTTAAAAAAACAGGAGTTCTTCAAAAAAATTTAACAATGATTGATAGAAAAGGAGTAATTAATACAGAAAGAAAAGGATTAAACAAATGGAAATTAAATCATGCAATAAAAACTAAAAATAGAACTTTAAATGATGCAATAAAAGATGCAGATGTTTTTTTGGGTTTATCTTCTGCAGGTGTTTTAAAAAAAGAGATGATAAAAAAAATGGCAAAAAATCCAATTATATTTGCCTGTGCCAATCCTGATCCTGAAATAAAACCAGAAGATGTTGAAGAAGTTAGAAGTGATGCAATAATTGCCACTGGAAGATCAGATTATCCAAATCAAGTAAATAATTTAATTGGATTTCCTTATATATTTAGAGGAGCGCTAGACGTAAGAGCAAAAACTATAAATGAAGAAATGAAAATTGCTGCTGCAAATGCTATTGCATCTTTAGCAAAAAAAAGAGTGCCTGATGAAGTTGTAGCAGCTATGGGAGGTGAAAGACCCAAGTATGGTAAAGATTATATAATTCCATCTACATTTGATCCAAGATTAATAAGTGTAATACCTGTAGCGGTTGCTAAAGCAGCTTTAAAAAGCAAAGTAGCAAGAAAAAAGATAGAAAATTTTGAAACTTATACCGAACATTTAAAACAAAGACTAGATCCTTCTGTAACTATAATGCAAGGTATAAATTCCAAAATCAAAAAAAATCAAAAAAGAGTTGTTTTTACAGATGGTGAAGATGAAAATACATTAAAAGCTGCAATAGCGTTTAAAAATGCTGAATTAGGAATTCCTTTAATTGTTGCAAAAGAGAAAATTGTTAAACAAAGACTTAAAGAAATTGGTTATGGAGAAAATTTTGATATTCAAATTATAAATTCAACAGATAAAAAAAAGAGAGATAAATATGTAAAATTTCTTTTCAAAAAACTTCAAAGAGAACAAGGATTGCTCGAAAGAGATTGTGACAGAATGATAAGAAATGATAGAGTAATCTGGGGATCTTGCATGGTATCTACCGGAGATGCAGATGCTATGGTAACCGGAAATAGTAGAAGATATGCTCAATCACTAGAAAAAATCAATAAGGTAGTTGAACCCAGGCCAGGAGAAATTATGTTTGGCTTAAATATGGTTGTAAATAAAGGTAAAACAGTTTTTATTGGTGATACTAGCGTTCATGAATATCCCTCATCTGAGCAATTAGCTGAAATTGCAATTTCTTCAGCAAGAGTTGTTAGATTATTCGGCTTTGATCCAAAAGTGGCTTTTTTATCTCATTCAACATTTGGACAGCCTTTAACAAGTAGAACAAAACATATTAGGGATGCTGTTGATATATTGAAAAAAAGAAAAGTTGATTTTAAATTTGATGGAGATATGCAGCCAGATGTAGCTTTAAATGAAGAATATTCTGAGTTATATCCTTTTTCGGAAATAGTTGGCAGAGCAAATATATTAATTATGCCAGGACAACATAGTGCTGCAATTTCATATAAAATTATGAAAACACTTGGTGGAGCAAAAGTTATAGGGCCTTTATTAATAGGTTTAGGCCAGGCAATAGAAATTGCTCCTCTAAGATCTTCTACTTCTGATATATTAAATTTAGCTTCTATAGCTGCTTACTCTGCAGGTGTTATAAATTATAATAAATAAATTATTTTTTAACTACTCTCAAATCTTCAATTAACAAAATACTTACAATTACATCTTCAACATCAAGAATTTGTTTTGCTTCATTTATAATTTCAGCTCTTTCTTCTTCATCCTTAGATATTCCATAAACATATATTTTCTTTTTATAAGTATCTATATTGTAATTAACTGATTTTATTTTTTTATTTGTAATCATAGCAGCTCGTAATTGTGAAGTTATTAAAAGATCTTTTGCTGCTTGCTGGAAGTTAAACTTGTCCTTTATGCGAAGATCATTTTTTACTGATCTTGCACCTTTTATTTCCCATCCTAATTTTGTAATTTTCAATTTTTCTTCGACTGTTTCAACCTTACCAGTGATAAAGATTCTTCCATCTATTACTTTCGACTTTACGGATAAAATATAATTAGCATTCATGTTAATTAATTTTGCACTTAAATTTTTTTGCATAATTGAATCGTCAATCT
>CACHFK010000046.1 GCA_902579085.1 uncultured Pelagibacteraceae bacterium | reverse complement strand
AATTACATAATCTGTAAATTTTTCGGCATCAGGTCCTTTAACCCTTATCTGCCTTTCTACAGCTACGTTCCACATTGTAACATGATTAACAATAGCATCATATTCCACCATAGCACCACCGTCTTCTGGTTTTACATATCCTCTTGGATGATAAATACGATTATAAACAGTTGCTCTCCAACAACCTGCTTGCATTGATAAATGCCAATAAGGAGATTTTCTTACTCTTGTTGAAATTAACATTTCAACTTTTGTTGGTCCACTTTGTCTCAAGTTATATGGAACTTCACGATCAGATTGATCAACTGAAGTTGCATGTTTTAGTTTAGTATAGTCAAATTCATTAGACATATTTGTTCTCCATCAACCACTTGTTAGTTTCCTTCAAGCCGCCGAATGTATAAATGTGGAAGAAATCAGTATGCGATTTAACTTTCCCAATTAAGTCATTTGGGTCTTTAGGTTTCAGTAAATCTAATGCCTTACTAAAATTAGATTTAAGAAAGTTTATGGAATTTTTTGCACCTACAATATTAGCAAATTTAATTAAGCTAGTGATTTTTAGTGGTCCAGTAATTCCAACATGAACTGGTACTGTTTGTTTAGAAATAAAGTCTACAATTAATTCAGGATCTAATAACCATTGAGTCACTATATAGTCCGCATAAGGCTTTTTATCTTTCATAGCTTCTTCTAATTTTGAATCGGATATATCAGGACTCCCCTCTGGATGTCCAGCGATTCCTATCTTCATCTTTTCAAAATATCCTGTCTCTAAAAGTTGAATTGAGCTATCGAATTTTCCTATAGGATCTCTACTGCCGCCTATAACTAGAGCTTGTTTTACCCCCTCGTTCTTACATCTATTAACAAAATCTTTTAGTTGCTCTTCATTTTCAATAGATCTAGCAGGAAAATGAGGGATAGGATTGAAGCCTTTTTTGACTAATTTAGCCGCTTGTTCTGAAGTCTCTTTATAATCACCACCAGGTAGCATTGTAACATACACATCTTTTAATGCTGGCAGAGTGTCCAGATCAGTTTTAGGGCCAATTTCTAAAGAAAAGTTCATTTTGTGGGATATTTATTTATTTTAAAAAATCTGTCTATAAAAATCGGTGACCAAATTGAAACAGGCTATTTTTTAATTCCTCTATGCCTCTGTATTCTTCGGCCATACTCTTGAGCAACTCTGTCAAAAATAATTGCTATTGCAACAATAGCCAATCCATTAAACAATCCTAGTGCTAGGTATTGGTTCATTACTGCTCTTAGAATCGGTACCCCTAAACCTTTTACACCTATCATTGACGCGATAACAACCATTGCTAAAGCCATCATAATAGTTTGGTTAACACCCGCAAACACTGTTGGTAATGCTAATGGAATTTGAACACTTTTTAATTTTTGTAACTTTGTAGCTCCAAAAGCTTCGCTAGCTTCGATAGTTTCTTTGTCTACTTCTCTAATACCTAAGTTTGTCAATCTTATTATTGGTGGTACAGCATATATACAAATTGCAATTAATCCGGGAACCTTTCCAATTCCAAGTAACATTAGAATAGGAATTAAATATACAAAACTTGGGATTGTTTGCATCATATCTAAAATAGGTAAAATTGCTTTTTCAGTTCTATCAGAACGGGCCATTAATATTCCCACAGGTATCCCAACCACCATACATAATATTACGCAAACAGTTATAATTGCTAATGTTGCCATACAATCTTTCCACATACCAAAATAACCAATGAAGAAAAATGCAATAGCTGTTCCTACAACAAGTTTCCAATTTCTTGAACCAATCCATGCTAAACCACAAATTATAATTATGATTATAGGCCAAGGTGAATTAATTAATAATTTTTCTAATTTAACTAAGAAAAAAAATAATGGGTCAAAAAAAGCTTCAATATTATCGCCATATGCCTTAGAAAATTTTCTAAAAGCTAAATCAATACTTTTTCTTAACTCAGCAAGAGCTGATCTTTCCATTACAGGAAATTTAGTAAAAAATTCCATCTATTTTTTTGTTATGTTAACGAGCCTATACAATGAATAATAGGCTCGTTAAATTTACTATATTTTAAAGTCCAGCTTTAATTTTTTTAGCTGCTGCCGGTGTTACCCATGTAGACCAAAGCGCTTCATGTTTTTTCAAAAACTCAATCGCTGCATCCGATCCTTTTGCTTGGTTATCAGCCATATACACAAGCATTCCGTTCATTACATCGCCTGGATAAGTACGTTTTTCAACATACGTAACTGCATCATTTCCACCTTTTTTAGCAAAACCACTCGTTATCAAAGAATTAACTTCTGATTTAGTCCAAGCTGTTGGTTTAGGATCTGCACATTCTCCAGCAGGTTTCATTATACAATTATCCCAATTGTCTCTTCCTGCAAAAGGCACTCCAAAGTCAACTGGCGTTAGTCCATATTTACCAACCATTGAAGTAGGGTTCCAGTAATATCCTAACCATGAGTCACCTGAGTCAGCTGCTTTTGAAATTGTTCCATCTAAACCTGCAGCAGAACCTGGATCAATTAATACCCAACCTTTTTTCTCCATATCAAAAGCTTTAAAAAGATTAGCATTTGCTAATTGACATCCCCATCCTGCAGGACAACCAACAAAAGCTCCTTTTGAAGGATCTTCTTTACTTGGAAACCACTCTGGATGTTCTAAAATTTCAAGTGCCGTCATTCCTTTAATTTCTGGATGATTTTTTATTGTGCCCGGTGTAATCCACCAGCCTTCTCCAAGTCCAGTAATTGGTGCCTTATTACCTTGAATCATTCTACCTTCATCAACTGCTTTTAACATAAGCGTGTAAACTGCATTTGCCCATTGTTCTGGGTTCATATCAGGAGTACCTTTATCATTCATTGATGTAAAAGTAGGCATAGTTGCACCTGGTACAAGTTCAACTTCGCAGCCATAACCTTTTTCCAAGATCATTTTATCAACGTTTGCCATAAGTTCAGCCGATGCCCAGTTTTGTTCAGCTATAACAAGCTTTCCACATGCTGCATTAGCAACTCCACTAAATGAAGTTAAACCTAATGCAATAATAGCAGAAAGTATTATATTTTTAATTTTCATTTATTTCTCCGTTTTAAATTAATTTAATGAAGCATCAGAACATATTGGAGACAGAAAATCAAACTAGTTACAACTACTAGTTGTAGTAAAAATGTCTTTTATAGTCTTTTCTTAGGTAGTAAATTTAATAATGAATTTAATTTCAAATTTTTATTTTAAAGAATTTGTAAATATCATGAATTGCAAAACTGTTTTTCAACAAGCAATAATAAAAGAACGTTAAAAATTTTCCTTAAAAAGTTTTTTCAATAAAAAGTTTTTAATCAAATTTAAAAGGAGGATTTATGAAAAAAGATTTAATAAAAAGACTAAATGAAGGACCTGTTATCTGTGCAGAAGGTTATCTTTTTGCAATGGAAAGAAGAGGATATTTGTCAGCTGGAGGATTCGTTCCAACAGTTGTTTTAGAAAATCCAGATGTTGTTACTCAATTACATAGAGAATTTATCAGAGCAGGATCTGATGTCGTTCAAGCGTTTACATACTATGGACATAGAGAAAAATTGAGAATTATAGGAAAAGAAAATTTACTTGAACCAATGCAGAAAAATGCTCTTAAAATCGCAAAAGATGCGGCAGCTGAATTCAAAGATTTAGATTTAATGGTATGTGGCGATGTTGCTAATACAAATATTTTTGATCCTAATGACAAATCAACATTTAAAGAATGTCAAAAAATGTACGAAGAACAAGTTATATGGGCAAAAGAAGCTGGGGTTGATTTTATCGTAGCAGAAACAATTAATTGGGTTGATGAAATGAAAATTGCTCTAAAAGCTATTAAGGATGAGGGTTTAATAGCAGTTGCAAATTATGCAATACCAAGAGGCGATTTAACAAGAGACGGATACACAGCAGCAGATGCATGTAAAATAATCGAAGATCTTGGTGCAGATGTTGTTGGTTTAAATTGTTACAGGGGTCCAAAAATGACAATGAAATTGCTTAAAGAAGTTAGAAAAAAAGTTTCTTGCCATGTAGCTGGCTTACCTGTTCCATACAGAACAACTGATGAAGAACCAGGTTTTTTA
>CACHFK010000045.1 GCA_902579085.1 uncultured Pelagibacteraceae bacterium | reverse complement strand
ATAAAAGAACCATCACAAAATATTACTTGGGTGACACCAGAGGGTGGTGGAGGTCCTAAGTATGGCAATATGTAATTAAGAAAGATCTATAGCAAGTTTTTTTAACTTCTCGAAAGGTACAACTTTAAGTGTATTTTCATGAGTTTTTTTTAAATACACAGAACATCCTTTGCCAGCTTCAATAGCTCTTCCAACCCAACTTGCACAAACACACCAATTGTCACCATCTTTTAATCCAGGGAAACCAAATTCAGGATGAGGTGTTATTAAATCATTGCCGGCTTCTTTGCACCATTCTAAAAATTCATTATTTACTTTTACACAAACTGTATGAAGTCCATGATCATTTGAATCAGTATTACAACATCCATCTCTAAACCAACCTGTTAAAGGATCTTTAGAACATTCTTCAAGGTCTTCACCAAAAACATTTTTTTGTGACTTAGCCATTAAATTTTTGTTGGATTAGGTTGTCCTTTATAAACTTTTTCAGGATCAAATTTTTTATCTTTTTCTTCAAACTTCATTTCAACTTCTCGTCCATTTTTTATTTCACCCAATGGAATTGATCTATAAAAACATGACCTATAACCTACATGGCAGCTTGCACCATCTCCAATGTCTACGGTTAACCATACGGCATCTTGGTCATCGTCTATTCTAATTTCTAAAACTTTTTGAACGAATCCGCTTGTTTTTCCTTTGTGCCAAATTTGTTTTCTTGATCTACTCCAATAATGAGCTTCTTTAGTTTCAATAGTTAATTTTAAGGCTTCAACATTCATATAGCCGTGCATTAGAATTTCTTTAGTTTTTGCACAAGTTGCAATAACAGGAATTAGACCATCATTATCAAATTTTGGCGATAATAAAGGACCTTCTTCTATATCAGCGACATTTTCTCTTTTTTTAAACATATGCTTGGAATTATCTAACATATTACTAAATATAATAAATATTTTAAAAATAAAGAATTATATATATAAAAGCACACCATGAAATTAGTAAAAGATGAAAACGAGTTAAAAAAAGAAAGCATTTCAGATAAAGAGGCAGAAGAAGCCTTTGTAAAAATTTTAACATGGATGGGAGAAGATCCCGGCAGAGAAGGCTTATTAGAAACCCCTAAAAGAGTAGTAAAAGCTTTTAAAGAATATTTTAAAGGTTACAAAGAAGATCCTAAAGAAATATTAAATAAAACATTTGGTGATGTAGATGGTTATGACGATATGGTGGTACAAAAAAATATTTCTGTTCAAAGTCATTGCGAACATCATATGGCTCCTATTATAGGAATTGCTCATGTAGCTTATATACCAAAAGAAAGAGTTGTTGGTTTAAGTAAACTTGCAAGAGTGGTTGAGGTGTTTTCAAAAAGATTACAGACTCAAGAAAGACTTACAATGCAAATAGCTACAACTTTAATGGAGTCTTTGGACGCAAAAGGTGTAGCCGTAACAATAGATTCAACTCACCAGTGTATGACTATGAGAGGAATTAAAAAAGAGCAAGCAACCACTGTCACAAATTATTACTTAGGCCAATTTAAAGAGGATCTGAGTTATCAAAATAGATATTTAAGATTTATCGCAAAATAAATACTATACTTAAGTCATGTCAGATAGTTTTAAAGCCTTGATACTCAATCAAGACGGGGAGAACTTTAATAGAGAAGTTAAATCGATTGATAAAAGTTTTTTAAAACACGGAGATGTTTTAGTAAAAGTAGATTACTCAAGTTTAAATTTTAAAGATGCATTAATATTAAAAAATGGTGCAAGACTTGTAAAAGAATTTCCACATATTCCAGGCATAGATTTTTCAGGTACAGTAGAAGAGAGTGCAAATGATAATTTTAAACCTGGTGAAGAAATAATTTTAACTGGTTGGAGAGTGGGTGAAATTTTTTATGGTGGATTTTCACAGTATGCAAAAGTAAATAGTGATTTTTTAGTTAAAAGGCCTAAAGATTTAACTTCAAAACAAGCAATGATAATGGGAACCGCTGGCTTCACTGCTCTACAATGTGCTTTTACAGCAAAAACTACTAAGGAAGAACTTTTACTTGGTGAAAAAGTTGAAAATGTAATTGTAACAGGAGCATCAGGAGGTGTTGGAAGTATTGCGGTGATGATTTTAAATAAACTTGGATGCAATGTAACTGCAGTTACAAGTAAAGAAAGTAATATAGAATACTTAAAATCAATAGGTGCAAAAAACGTTATAAATACTGATGAATTAAAGAAAGAAGCTAGGCCTTTAGATAAGGGTTTATGGGATGGTGCAGTAGATACAGTTGGCGGGCAAGTTTTGGCAAATGTATTGGCCCAAACAAAAGAAGCTGGAATTGTTGCTGCATGTGGAAACGCAGCAGATATAAAATTAAATACAACTGTAATGCCTTTTATAATAAGAGGAGTTAAACTTTGGGGAATTAACTCTGTTAATACTTCAATTAAAAGAAGACAATTTTTATGGGATGAAGTATCAAAATTAGTTGATTTTGATTTACTTGGTCATTCAATTAAAGAAATAAATTTAGAAGAACTAATAGATGTTTATCCAAAAATGCTTAAAGGTGAAACAACAGGAAGATATATTATAAACTTAAATAAATAATTATGGATTGGGATAAATTAAAAATATTTCATGCGGTTGCTGAGGCAGGTAGCTTTACTAGCGCAACAGTAATTTTAAATTTAAGCCAATCAGCAATTAGTAGACAAATTCAATCTCTAGAAGATGAACTTAAGGTAAAATTATTTGAAAGACACGCAAGAGGCTTAACCTTAACAGAAAATGGTGAATATGTTTATAAGACAGCACATGAAGTAATAAGTAAGATTAAAGAGGTTGAGACCTCATTAGGAGATCAAAAAAATAAACCTTCAGGAAAAATAACAATTACAACAGTTAGAAGTTTTGGAACTCACTGGCTTACTCCAAGGATCCAAGAATTTATGAAATTAAACCCAGAAATTGAAGTAGAATTGATATTTGACGATAAAGAACTCGATTTAAGCACCAGACAAGCCGATATTGGGATATTTATGAGAAGACCTAAAAAACTTAATTATATACAGAGAAAATTAATAGACATTAATTATCATATTTATGGGTCTAATAGATATTTAGAAAAATATGGAATTCCAAAGACAATTAATGATTTAAATAAACACAAGTTTATATCTTTCGGTAGAGGAGCTCCTTCGCCAGTTTACAACCCTGATTGGGCTTTAAAAATAGGCATGAAAGATAACGGTAAAAGAAAATCAGTAATGAAAGTAAATAGCGTTATGGGATTACTTTTGGCTGTTGAAAGTGGAGTAGGATTAGCAGCTTTACCAGATTATTTAGTCTTTCAATCTACAAATTTAATTAAAGTATTACCTAAGGTAGAAGGACCTATTACAGAAGCTCACTTTGTTTACCCGCAATCACTTAAAAATACAGCCAGAGTTCAAGCTTTTAGAAATTTCTTATTTAGTAAAATTTCTGAGTGGAAATTTTAGATTTTCCAATATTATTCACGATAAACCACAGGTTGCGACATATTGATACTGATAATCATTATCATTGATAATAGTTATCAATTGCAATAAATAGCTTACAAATTAAAAAACAAACACAGGAAAAAAATGAAAAAAATATCAATTTTATCTTTAATTTTGTCTTTAATCATATCTACTTTTGCAATTGCTAATGAAGTGAATATTTTTAACGCAAGACATTACAAAGCTGATGCTGAACTGTATGGAAAGTTTACAGTAGCGACTGGAATTAAAGTAAACTTAATCAACGGTAAATCAGGTGCCTTAGAAAAAAGAATGATAGAAGAAGGTTCTGATTCATCTGCAGACCTTTACATCACAGCTGATGCTGGAAGATGTGGTGCTTTTCAGGCAAAAGGTATGACACAAGGTGGATTAATTTCACCTACAATCAAATCTTCAGTTCCAAAAAACTTTAGAACTTCACATTGGGTTGGTGTAGCAAAAAGAGCAAGAATAATTTACTATTCACCAGAAAGAGTTACTGGCGCAGAATTATCTGGAATGACTTATGAAGGTTTAGCTGATCCAAAATGGAAAGGCAGATTAGTAATTAGAAAATCTAGCAACATTTACAATAAATCTCTTGTAGCTTCATTGATTGCAAATAATGGAAAAAAAGCTACAGCTGAATGGGCAAAGGGAGTTGTTGCTAACATGGCTAGAGAGTCTACAGGAAATGATAGAGCTCAAATTATGGCAGTAGCTGCTGGAGAAGCTGATATTGCTGTAGCTAATACATATTATTTAGCTCTTATGTTATCTGGAAAAAAAGGTGCTGAGCAACAAGAAGCTGCTAAAAAAGTTAAAGCATTCTTCCCTAATCAACAAGATAGAGGAACACACATGAATATAAGTTGTGCTGCTTTAGTTAAAGGCGCGCCTAACAAGGCAAACGCAATAGCACTTGTTGACTTTTTGTTATCACCTGAGTCTCAAGAGCATTTTACAAATAATACTTTTGAGTTTCCAATGATTGCTGGT
>CACHFK010000044.1 GCA_902579085.1 uncultured Pelagibacteraceae bacterium | reverse complement strand
TAAATGAAGAAAAACCCCAGCTCTATTAGCTCCAATAATTGAAATGCCCTTTATCCAAAAAAAGAAAGAGGCTAAACCAGGAAGTAAAACAACATAGGATAAGGTTAAAATAAAAGGTTTATTTACTATAAGAGGATTTCCTAATTTCATTTCTAAAATATAAATAGGAACCAAAAATAATAATCCAATTATAATAACTACTTCTAATAAAGTTATTTGTGAAATTTCATAAGTTTTTTTTTTTAATAAAGCAGAATAGAGTGCCCAAGCAAACATCCCTGACGCCATAATAAGATCACCTTTATTAAAATCTAAATTTTTTACCAAGTTTAGATCAGATTTAGTTATAATAAATAAAACTCCTAAAAGTGAAAGAATAACTCCTAAAATTTGAAACTTATTTGTTTTTTCAATTCCTAAAATTGAAGAAATAAACATAATCCATACTGGTATAGTTGAAATCATTAAGACTCCACTGATTACCTGCATGTAATAAAGTGAGTAATAAACGGCAGAATTAAAAATGGTTATACTTGAAATTCCTAAAATTATAAAAAAAGTAATATTTTTAAATATATAATTTTTTTTTTTTAAAATTTCTTTGAATGTAAAGGGCAATAAAATTAATCCAGCAAATAACCATCTATAAAAATTTAGCGAAAATGGTGGTATTTCATAAATACTTGCTGCTTTACCAACTATAAAATTTCCTGACCAAAATAATGTGGTAAGGATCAACAAGAGGTAAGCTAAATTATTATTTTTAGACACAAATTATGAAAATCTTATTGAGCTATATGGCTGCAGATCCATATTGGTGTTTTCGTTATTAATCATTTTAGATATTATCTTTCCAGATATAGCGCCTAAAGTCCATCCTAAATGATGATGACCAAAAGAATAAAAAACATTTTTGTAATTTTTTGAAGGGCCAATTACAGGCAAGAAATCTGGTAAAGAAGGTCTAAATCCTAACCACTCATCTTTATGATCGGGTAATCCATCCACCATATCTTTAGCATTCAAAATTAAATTTTTTATTCTCGATTTTGATAAAGGATTTTGAAGTCCTCCAAATTCTACTGTACCGACAACTCTTAATCCTTGCTCCATTGGGGTCATTCCAAATCCGCGATCAGCATAAACTACGGGTCTCGAAATTAAATGATCACAATCTTTAAAGTGTACGTGATAACCTCTTTCGGTATCAAGAGGAATATCTTCATGTAATTTATCAGTTAATTTTTTTGAAAAAGCCCCACAAGCAATTAATAATTTATCAAAAATAAACCTTTGTGTTTCCGATCTCAAAACAGGTTTTGTTTCATCAAAATCAATATTTTGTATATTTAATTTTAAAAATTTTCCTCCTTTTTTTACAAAATTTTCAAACAGCTTGACTAAAATTTTTTTAGGATTTCTTGCATGTCTTGCATAATCATAAAAAACTCCATTATCATAAAATGGCTTTATATTTGGTTCTAGATCATGAATTTCTTTTGCGTTAACTAATTGTTGCTTAACTCCTAATTCGTCTCGAATTTTAATTTCAAGTTCTCTACTTTTTTTACTTTTATTTGTCCAAACATAAAGAATTCCATTATTTTCGACTAATCCTTCTAAATCAATTTCATCAAACAATTCATCAAAAGCTGGGAGTGATTGATCAAGTATTTGATGCATATATTTAGCTGTATGCATCATTTTTTCTTTTCCACAATTCATAATGAATCTTGCAAACCAAGGGATCATCTTCGGTACATAATTCCATTTCAAAGCCAAGGGTCCTCTTGAGCTTAACAGCATTGATGGTACATCTGTAAGAATATCTGTTCTATTCAAAGAAACTGATGCATATGGAGAAAAGTGACCTGCGTTTCCATACGAGGCTGCATTACCAGGTTCGTCTCTATCAAATAAGGTTACTTGGAAACCTTTTTTTTGCAAAAATAAAGCACTACAAACTCCTTGTATTCCAGCTCCAATAATTCCTATTTTTAAATTATTTTCCACGAGCGAAATATAGATATAGGAAACAATTATAATAGGCGATATTACAGCGCGGGTAAAAACCTATATTTGTATCAAATATTAAATGAAATGATGGAAATTAATATTATTTTCCAATACCTAATATTGTTAAATCATCATCCAAAATTCCTTTGTCTTCTTCAAGGCCTTTTTCTTTATATTCTTTTTTTAAACTTTTTTGTCGAATTTCCTCGGTCACTTTTTCTAACTCAATTTTTAATTTTGAATTTTGATTCCTTTTTAATAATTCTTTAACACCATCAATTCCAATTTCATTTTTGTTTTCGTCTAAACTTTCTGAAAACCCATCTGTAAAACAATATACTCGACTATCATTTAATTTAAATTTTTCTAATTTATAAGCATTTTCATTTTTTTGCTTTGCTATTCCAAGTGGAGTAGAGCTTGATGGATATTCTATAAAATCATCACCTTTTTTTAGCAAGGCAGGTTGGTGACCTGCGTTTGCCAATTTCACTTCATCAGTAATTAAATTATAGCATCCTATAATTGACGTAACAAATGTTCCGCTTGGATTAGTTAAATTTAAATCATTATTCATTTCATACAGAATTTCGTTTGGTTTATATTTTTGTCTAGCAAATATTTTAAATAGAGTAATTGCTTTTGCCATTACCATACCTGCGTTAACACCTTTTCCAGATACGTCTGATAAATTGAAATATATTTGATCATCATGAGGATAAAAATCATAAAAATCCCCAGATATTTCTCTTGCTGGAATGTTTAGACCGTAGACAGGATAATTTTTAATATCTCTTTCTGGCATTAATTTTCTTTGAACTTCCATTGCTAATTTGATTTCATTTGAAACTCTATTTTTCCACATATTTTTTTGTTTTTCAGACTGTTCTAATCTATTCATCATCCGATTGTATTGAGTACCTATAAGACCTGTTTCTGTAAAAGAATCTTGTGGTGCTCTTAAAGTATAATCTTGAGTTTCTACTTGTTTGCCTAGAACGTTTAATAGCTCATGCGTATCTGTAGATGCATTATGCTCTGCAATATTTAACCCTAATTCTTCATTAATTTTACTTACTCTTAATGGGTAAAAATAATTTATAATTTTAAATATTGCATAGGATGAAAAGAAACAAAATGCACCAATACTAACAATTCCTATTAGTTGAATATATAATTGTTCAGATCTTGTAATTTCAATACCCATTTTTTCGATATCTCCAAATATTGCAATAGCTAAAGTTCCCCATATTCCACAAATCAAATGTACGGGAATAGCATTAACAACATCGTCAATTTTTAATTTTTCTAAAATAACCAAGAAGCTACCTGATAGTATTCCAGCTATAGACCCGATTATAATTGCATTTGCAGGAGACACAAAAGCACAAGATGCTGTAATAGCAACTAGTCCGGCGATAGGACCGGTGATCATAAACATTGGTTCTGGCTTTCTCATAACAATTATTCCCATAATGCTAGAAGAGATTAATCCAGCTGAAGCTGACATGAAGGTATTAATTAATATAAGTGGAATTTTAATATCCATTGCTAAATTGGCACCACCATTAAACCCAAACCAACCAAACCATAAAATTAATGCACCTAATGCTGCCATAGGTGTATTGCTTCCTTGAAAAGTTTTGCTACCTTGTGGATCGTCTTTTCTAAATCTACCGGTTCTTGGACCAACAATAAGTAAAATTGCTAGCGCAACCCATCCACCAACCGAATGAACAACTGATGCTCCTGCAAAATCAATAAATCCTATCTTACCTAACCAACCAAATTTTCTATCAGGATTTGAAAAATCAAAGGCCCAAATCCAATGACCAACTAAAGGATATATGAGTCCAGAAGTTACAAAAGTGATTATAACATAACTAAAAAATTTTAATCTTTCCGCAACAGCTCCAGAAATAATTGTTGCTGCAGTTGCAACAAACATTGCTTGGAAAACAAAATAAGTTTGATAACCAGCAACATTGGTAAAAAAAAGAAAATACTTGGTGCCAACCAAACCTGAATAACTAGCTCCATACATTAAACCAAAACCAAAAGCCCAAAAAGTAACTACGGCTATTCCAAAGTCAGCTAAATTTTTAAGAGCAACATTAATACTACTTTTTCTTCTTGTTAAACCAGATTCTAAACACATAAATCCAGCTTGCATTAGAAATACTAATACTGAACACATTAATAGCCAAAAAGTATCGAGATTTGCCTGGAGTATTGCGTCCAATCGAAACTCTAAAGACTTTAAGGCTCCTTTATTTGTTAATTCACTTTGTTCAAGTGTTGACTGAAGTTTATCTACGTTAATATAAATATAGCTACGTATTTCAGACAGATCTCTTAATATCTGTTCTAACTGTTTATCAGCCATCTTATCAATAAATTAAACTAATTTGTCAAAAGAGATACGGCTGCGCTTGGATCTTCTATAATTTTTCCAACTTTTATAACTTTCACAACTTCAAAACCTGTTCCTGCTATAGCCTGCTTGTACTCTTCTTCATTTAAATTTGATTTATCTGCAAATGAAGATACCGCAACACCTTCGGGCCATGAAACTTTAACTGTTGCATCAGGACACGCTTTTTGTAAAGCTTCAGTAACCATTTT
>CACHFK010000043.1 GCA_902579085.1 uncultured Pelagibacteraceae bacterium | reverse complement strand
AACCTGTGGTATGTCTATTATCAACCAAATAATCCATTAATTTTTTATCTGCAGTAGGAGAGTCCGAGTGTTTTTCTGATATAATATCTTCCGCAACCATGCTTGCAAGATAACTAGCTTTTGTTCTTTCGCCAGAAACATCAATTGATTGAACGGAGTAATTAACCATTTGAAATACAGCGACAAAGCCAATGCCTATTATAGCTGTAGACACTAATGCCTCTAAAAGAGTCATTCCTTTTTCGGTTGTTCTTTTATTGACTATTCCAAACACTTCCACTCCATTTAAATTTCTTTATATTACCAAATCTTGACCATTCTACCAAATACTGTGGCTTATCAATACCACACGAACCCGAACCACCACCAACTATGACTAATCCACCACCTCCACTGCTACCACTCGGTAAACAAATTATTAGATAATTATTACTTGTTCTTCCAGCTAATGTAATATTAGTAACTTGTGAATCTTCTAATCTATTTTTTTCAGAAAAATAAGAACCGTCTTTTGAAAAACAAACTGCGCCCGATCCAGATATATTTACACCAACTTCGGCGGTATAAGTGTCTACTAAATGATTGTCCCAATACCCAGAATTAACAATAGTACAATCTAGCGATTTTGTACTAGCTTGATTTAATTTAATACTCATTGTGTCTTGTGTCATTCCTTTTGATGTAAAGACAACATTTGAGTTACCTGGAATTACTTGAAATTGAACAAACGGGAAATATCCTTTTTGTGCTTGAGTGCTAATACCTGTTAACATTGTTGCAACCTTTTCTGCTGCAGCTCTGACTACTCGATCTTTTCGCCAATCCATAAAATTTGGATAACCTACAGCTGAAATAATTGCTACAATTGTTATAACAACTAGTAGCTCTAAAATTGTAAAACCTTTAATGTCCTGCTTTAGCCGCACCTGGATCTATTTTTCCTGATTTCACCAATTCTTCTAGAGATTTGTCCATAGTAATCATTCCGTCTCTAACTGCTGTTTGCATAATACTTGGTATTTGGTGAATTTTTGCTTCTCTAATTAAGTTTTGAATAGGAGGAGTGCATTTCATTATTTCAAATGCTCCAACTCTACCTTGACCATCTCTTGTTTTTAACAATCTTTGTGTAACTACCATCTTTAATGATGTAGAAATTTGTGCACGAATTTGTTCTTGCTGCTCAGGTGGAAATACATCAATAATTCTATTTATTGTACTTGGGGCACCACTTGTATGCAATGTTCCAAAAACTAAGTGACCTGTTTCCGCGGCCGTTAATGCCAAACTAACTGTTTCAAGGTCTCTCATTTCGCCAACTAAAATTACATCAGGATCTTCTCTAAGCGCCGCTTTTAGAGCTGCAGCAAAAGATTGTGTTTGTTTTCCAACTTCTCTATGAGATATAATGCTTTGATTATCTGTATGAATAAATTCTACTGGGTCTTCAACAGTAATTATATTTGCATTTCTTGTTTTATTAATTTCATTTACAATTGCCGCAAGAGTTGTTGATTTACCTGAACCTGTTGGACCGGTAACTAAAACCAAACCTTTATGGAAATCAACAATATCATAAAGCGATTGAGGTAAACTAAATTGATCCATGTCAGGAATTTTACTTTCTACTCTTCTACAGACACACGCTGGTCCATTTATAGTTTTATAAAAATTTGCCCTAAATCTTAAACCACTTAAAGTAACAGCTGTATCTAATTCATGCGTTGTCTCAAAACGTTCAAGCTCAGTTTCATTACAATTCATCGATAATAAATCTTTAAGATCTTGTGCAGTTACATTTACTTCTTGAACTTTTATAATTTCACCCGTTTGTCTATAAGCCAAAGGTGATCCAGCCCTGATATGAAAATCAGAAATCTTTTTATTATTTTTTGCTAACTCTTCTAATTTTTCGAACATTAATGCTATTGATACTATAAATTACTAGATTTTGGCTAATTATTATTTTAAATAACCCATATTAGACATGAGTTTATTTATTTCTAGTAAAAGTTGAGTATATAGTGTTATTTTAATAAATTATTTTTATGAAAAACCCATTTGCGAACCTATTAAAAAAAAAAGACAAACAAAATAAACCCGAAGTTGGGGCAAGTGAGAAGAAAAAAAAAGGTGGGTTTTTTGACAAATTTCTAAAAAATAGAATTGGAAAATCAGCCGTTAAAGGGGAAGAGATTGTAGGTGTCGAGTTAACGCCTCATGAAATTCGTTTAGCTCAAGTATCCAGCAATAAATCTAATCAATGGGTATTAGACAAATTTTTTGTTCATAAATTTGAAGGTATTGAAGATGGATCTTCTGTTTTAGAAAATCCAGATAAAGTCGGAGACGAACTTAAGGTTGCTTTACAGAGATCAAAAATTACAACTTCAAATGCTGCAATCGCTATACCAGTAACTAGTGCCATTATCAGGGTTGTCACAGCACCGCTAATGACAGATGAAGAACTAAACACAGCCATTAAATCAGATTCTCTGTGGGAAAATCTAGTCCAATTAACAGATAATTTAAATGATTATTCAATTTTTCACCAAGTAATTAATAGAGATAAAACAGCCAACACAATGGATATATTATTCGTGGCTTCAAAACTTTCTGACATTAACAGTTACACAGAAATTATAAAAAAAGGTGGATTAAATGCAGTTATCATTGATGTTAAATGTTTTGCTTTAAAATCTGCAGTTGACCAAATAAATCAAATTGCAGGATCAATAGAAGATTCCAACTTAACAGCAGTATTAGAGTTTGGTTTGGATGAAAACTATGTGATGATTTTATATGAAAATAATCCAATTATAACTGACATCTTTATTAGGGGCCAAGATAGAACAACTCTAAGAGAAAGTAATAACCAAGAAGAAATGGATGCTCTTGTCAGGAGATACATGACACAAGTTAAGCAAGCTATCCAAGATTTTGAAACTAAATATGAAAAAAGAATAAGGAATTTAAGAATAACTTCTAATTTACCCAACGTTGAAGAATATTTAGGAAGCTTTAGAAAAAATATGACTAATACAGGTTTTCTTTTATTTGATCCAATAGATGGGATTAAAGTTCCAGCGCAATTAGAAAATGACGTGAAGATGGATAACAGATCTTATTTTTCAACAGTAATGGGTTTAGCTTTTAGAAAATTAGATGTTTTTGGTTATTATAAATTCGTAACAGCTGTCAAAAATATTAACCTTCTGCCAAATAGAGAAAACATGATTGCTCAAAAGAAAGCAAAAGCATTTTCAAATTTTGCATTTAAAGGTGTAATTGGAGTTGTTAGTGCAATATATATTGTTTTATTTGGCCTTGCTTTTTGGAATATATCTGCTCTTAATAAAAAAGTTGAAGGCTATGATCAGATTGTTCAAGATCATGAACTAAAAACTTTAGAAAAAAATAAATATGCAAAAGAAATTGGAAAAATATTAAAATCTTTAGAACTAAGTAAGTCAATAAGCTCAAATAAGACTGTTAACTTTAGAATATTAGCACAAATAGCTTCAGCAGTTCCTAAGAGAGTTAAGTTCGAATCTATTGAGTATAATGGTACAGATTTAATGATAATATCAGGCTCTGCCTATAGTGACCAAGATATACTTAAATTAATTAGCAATTTAAATAATAAAAAACTTATTTCACAAGCATCTCTTGCAACAATGACCTTACCTCAGAATCAACAAGGCTCACAGCAAATGAAGGGCTTTAAAATAGCTTGTGTATTGGAGCAGGTGTAATGGATTTAAAAAATATGAACATGTCTGATCTAAAAGGAAAGTTAGCAGCTGTTGATAAAAAAACTTTAATTAAATTTGGAATTGGATTTGGAGGCATAATTTTGTTCTTAATTATTTACTACGCAATTTTAAATCCAATGGTTAAAGAAAGAAAAGCTAAGTATGCAGATAAAGTATTAAAAGAAAATGAGATAATTAAGTTTAATAATGACATTATTAGTTTCAAAAATAGAATAAAAAAACTAAAACCAGAATTTGAAGAAAGTTCTACACTGTTTCACTCAAAAGCAGAGGTAGAAGATTTGTATCAAAGTTTAAGCAAATATGCTGCAGTAAATGGATTGGTAATTTCTAAAATCGAAAAGAAAAAACCTAAAGCTGTTTTAAAGCCAGGAATTGCCGCTCAATCTGAAAATCAAATCCAAAAAGAAATGGTTTCTTATTATAAGATTCCTGTTGATTATGAGATTAAAGGCAATTTCCTTGGATTTATTAAATTTAAGAGAGCTATCTCTAGATCACAGAAAATGTTAAACTTTGACAAGGAGACAATAAGTGTAGTACAAAACGATTCAACTGGAGCGATAATTGCTCGAGGTGAATTAACAATAGTAGGTTTACCAAATGAGTTTTTTTAGAGTTTTAATTATTTTATCTCTTTTGCTTTTAGCAAATAAGTCATTTGCTGATGAAAGCACTCAGAAACAAGAGGTATTAGAACAAACTAAAGAAATTGCAAAACAACTTGAAGAAGAAGACGAGGTCCCATTGAATGATCCATTTGCAGGCAACGAAGGTACTAACTCCATGACCAATATTCCCGAAGGAGAAGCAGAAGATGAAATGAGTTTATATAATTATAAGTTAGTAGGACTGATTTCTGGTAAAGATCATAGCTATATT
>CACHFK010000042.1 GCA_902579085.1 uncultured Pelagibacteraceae bacterium | reverse complement strand
ACTATTTTTTGAAAAAATTTGGATATGAGATCTTTGAATTTAAATAATATATTTTATGAATAATACTTATACGCTTTTATTGTTAACTCTAAATGAAATTGATGGTCTTAAAGCTATATATCCTAAAATTAATAAAAATCTTTTTTCTAAAATTGCCATTTTAGATGGTGGTTCGACTGATGGAACTATTGAGTGGGCAAAACAAAACAATATCGAAATTTATATTCAAAAACAGAAGGGTTTTAGGCACGCTTATTTTGAATATTTTGATCAGATTACAACTTCTCACGTAATAACCTTTAGTCCTGATGGAAATTCAATACCTGAGTTATTAGAAAATTTAATTAAAGAATTAGATAAGGAATTTGAAATGGTTATAGTGTCTAGATATAAAGATAATGCAAAAAGTTTTGATGATGATTTAATAACATCATTTGGAAATTGGTTATTTAGATTCTTAATTAATTTACTTTATGCTTCTAATATTACTGATCCAATGGTTATTTACAGAGGATTTAAAAAAAGTATTGTAAATGATTTAAATTTACTTGATGAAAAATCTTATTCGTTACCAGAAAAGATATTTAATACTAAAATAAGCTGGGAACCTTTGATGTCTATTCGGGCTATGAAAAGAAAAATTAATTTTTCGGAAATTCCAGGCGATGAGCCTGAAAGAATAGGTGGAGAGAGAAAACTTAAAATTTTGAAATGGGGTTCAGCTTATATGTTTCAAGTGTTTTTTGAAAGATTTACACGGTAATCAAGTAGATATTCATTTTCTCTAGATGATTGTTTGAAAATTAGTAAAAATAATATAATAACAATTATTAAAAATATGAATTCTGCTCAATTGATATCATTTGAAAAAAAAATAGCATCTTTATTCAATAAAGCTAAGATAAGATCACCAATTCATCTTTATAGTAATAACGAAAAAGCTTTAATTAAAATTTTTAAAAAAATTAAACCTAATGATTGGGTTTTTTGCTCGTGGAGATCACATTATCAGTGTTTACTTAAAGGTGTGCCTGAAAAAATTTTGGAAAAAGAAATTTTAAAAGGTAAATCTATATCTCTTTGTTTTCCAGAGTACAAAATATATTCATCTGCTATTGTTGGTGGAATTTTACCCATTGCAACGGGAGTAGCTATGGCAAATAAATTAAAAAAAAAAAAATCTAAAGTATTTTGTTTTTTAGGCGAAATGACAGCAGAAACAGGAATAATGCATGAATGTTTAAAATTCTCTATAAATAAAAAATTGCCAATACATTTTATTGTTGAAGATAATGGTAAATCAGTTTGCACTAATACAAGACAAACATGGTCTCAAAAAAAATTAAGTTTTGAGAATAAAAAAAGTAAATTTATAACATATTATAAATACAAACTAATATATCCACATGCTGGAGCAGGAAAAAGAGTTCAATTCTAATGAAATACTTTAACGAATTAAAAAGATCTATGGAGTATATATCAAAAAAAAAAAATACAATCTTTATAGGACAGGCAGTAGAAGTTCCTGGAACTGCAATGTCAAATACTCTATTAAATGTTAAAAAAAGTAAAAAAATAGAGCTACCTGTTGCAGAGGAAATGCAAATGGGAATTACTACAGGACTGATGATGGCAGGGTATAATCCTATTAGTATATTTCCAAGATGGAATTTTTTATTGCTTGCGATGAATCAATTGGTTAACCATTTAGATAAATTTAATATAATGACCGATGGCAAGTATAATTCAAAAGCAATTATCAGGACTGGTATAGGGTCAAAGAGACCATTGCACCCACAATTTCAACACGTAGGGGATTTCACAAGTGAGGTTAAGAAAATGTGTCCCAACATTAACGTTGTAAGATTAGATAGTCCAAAAAAAATTTTTAGTGAGTACAAAAAAGCCATAGATGCAAAAAATAACAAAAGTACTATACTTGTTGAATATGGCGATTATTACAATGAAAAATAACAGTGATTATTTCTAAAACACCTTACAGGATATCTTTTTTCGGAGGAGGATCTGATTATCCAGAATGGTATTTAAAAAATAATGGAACAGTTATATCAGCAACAATAAATAAACATGTTTATGTTTCTTGCAGAAAATTAAAAAAATATTTTAAACACAATTATAGAGTAAGCTATTCAATAGTTGAAGAAGTTAAAAAGATAGACCAAATATTACACCCAGCAGTTAGAGGGGTTTTGTTAAATTCTAAAATAAAAGATGGGCTTGAAATCCATTATGATGGTGACTTACCATCAAGAAGTGGAATGGGTTCTAGCTCTTCTTTTGTTGTAGGGTTGGTAAATGCAATAAATAATTTTCAAAAGAACAAACTATCAAAAAAAAATCTTGCTATGAAAAGTTTTTTTATTGAAAGAAATGTTTTACAAGAGAATGTTGGTCATCAAGATCAAATTGCAGCTTCTTACGGTGGTTTCAATAAAATAAATTTTTCAAAAAAAGGATTTGTTGTTAATAAAATTAAATTAAAAAGAAAATTTGAACATGCAATGAATAATAATCTTTTTTTAGTTTATACAGGATTACAAAGAAGGGCAGAAAAAATCGCAGGTAAATATACACCCAAATTAAATACAAAGAAAAAATCTAATATAAAAAATATTTTAAATCATGTTATTGAAGCAAATAAACTAATTTTAGAAGATAATCCAAATGACTTTGGTAGATTATTGCACGAAACTTGGATTGAAAAAAAAAGTTTAAGCCCATTTATTTCTAATTCAAAAATTGATGAAATATATAATTTTGGTATGAAAAATGGTGCATTTGGTGGTAAACTTCTTGGAGCAGGTGGTGGTGGCTTCATATTATTTTATGTAGATAAAAAAAGAATATATAATTTTAAAAAAAAACTGGTTAAATTTAATATTCTTCAAGTTAAGCCGACTAATATGGGATCTCAAATTATACATAATGAAATCTAAATTTTTTCACCCATTGATGTTTAATAATATTTCAGAAAATGATAAAAAGGTTTTGTCTAAATTTATATTAAATAACGATATTTTTACTCAATCTTCAAAAGTTAAACAGTTTGAGAAACTTTGGAGCAATTGGCTAGGTGTAAAGTACAGTATATTTGTGAATTCTGGATCGTCTGCAAATTTTTTAACACTTGCTGCTATTAAAATTTTATATGGAAAAGGAGAAGTTATTGTTCCTCCACTGACTTGGAATTCAGATATAGTTTCAGTTATTAATAATAGTTTTAAACCTGTTTTTGTAGATATTAACTTACATAATTTATCAATGAATGTTGATCAAGTGCTCAAAAATATAAATAAAAATACTAAAGCTGTATTTATAACACATGCACAAGGATTTAATGGTTTAAATGAAAAACTTTTGAAAACATTAAATAAAAAGAAAATTATTTTAATTGAAGATGTATGCGAGTCTCATGGCGCTATGTTTAAAAATAGAAAACTAGGATCTTTTGGAAAAATATCAAATTTTTCATTTTACTATGCTCATCATATGTCAACAATAGAAGGTGGAATGGTTTGTACTAATGATAAAAAAATTTATGAATTAGTAAAAATGTTAAGAGGACATGGCCTTTTAAGAGAATCTGGAAATATCAAAATGCAAAATAATTTAAAAAAAAAATATAAAAAATTATCACCAAATTTTATATTTCTACATTCAGGATACAATATGAGAAGCAATGAATTGCAAGCGGTATTAGGCATTAATCAATTGAAAAGACTAGATGTAAACAATAAAAAAAGAATAATAAACTTCAAAAATTTTTTAAGGTTATTGGATAAAAATAAATATTACGTTGATTATGACCTTAAAGGAAATTCTAATTACGCATTTCCTTTGATACTAAAAACCAATTCAATAAAAAAAAGAAATTTGTTTGAAAAAGCTCTTTCAAAAGGAGGAATTGAATTTAGAAGAGGAAACGCAGGAGGTGGAAACCAAATGCGCCAACCATATTTAAAGAATTACGTAAAAAAAAATAGTTTTTCTAAATATCCAAATGTAGAAAAAGTACATAATTTTGGTTATTACATTGGAAACAGTCCTTACTTAAAAAAAAATAATATTATAGAATTAGTGAAAATTTTAAATAATATAAAATGCATATGAACAAGTATAATATTTTGATAACAGGTGGCGCTGGATACATCGGGTCAATATTAACCCCTCTATTACTAGCTAATGGTCATAAAGTTACTGTTATAGATAATTATAAATACAATCAATCTTCACTTACTACATCAATTATAAATAAGAATTTTAATTTGATTAAAGAAGATTGTAGAAATATTAAAGTTCTAAAAAGTGTGATTAAAAAGTTTGATATTATTATACCTTTGGCAGCATATGTTGGTGCTCCTTTATGTAATAAAGATCCATGGGCCGCCTCAAGCATCAATAAAGAAAGTATTATTTCTTTGTTTAAGATATTATCAAAAAAACAACTTGTAATAATGCCTACAACAAACTCGGCATATGGAACAGGCAATAAAGACAATTATTGTGATGAAAATTCTAAATTAAAACCTTTATCTCTATATGCAAAAGAAAAAGTAGAAATTGAAAAAATACTTATGAATAGAGAAAACTCAATTAGTTTTAGACTTGCAACAGTTTTTGGAATGTCACCGAGAATGCGTTTAGATTTACTAGTAAATGATTTTACTTACAAAGCGTTGAAAGAAAAATCAATAGTATTATTCGAATCTCATTTCAAAAGAAACTTTATTCATGTTAGGGACGTAGCTGATGTTTTTAATTTGGCAATAAACAATTCTGATAATTTTGTTGGAAACATATTTAACGTAGGTTTAAGTGATGCCAATTTGTCAAAATATGAGTTATGTAAATTAATTAAAAAATTTTTACCAAGTTTTGAAATTTATAAATCTTCATCTGGAAAGGACCCAGATCAAAGAAATTATTTAGTTTCAAACAAAAAAATTGAGAATAAAGGATTTAAACCTAAAGTTTCTATTGAAGAAGGAATTAACGAATTAATTAAAGGATTAAAGATATTTAATACTAAAACATTTACTAATTTACATTGAAAATTCTAATAGTAGTACCAACTTATTACCCTGCATACAAATTTGGAGGACCAATCTTTCAAATCCACCATCTATCAAAATTTTTAACAAATAATAAGATCGATGTTACAGTTTGCACCACAGATAAGGGAAATAAAGAAAATGTTAAATCCAATGTAAAAGAGATTATTGATGGAGTGGATGTCTTTTATTTTAAAAGACTTTTTCCAAAATTTTATCTCTCTTTAAATATGCTTTTCTTTTTATTAAGAAATATAAAAGAATATGAATTAGTGCATATTCATTCTATTTTTAATTTTCCTACAGCAATATCATTAATATTTTCAACATTATTTAACAAAAAAAATTATTTTATC
>CACHFK010000041.1 GCA_902579085.1 uncultured Pelagibacteraceae bacterium | reverse complement strand
TAAAGAAAAGATTAATAACCTTGAGTGTGAGGGCAAACACTTAAAAAAAAGAAAAGATGATAATAAAGATGTTTTGATTAATAGGTATGACGAATATATGAAAAAAACTAAACCAGTTTTAGATTTTTATTCTTCAAGAAGTAATTTTTACGAAATTGATGGAAGTACAGAAATTGATGTAATTTCAAGCAAAATTGAGCAAATTCTAAGGGTATAATACATTGACATTAAAACAACTTCTTATATAACAGGCTAAATTTTTATCACAATATTATGGCTCGTATAGCAGGTGTAAACATTCCTCAAAACAAACTAGTGCAAGTTGGACTAACTTATATTTTTGGTATTGGCGATAAATTTTCCAATGAAATATGTAAAGCTTTAGAAATACCAAAATCTAAAAGAGTTAATGAATTAACAGACGACCAAATACTAAAAATTCGAGAATATATTGATCAAAAATTTACTGTTGAGGGTGATTTAAGAAGAGAAAACTCTTTAAGTATTAAAAGATTAATTGATCTAGCTTCTTATAGGGGCTCAAGACATAGAAAAAAACTTCCAGTGAGAGGTCAAAGAACAAGATGCAATGCTAGAACAAGAAAAGGTAAAGCCATAGCAATTGCTGGAAAAAAATTAACACCACTAAAAAAATAATAAATGAGTAAAGAAAAATTAGATAATAATAAAGATCAAGCTAAAGATATTAAAACAAAATCAAAAAAAAGTTCTTATTCAAAAAAGAAAAAAACGAAAAAAAATATTACAAATGGTATTGCTTATATTCAATCGACCTTTAACAATACTATAGTGTCCATAGCTGATACTGATGGAAATATTATTTCATGGTCATCAGCAGGTCAAAAAGGTTTTAAAGGTTCTAGAAAATCTACTCCTTATGCAGCTCAAGTCGCTGCAGATTCAGCTTCAGTAAAAGCTTTGGAATGTGGTATGAAGGTTTTGTCTGTAGAAGTTAAAGGCCCTGGTTCAGGAAGAGAAACCGCATTAAGAGCTTTGCAATCTAGAGGTTTTAAAATTATTTCAATTAAAGATACAACACCAATGCCACATAATGGAACTAGGCCACCAAAAAAAAGGAGAGTATAAATGGAAACAACTGAAGTAAATGTTAAAAACTGGAAATCATTAATAAAACCTGCAAAATTAGATGTACAATTAAGTGATGATAAATCTCATGCTAAAATTATAGCTGAACCTTTAGAAAAAGGTTATGGTTTAACTTTAGGAAACTCTCTAAGAAGAATTCTACTTTCTTCTATAAGAGGAACTGCTGTTACTTCAATACAAATTGATGGTGTTTTGCATGAATTTACATCTATAAAGGGTGTTAGAGAAGATGTTACTGATATAGTGCTAAATGTAAAAGAATTGGCCTTAAAAAGTACTACCGAAGGTGAAAAAAAATTAATTTTAGACGCGAAAGGGCCTGGTGAAATAAAAGCTTCAGATATAATACCAGTAGCAAATGTAGAAATTTTAAATCCAGATCTAGTTATTTGTAATTTGGATGAAAACACTAATTTTCATATGGAAATGTCTGTAGGAACCGGAAAAGGTTACATTTCTGCTGATATGAACAAACCTGATGAACCACCATTAGGATTAATACCTATAGATTCGTTGTTTAGTCCTGTTAAGAAAGTTTCATATTCAGTAAGCACAGCAAGAGAAGGAAAGGCTTTAGATTATGACAAACTAACTATGGAAGTTCAAACAAATGGATCAATATCTGCTGAGGATGCAGTAGCTTATTCTGCAAGAATATTTCAGGACCAACTAGGTATGTTTGTTAATTTTGATGAACCTCAAGAGGTTATTGTTAGAGAACAACCTAGCGAGCCTGAATTTAACAAAAATTTGTTAAGAAAAGTGGATGAGCTAGAGCTATCTGTTAGATCAATGAATTGTTTAAAAAATGATAATATTATTTATATAGGTGATTTAGTACAAAAATCAGAAGGTGAAATGCTTAGAACACCAAATTTTGGTAGAAAATCATTAAATGAAATAAAAGAAGTACTAACTGGCATGTCTTTATACTTAGGCATGGAAATTCCAAATTGGCCACCAGAAAATATTGCAGAATTATCAAAAAAACTTGAAGAAGCTATTTAATGAGACATAAATTTGGTTATAAAAAACTTAATAGAACATCGGAGCATAGAAAAGCTCTCATAAAGAATATGTTAAATTCTTTAATAAAATATGAGCAGATTACTACTACATTGCCTAAAGCCAAAGTTCTCAAACCACAGGCTGATAAAATTATTACATTAGGAAAGAAAGATACATTATCAAATACAAAATCTCTTATTTCAAAGTTACAAGATTTAAAATCTACAAATAAAGTTAAAAAAACACTTTCTAAAAGATATGAAAACAGAAAAGGTGGTTATACAAGAATTATAAAAGCCGGTTTTAGATACGGTGATAATGCACCAATGGCAGTTATAGAATTTGTTGATAGAGATGTAGAAGCAAAAAGAGTAGATAGAAAGAAAAAAGATCCAATCAAGGATCCAAAAAAAGAAGATCCAAAAGTAGCCACAGCATAAATAAATTTATAAATGAAAAAGTTGATTAACGTTGAAAAAACGTACAACGATATGCGCATAGATAGATTCTTACGTAATCATTTAGGTGATATACCTCAGAGTTTTATAGAAAAAAACCTAAGAAATGGAAAAATTAAATTAAACAAAAAAAAAATTAAAAGTTCAACAAAAGTAAAAATCAATGACAAGGTTGAACTTTATAATATTGAAATTAAACAAAATTTTAAACAAATTAAAAAAAAATTTATACCAACCAATGAAATTATTGAAGAAAATGAAAATTTAATAATCCAGAACAATGATGATTTTGTAGTTTTAAATAAACAATCTGGAATATCTGTACAAGGAGGAACTAAATCAAAAAAAAACCTTATAGATATATTTTCTAAAAGTGAAATTTTTAGAGAAACAAAACCCTTTTCAGTTCATAGATTGGACAAAGATACCTCTGGAGTATTTATTATTGCAAAAAATAGAGAAACAGCTCAACTCTTAACATCACTTTTTAGAATTAGAAAAGTTTATAAGACTTATTTAGCTATATGTAATGGAGAAGTTTCTATTAATGAAAAAGGTTTATTAAAAAATAATTTAATAAGATTTGAAGATAAAAAAAAAATTATTGAAAATGCTGAAACCAAATACGAGATTTTAGATAAGAACAACAATGCAACATTTATTAAATTAAATCCAATTACGGGAAGAAAACACCAGTTGAGAAAACAATTATTTAATATTGGAAATTCAATAATCGGAGATAAAAAATATAATACGTTAAAGAATACTAAAATTAATAATAAAAACTTAATGCTTCACTCATATGAAATAAAATTTAAAATTAATAATATAAAATATACTTTTAGAGCAATACCACCAGACTATTTTAGAAATATGTTAAAGATTAAAAGACTTAATTATTAATATTATATAAAAAGTTTCTTATTAAATCATTTTTAATATTTTTATAGTTTTGTTTTTTTATTTTATTTAAATTAACAACACCTCTATCTTTAATACCGCAAGGTATTATTTTTTTATATGCAGTAAGGTTATTCGAAATATTGATTGAAAATCCATGATATGCAATCCATTTTTTAACTTTAATTCCTATTGCTGCAATTTTGTTTATCTCACCGGATCTACTTTTATGCCAAATTCCAATATTTTTTCTATCTGCAAAACAATTAATTTTATAATGAGTTAAAGTTTTTATGATTGTATTCTCAATTCCAGAAATAAGTTTTCTAATATTTTTTTCTCTTTTATTTAAATCTATAACAAAATAAAAAACTAATTGACCTGGACCATGATATGTAATTTTTCCACCTCTATTAGTTTTAACTAATGTAATAGATTTATCTAAAATTTCTTTTTCATTAAAACTTGTTCCCGCTGTAAAGATCTCATTATGTTCCAATATCCATATTAATTCTTTTTTTTTATTTATCCTTATTTGTTCTAATCTTTCTTCAAGTGCATCTATGGCTAACTTATATTTTACTGGTTTTACTGACTTTTTTATCTCTATATTCATTATAAATTTGTATTATTTTAATTTTCTATTAATAGTGCCAACTAAATTATAGGTAAATTTTATGACTTTAGTAAAAAAAATTAAAGATAAAAAAGTAAATTTTGAATTTAATAAAGAATTTATTAAAGTTGTTACTGATAAAATAGCCTTGAATGATACTGAATTCTTAAGTAATTCTTTTAAAGAAATGCATCCAGCTGATGCAGCAGATATTATCGAACATCTAAGTCAAAATGATAGAGAAAGTCTGATTAAGCTAAATAATTTCAAAATTGATCCTGAAGTTTTTGTTGAGTTGAATGAATCTATTCAAGCAGAAATGACTACTTATCTTTCTTCAGAATCTATTGTCAATATACTAAAAAATTTAGAGTCAGATGACGCTATTCAAATTTTAGAAAATGTTGATGAAAAAGATAAAAATACTATTCTTGGATCTTTGCCACCAAAAGATAGATTTGCTCTTCTCGAAAGCTTAAGTTATCCCGAAGATTCAGCTGCAAGAATTATGCAAAGAGAATTCACTGCTATTCCAAGTAATTGGTTAGTTGGTCAAACAATAGATTACTTAAGAGAAAATAAAGAGCTTCCTGAAGAATTTTTAGAGATATTTATAGTTGATCAAGAGTTTAAACCAATAGGAACAGTGCCATCCTCTAAGGTTTTGAGAACTTCGAGAGATACAAAAATGATGGATATAATGTCGGAATCTCAATTATTAATACCTGTTGATATGGACAAAGAAGAAGTTGGTAATTTGTTTGAAAATTATAATCTTAGTTCTGCTGCTGTAATAGATAAAACAAATAAACTTGTTGGAATGATTGCCTATGACGATGTTTTAACTGTATTAAAAGAAGAAGCTGAAGAAGATACTCTAAGATTAGCAGGTGTAGGTGATGAGGAAATAACTGATGGAGTTATTACAAAAACAAAAAGAAGATTTAATTGGCTATTATTAAATTTGTTTACCGCATTTCTTGCCACCTATTGTATAAGTCTATTTGGTGCTACTATTGAACAGATGGTTGTATTAGCATTTCTTATGCCAATTGTTGCTTCTATGGGTGGAAATGCTGGTATGCAAACATTAGCTGTAACTGTCAGATCTTTAGCAACCCAAGATTTAACGAAAAACAATTTTACAAATAATATTTTAAAAGAATTTAACATAGGTATTTTAAACGGGATTATTTTTGCAATTATTAGTTCATTAGTAGTTCAGATATGGTTTAATGATATTCAACTTTCTTTAATAATTTCAATTTCAATGATATTGACCATGATAGTTGCTGGTTTATTTGGCATATTGGTTCCTGTTACATTAAAAAAAATGAATATTGATCCAGCTATTTCCTCTAGCGTTTTTGTTACAACAATAACTGATGTAATAGGCTTTGTTTCATTTTTGGGTGTTGGTGCATATTTTTTATAGTTAAAAATTATCAATTAATCTTACGTTTTCAATATTATAAGCTATAAACAATCTATATTTTGATTTAAAATTATTCAATTTTAAATTTTCTTCGTCTCTCAATTCAAGATAATCAATTTTAATTTTGTTATTTTTTTCTATTTCAGATTTAATTTTTAAAAGGTTGATTGGTATTTTTAATTTTTTTTGGATTAATTTTTTTTTTAAATGCATCAGTTTTATAGCAATATTAGATGCTTTTTTTTTTGAAGTTTTGCTCAATAGTTGATTTCTCGTAGATAAAGCT
>CACHFK010000040.1 GCA_902579085.1 uncultured Pelagibacteraceae bacterium | reverse complement strand
TAATAGATGCTATATTGAACTACGACATAGAAGAAACAATTCATAAAGAATCTGTAATAATCACAATTACTCTTCAAGGTTACATAAAAAGAGGAGCTCTAAGTAGCGTAAAACAGCAGAAAAGGGGCGGTAAAGGAAAGGCAGGCATAAAGACTAGGGATGAAGATTCAGTTGTTCAAACACTTTCAGTAAATACACATACGTCAGTTTTATTTTTCTCAACTCAAGGACTAGCTTATAAAATTAAGGCGTGGAAAATACCTGAAGGCTCATCTGCATCTAAAGGTAAATCGTTGTTTAATATATTGCCTTTGAAAAACCATCAATCAATAAGCTCAATAATGCCCTTTCCTGACGATAATGTTGATAAAAAAAATATGCATATAATATTTGCTACTACCAAAGGTAAAATTAGAAAAAACAATTTGGATGATTTCTCTTCTATAAATGCTTCAGGAAAGATTGCAATGAAACTTGATAACGATGATAAAATCATTGGTGTTAAAATTTGTAAAGATGATCAAGATATAATTTTAAATACAAAATTGGGTAAATGTATAAGATTTGAGTCAAAAAAATTAAGAGTTTTTAAAGGTAGATCGTCAAAAGGTATAAGAGGAATTAATTTAGGAGAAAAAGATAGTATAGTTTCATTATCTATAATTGATCATGATCAAAAAAATAATAAAAAAAGCAAGGATGCAAAGTCCGAACATGCAGCTAAGAAAAAATTTATCTTATCTATTACAGAAAATGGATATGGAAAAAGAACTTCTCATTACGATTTTAGAGTAACTAATAGAGGTGGCAAGGGAATTATTGGAATTGTTAATTCTTCAAGAAATGGTAATGTTTCTTCATCTTTTCCTGTTTTTGAGGGAGATCAAATACTTATTTCCACAAATAAAGGCAGAGTTATTAGAACTTCAGTAAAAGAAATTAGAGTTGCTGGAAGAAACACACAAGGCGTTAGGATAATCAAATTAACTGGTGACGAAAAAGTAGTTTCAGCTATTAAACTTGATGATAATCTTATCTAATGAAAAATATAGCTATTTATCCTGGAACGTTTGATCCTATAACCTTTGGTCATATTGATGTAATAAAGAAAGCTCTAAAATTTGTCGATAAAGTAATTGTTGGTATTTCTGACGGAAACCAAAAAAATTTTTTATTTTCAATAGATGAAAGAGTAAAAATTGTTCAAAAAGCAATTTTCAATGATCTGAAATTTAAAAAAGATAATATTAAAATTATCACTTTTAATTCTTTAACAACAGATCTTTGCAAAAAATATAAATCAAATATAATATTACGAGGTTTAAGAGCAGTATCAGATTTTGAATATGAGTTTCAATTAGCTGGCATGAACAGAAAACTTAATAGCAAGATAGAAACGATTTTTCTTATGTCTGATCTTGAAAATCAGATTATATCATCGAGATTTGTCAAGGAAATAGCTCAACATAAAGGCGATCTAAGGAAATTTACTACAAAAAGTACAATAAAATCTTTAAAGAATATTTATGCTTAAATTTTTTAATATAGTCTTTTTTTTAATTCTAATTTTAACTAACAATGCAAATGCAAAGGAGAATATTATGATATTAAAACTTAAAGATGGGGACGTTAAAATTGAGATGTTTCCTGATGTAGCGCCAAATCATGTCAAAAGAATTACTGAATTAGCAAATAGTGGAAAATACGATAATGTTGTTTTTCATAGAGTTATAGATGGTTTCATGGCTCAAACTGGAGATGTTAAATTTGGTAACTCTGAATCAAATGATTTTGATTTAAGAAAAGCAGGAATGGGTGGATCTGATTTGCCTGATTTAAATCAAGAGTTTAATGATGTTCCTCATGAACGAGGTACACTCTCGATGGCTAGATCATCAGATCCCAATAGTGCTAATAGCCAATTTTTTATTTGTTTTGACCAGGCGCCGTTCTTAGATAGACAGTATACTGTTTTTGGTAAAGTAATTGAAGGTATGGAATTTGTTGATAAGATTAAAAGAGGCGATAGTGACAACAATGGTTCCGTTTCTGATCCTGATAAAATAATAAGTTTTAAATCTGAATAACAATAATGAATGGCATTAAAAACTTTTAATTTTAATGTTAATTATACAGAAAATCATTCAAGAGTAGGGGTTATAAAAACTTCAAGAGGAAATATTAATACACCAGCTTTTATGCCAGTTGGCACCCAAGCAACTGTTAAAGGTGCATTTATTGATGATATTATAGAAACTGGAAGTGAGATTATATTATCAAACACTTATCATTTAATGATCAGACCAGGTGTTAATAGAATATCTACGTTAGGTGGACTTCATGAATTTATGAACTGCAGTTTGCCAATATTAACGGACTCTGGAGGTTTTCAGGTAATGTCACTTTCCAAATTAAATAAAATTGACAGAGAAAAAGGTGCTATTTTTCAATCTCATATTGATGGAAAAAAGTATGTTTTAAGCCCGGAAGAAAGTATACGAATTCAAAAATCTTTAAATTCAGACATAGTTATGGTTATGGATGAATGTCCTAAGAAAACTAATGATTATGAGAAAATCAAAAAATCTATGGAACTTTCAATGGAGTGGGCTCAAAGATCTAAAGATGCATTTGGTTCAAATCCACACAAAGCTCTATTTGGAATCGTACAAGGAGGTTTGTTTGATGATTTAAGAGATAATTCATTGGAAGCACTTACAAATATAGAGTTTGATGGTTATGCAATAGGTGGTTTGGCTGTAGGAGATACACAAGAAGAAATGTTTAAAGTTCTTAATAATTTAACTGTGAATATGCCAAAAGATAAACCTAGATACTTAATGGGAGTTGGCACACCATCAGATATATTAGGGGCTGTTAAAAGAGGCGTTGATATGTTTGACTGTGTGCTGCCAACAAGATCAGGTAGAACAGGCCTGGCTTTTACTTGGAATGGTAGAGTTCAAATTAGAAATTCCAAGAATCAAAATGATAATTCTCCTTTAGACACGAATATTTCAAAGTTTAACTTGAACAAATATTCAAAAAATTATTTAAATCATTTATATAATACAAATGAAATGTTAGCTTCAATGATTCTTACTTTGAATAACATCAATTTTTACCAAGAGTTAATGTTTGAAATTAGAAAAAATATAAAAAAAGGAACTTTTGAACAATTTCATGATAAGTACATTAATTTATTATAATTTTTTACATTGAAAATTATTTAAAAATGAATATAAAACACGACGTTGGGCCCTTAGCTCAGTTGGTAGAGCAATTCCCTTTTAAGGAATGGGTCGTTGGTTCGAGTCCAACAGGGCTCACCACATCTAAACTAAAGGTGGATATTTAAAAATTATTTCATTTGTCCATTCAGAAATATTACTAATCCTATTTGAAGAAGATGGATGGGTACTCATGAATTCAGGTGGTTCTTTTCCTTTATTTGAATTTTTCATTCTTTCCCATACTTTAACAGTTTCGCGAATATCATAACCAGATAAAGAAGCAAAAATCATACCTAAGTAATCAGCTTCTGTCTCTTGCTTTCTGTTAAATGGATTCATTATTCCTATTGATGATAATAAACCAATTGTATCCATTCCTGTTGCTCGATTAATTTCAGATAACTTTCCACCAGTTGCAATATTTATTAAACTGGTTCCAGTTTTAAGTAATACACCTCTGCTCGCTCTTTCTACAGAGTGCTTTGCTACAGCATGAGCTATCTCATGGCCCATAACCGCTGCTAATCCATTTTTATTTTTAGTTATATCTAATATGCCTGTATAAACTGCAATTTTACCTCCCGGCATACACCAAGCGTTTTTCATTTTTTTATTTTCTATTAATATATATTCCCACTGAAAATTTATTGTAGGATCATTTAAATTTTCTCTATAAAAATATTCAGATATTGAGTTCTCCATCTTACTACCTATATCTTTTATAAGATTTAAAGTTTTAATATCTTTGCTCATTTTTTCTTTTTCTTTCACTTTCTCATAAATAGATGCTGCTTGAGCATTTAGTTTAGATTCGGGTAGAATTTTTAATTGTTTACGTTCAGTAATAGGAGCTGTTGAACAAGAGTGTAAACCCATTGATAAACAACTACAACCTAACAATTGTATAAAATTTCTTCTATTCACTTTTTTTTTAATTTATAATAAACCTAATTATATAATAAATATTATTTGCAAATACATTTTTTGACAACTTTAAAAGTAAAATATGGCTAAATTAAAAAGAAAATCTATTTCAATTTTTGCAAAATTAAGAAATTATTTTATTACAGGTATAGTTGTGCTTGTTCCTATTGGTATAACTTTATATTTAACCAAGTTCTTTATATCGATTTCTTCAAAACTTATTCCTTATAATCTAAATCCGAATAATTATTTACCTTTCGCTATACCTGGCTTAGAAATACTTTTATCTGTAATATTTATAACAATTATAGGAGGAATATCCTTATCATTTATTGGAAAAAGAATTTTAAAGTTTGTAAATGATTTATTTAAAAGAATACCAATATTGAGAACAATTTATTCTGCAATTGGACAAATGACAGAAAGTCTTGCTCCAAATAAGAGCAATAATAGAAAGAGTGTAGTTTTAATACAATACCCTCGTAAAGGTAGTTGGGCTGTTGGATTTGCAACAAAAGACAATAAAGGAGAAATATCTGAAAAAACAAATTCAGAATTAGTTAATGTTTTTGTTCCTACTACACCAAATCCTACAAGTGGTTTTTTATTAATGTTTCCAAAAGAAGAAATAATTTATTTAGATATGTCATTTGAAGAAGCTTCTAAATTTATAGTATCAGCTGGAACATCTGAAGTAACTACTAAATAATGTCATTAATTATTGAAGCTCTATCATATATTTTTAAAAGTTTATAATAATCACCTAACTTGTAATTGAAATTTTCAATTTTTTTAACTTCAGATTCAGCTAATTCAAATAAATCTTTATGTAAAATTGGATCAGCTAATTTAAATTTTTTTATTCCACTTTGTTTAAATCCAAGTATATCTCCATAACCTCTAAGCTTCATATCTTGATCTGATATTTCAAAACCATCATTTGAACCTTTTAAAATATTAATTCTTTTTTTTGCATTTTCACTTAAATTAGATTTAAAAATTAAAATACAAAAGCTCTTCAAATCTCCTCTTCCAACTCTTCCTCTTAACTGATGAAGTTGGGATAGGCCATATTTATTTGCATTTTCTATTATAATTACATTCGCTTTGGGAAAATCAATCCCAACCTCAATTACAGTTGTTGAAACAAGTACATCTATTTTTTTATTTAAAAAATCATTTAAAACATTATTTTTTTCTTCTTTATTCATAGAACCATGTATTAATCCAACACGCTTATTAAAATATTTTTGTAAAAATTTGTATTTTTCTACCGCTGATTGATGGTCTAATTTTTTTGATATTTCTATTAGAGGACAAACCCAAAATACCTGACCTCCATTACTTATTTCATTTTTTGCAAACTTGATAACTTCATCTATTTTTGTATCTAGCTTACTATAGGTTTTAATCTCTTTTCTATTTTTTGGTTTATTTTTAATTAATGTTACATCCATATCACCATAAATAGTCATCATCATTGTTCTGGGTATTGGTGTTGCAGACATTACTAGAACATCACATTCATCACCACCTTTATCAGATAATTCTTTTCTTTGATTTACTCCAAATTTATGTTGTTCGTCGATTATAATTAAACCTAATTTTTTAAATTTAATTTTTTTTTGAAATAGTGAATGAGTTCCAATTACTAAGTTAATTTTGTTGCTATCTAATTTTTTAAGAATTTCTTTTTTAGATGAAAAATCAGTTTTTCCTAAAAGTAATTCAACATTAATATCGGAATTAAAAAACTTTTTTGCAAATACAAAATGTTGTTTTGCTAAAATTTCAGTAGGAACCATAAATGCAACTTGATAACCTGATTCAATTGTATTTAATGCCGATATTAAAGAAACAATAGTTTTTCCTGAACCCACATCACCTTGGATTAATCTAAACATTCTTTCTTTTGATTTTAGATCATTTT
>CACHFK010000039.1 GCA_902579085.1 uncultured Pelagibacteraceae bacterium | reverse complement strand
CTCAAAAATTTCAGGGGTATTAAAAGCTAAAACTGAAACTGTATCTCCTTTACCAATGCCGATTTTTTCTAGTGCGCTTGCAAATTTAATACATCTTTTATAAATTTCGCTCCAAGTATACTTCCTATCTTCATAAACTAGTGCTTCATAATTAGGATAAACATCGTTTGCTCTTTGCAAAAAGGATAGGGGTGTTAATGGAACAAAATTTGCTTTATTTTTATCTAAATTTGTCTCGTAGTTACTCATGCTAATTAAATTTATATTCCATTATATATTTACTTCCTGTTTTAGCTGTCTTAAAATGACTTTCTGCTCTTGGCAAAACTCTATTAAAATAAAAATTGGCTGTTTGTATTTTATCTTTATAAAAATCTTTGTTGTTATCATAATCTTTAAAACTAACTTCTAAAACTTTTATCCAAGCATGTCCTGTTGCAACTAAACCTAAGACTTTTAGATAATCATTACAAGCTGCGCTCACATCATCTTTTGAATCTTTTATTTTTTCTTTAATCCAATCGGTAAATTCTCTCAGGATGTTTAAATAATGATCTAATTGCTTTGTAAAAGATTGTATTTTCTCATCATTAATGCTTATTTCTTCTTTGACTAAATTTAAATATTTATCAATAATATCACCATTTTTTGTTACTAATTTTCTAAAAACCAAATCAGCTGCCTGTACTGAATTTGTACCTTCATAAATTGGGGTAATTCTATTATCCCTATAAAGTTGTTCTATTCCAAGATCTTTTGTAAAACCATATCCTCCGTGAATTTGCATTGCTTCACTTGTGATTTCCATCCCCATATCAGTAAACATTGATTTAACTACAGGCGTCATTAATGAAACAAAATCAGATGCTTCCTCCTTTGTAGCTTGATCACTATGATTAAGGCTAACTTCCGTTTGTTGTGATAACCAGAAACATAATGCCCTTTCCCCCTCGATTATCGATTTCATCGTAAGTAGAGATTTTTTTATATCAGCGTGATCAATTATAAAATCTGCCCCATTTTCAGATTTTGAATAATTTGCTTTTCCTTGCTTTCTCTCTTTTGCATAGGACAAAGAGTTCTGATAAGCAATTTCAGATATTCCTAAACCTTGAATTCCAACAACTATTCTTTCTAAATTCATCATTGTAAACATAGAATTTAATCCTCTATTTTTTGGTCCAATCATGTATCCAATGGCTTCATCAAAATTTAAAACACATGTTGCAGATCCTTTTATACCCATCTTGTTTTCAATTGATCCAGTAGAAACACCATTTCTAGAGCTTACATTTCCATCTTCCTTAACAATAAATTTAGGAACAAGAAAAAGACTTATGCCTTTTGTACCTTTGGGCGAGTCACTAGCTCTGGCCAAAACTAAATGTATAATATTTTCAGTAAGATCATGATCTCCTGAAGTAATAAATATTTTTTGTCCACTAATCTTATAAGTACCATCTGGTTGCTCTTCAGCTTTTGTTTTTAATAAACCTAGGTCAGTACCACAAACTGGTTCTGTAAGACACATTGTGCCGCTCCATTTTCCTTCAATCATCTTTGGAAGATAAGTATCTTTTATCTCATCACTTGCATGGCGTAAAATACAATTGTAGGCACCTATTGTTAATTCACTATACAATTTAAATGCAAGGGATGCTGATGATAACATTTCATCAAAGAAAGCACTGACAGTTTTGGGCATACCTTGTCCTCCATATTTTGGATCACAAGACAAAGAAATCCATCCATCTTCAATAAATTTTTTATATGCCTCTTTATATCCAGGAGAAGTTCTAACTACTCCATTTTCTAAAATAGGAGGATTTTCATCACCTGCTTTTGCCAAAGGTAATATTATATTTTGACTAATTTTGGCAGCTTCTTCTAAAATATCTTTAACTAATTCTGAGTTAACTTCTTTATATTTTTCTATTTCATTATACCTTTTATTGTTTCTCAACTTTTCAAAAAGAAACATCATGTCTTGTAATGGAGCAGTATAAGTTGGCATAATATAGTCTAGAATAAATGTTTAATTATTGCAATTTTGAAATTATCGCATCACCAATTTCAGATGTTGAAACTTCCTTTGTACCTTTTGATAATATATCTTTTGTTCTTAATCCCTCGTCAAGAACACTTTGAACTGATTTTTCCAACATATTTGATTCTTTATCTAAATCTAAAGAATATTTTAATGCCATTGCAAAACTCAATATTGTTGCGATTGGATTTGCAATCCCTTTACCTGCTATATCGGGCGCAGAACCATGAACCGGCTCATACAATGACCTCATATTTCCATTTTTATCTTTTGCACCTAAAGAAGCTGATGGCAATAGTCCAAGGGAACCGGTTAGCATTGCTGCTTCATCAGATAACATGTCCCCAAATAGATTATCTGTAACAATTACATCAAATTGCTTTGGGTTTCTAACCAATTGCATAGCACAATTATCTGCCAACATATGTTTTAGTTCTACATCTTTATATTCTTTTTGATGAAGTGTTTGTACTTCTTCTTTCCATAATTGACCTGCTTCCATGACGTTTGATTTTTCACAGGAAGTAACTTTATTTTTTCTTTTTCTAGCTAGATCAAAAGCAACACGAGCAACTCTTTCAATTTCACTTGAAGTATATACGTGAGTATTTATTCCTTTTCTTTCTCCATTATCTATAGGCTTGATACCTCTTGGTTCGCCAAAATAAATTCCACCTGTCAATTCTCTTACAAACATTATATCTAAATCTGAAACTAAATCTGGTTTTAAACTCGATGCATCTACTAATTGTTTAAAGCAAATTGCAGGTCTAAGATTAGCAAATAATTTTAATTCTTTTCTTAATTTTAATAAAGCTCTCTCAGGTTTCTTAGAAAATTCAAGATCATCCCATTTAGGGCCTCCAACAGCTCCCAATATTACTGCTTCACTTTCTAATGCCTTATAAAATACTTCATCTGTAATTGGTGTTCCATGTTTTTCATAAGAAGCACCTCCAACCATTTCTTCTTCAATTTCAAAATCTAGTGACTTATTTTTATTAAACCAATTAATAATTTTTTTTACTTCTGCAATAACTTCTGGTCCAATACCATCGCCGGGTAATAGTAAAAACTTTCTTTTTTTAATTTTAATCATTAAACATCCAAGGTTTTTTAGATTTGATCTTTTGTTCAAAGGAAATAATATTTTCTAATTTTTCTAAAGACAAAGCGATATCATCTAAACCTTCTAATAAACATTTTTTTTTAAATTCATCTATTTGAAAATTAATTTCTTTATTTCCAAATGTGATTTTTTGATCTGGTAAATTAACTGAAATTTCTTCTTTTCTATTTGAATATTCTGAAATTTCCTTAATTTCTTCTTCTTTTAAAGTAATGGGTAAAATTCCATTCTTGAAGCAATTATTATAAAAAATATCTGCAAAACTTGAACTAATTACACAAGTTATTCCAAAATCTAAAAGTGCCCATGGAGCATGCTCTCTAGAGGAACCGCAACCAAAATTTTTTCCTGCAATTAATATTTTTGATTTATTAAATGGATCATTATTTAAAATAAAATCATTTATCAGATTTTCTCTTTCATCATATCTCATTTCAAAAAATAAGTTTTTACCAAGACCAGTTCTTTTTATTGTTTTTAAAAATTGTTTAGGAATAATCATATCTGTATCAATATTAACTATTGGAAGATATGCAGGTATACTTTTTAAAGTTGTAAATTTTTTCATTTAATTTTGGTACTTTCTTACGTCATCTAAATTTCCTGAAATTGCAGCTGCCGCAGCCATTTCTGGGCTTACTAGGTGTGTTCTACCACCACGCCCTTGTCTTCCTTCAAAATTACGATTTGAAGTTGAAGCACATCTCTCTTCTGGCTTAAGTTTATCAGCATTCATAGCGAGACACATTGAACAGCCAGGTTCTCTCCATTCAAAACCTGAATCTTTGAAGATTTTATCAAGACCTTCTTGCTCTGCTTGTTCTTTAACTAATCCAGAACCTGGTACAATAATTGCATTTACATGTGATGCAATTTTTTTATCTTTTAATATTTTTGCTGCTGCTCTGATATCTTCAATCCTACCATTTGTACAGCTGCCTATAAATACCTTATCAATCTTAATATCTTGTATATTTGTGTTTGGTTTTAAGCCCATATAATTCAGTGATCTTTTAATTGAGCTTTTTTTATCTTCATCCTTTTCATTGTCTGGATTGGGGACTTGGCCATCTATTTCTACAACATCCTGTGGTGATGTCCCCCATGTTACCATTGGTTTTATTTCATGGCCTTCTAAAGTAATTTCTTTATCAAACTTTGCGTCAGCATCTGTTTTTAATTTATTCCAGTACTCAACAGCTTTTTCCCAATTTCCTTTTTTTGGAGACATTGGTTTGTCTTTTAAATATTCAATTATCTTTTCATCTGGTTGTATTAAACCTGCTCTTGCTCCTCCCTCAATAGTCATATTACAGATTGTCATTCTTTGTTCTACGCTTAAACTTGAGACTAAATTTCCTGAATATTCAATTACATAACCTGTGCCACCAGCAGTCCCTATTTTGCCAATAATTTGTAAAATAACATCTTTTGAAGTAACACCAATTGGTAATTTTCCATTAACACTTATTCTAAAATTTTTTGATTTTTTTTGAACTAAAGTTTGAGTTGCTAAAACATGTTCAACTTCTGAAGTTCCTATTCCAAATGCTAAGGCACCAAATGCACCGTGAGTTGCAGTATGGCTATCTCCACAAACAATTATATCTCCAGGTTGAGTAAATCCTTGCTCTGGTCCAATGATATGTACTATACCTTGTCTTTTGTCTTCCATACCAAATAATTGAATGCCAAAGTCTTTACAGTTTTTTTCTAAAGTCTCTACCTGTATTCTAGAGTCTTCGTCGGATATACCTTTTGATCTATCAGTAGTTGGAACATTATGATCTGCAACTGCAAGTGTTAACTTTGGTTGTCTAACTTTTCTATTGGAAGTTCTTAATCCTTCAAATGCTTGGGGACTTGTAACTTCATGTATTAAATGTTTATCAACGAAAAGCAGAGAGGTTCCATCTTTTTGCTCATGAACCAAGTGTTCATTCCAAATTTTATCGTAAATAGTTTGTGACATTAAGAAAAAAATTATTTTTTCTGCTCTGTTTTTTCTTTAGGTTGTTCTTGTTTTTGTTCTTCTTTTACTTGAACATTTTTCTGAGCAGTTTGTGTTTCTACCTTTGTTGACTCTTCTTTAACTTCTTCTTTTGATGCTTCGGCAGGTTTATCATCCGTTGTCGGCATAACATTTTCCTCTGTAACTTCTTGTATTTTTGTTTCAATATCTATGCCAATTTTCTTTTTAATTTTTTCAGCTATTCTAGCTGACTTACCAGTTCTTTCTCTTAAGTAGTATAATTTTGCTCTTCTAACTTTTCCTGATCTAACTACTTTAATTGTATCAACAATTGGACTGTATAAAGCAAAAGTTCTTTCCACTCCTTCTCCAAAAGATATTTTTCTTACAGTAAATGAAGAATTAATATCTCTATTTTTTTTTGCTATACAAACACCTTCGAAGTACTGAATTCTGTCTCTTTTTCCTTCTGTAATTCTAACTCCTACTTTAATAATATCTCCTGGAAAGAAATCTGGATGCTTTCTTTCTGAAATTATTTTTTTAACGTTGGATTGATTTATTTCTTCTATTGTTTTCATTTTAATTTTTTTTATATTTTTGCCATAAATCTGGTCTTCGGTCGCGTGTTATAGCCTCAGATTGGGATAAACGCCAGTCTTTAATTTTGGCATGATCACCCGATAATAGAACATCTGGTACACCTTTATCTTCCCAAATTTGAGGCTTGGTATACTGAGGATATTCTAAAAGTCCATTCTCAAAACTCTCTTCTTCAGAAGAATTTGAGTTTCCTAAAACACCTGGAAGAAATCTTAAAATTGCATCAAGAACAACAAAAGTTGCTACTTCTCCTCCTGATAAAATAAAGTCACCTATACTAACTTCTTGTATATCCCTACTTTGAATTATTCTTTCATCAATACCTTCAAAATGACCACATATAAAATTTATAGTTTTTTCATGTGAAAGTTCTTTAGCATATTGGTGATCAAACAATCTTCCTTTGGGACTTAAATAAATTATTTTTTCTTTTTTCTTAATATTATCATCTAAAGATTTGGCCAAGACATCAGCTTTTATTAACATTCCATTGCCACCACCATAAGGAGTATCATCAACTGTCTTATGCTTATCAAGTGAATAATCTCTTATATTTACTGTTTCCAAATTCCAAATTTTTTCTTTTATAGCTTTTCCAAACAAACCTTTGTTCAAATAGCCCGGGAAGTATTCTGGATATAATGTAAATATTCGAGACAAAAACATTTATTTTTTTTTTTTTTCTTT
>CACHFK010000038.1 GCA_902579085.1 uncultured Pelagibacteraceae bacterium | reverse complement strand
CAAGCCAAGGTAAACCAAATAAATAAATGGTACTAACAGCAAGTGAAATTAAAAAAAAAATTTCTAAAAATATTTTTTTCTAAATTTATAAAACCAGCAATAAATACTGCAACTAAAAAACCAAAAAGATATCCTCCAGTTGTACTAATCATGTAAGCAATACCAATTCCTTTTTCAGGTGTACCTGCAAATACTGGCAATCCTATTGCTCCTTCAACAAGATAAGCAGCTACAGTTGCTAAACCTAATTTCCATCCAAAAGCTATCCCTATAAATATAACCACAAAGGTTTGCATAGTCATTGGGACAGGGTAAAATGGGATTTGTATTTTTGCAGATATTGTTAATAAAATTGAACCCAAAATAATTAACAATAATGATTTTGTTAATTTGCTATTTGATACTGTTTTTACAAGTTCCATCGCTTATATTTTACATCTTTAAAAGTAATTAATCTAGTTTTTTGTTAACCTTAAAAAAACATCTTCTAAATCACCATCATCAGTTGAAATATCAAATATTTTTATATTTTGAGCAATTAAATAATTAATTATTTGGTCAATATTAATTTTGCTTTTTTCATAAGAAACACAAAATTTACCATTTTCGTTAGAAATTACTTTCAACGATTTTAAATCATTTTCGTTAATATTCGGTTTTTTATCAGTAATAAAATTGACAACCTTTGTTTGAATTTTATTTAAAAGATTTTTTGTTGTGTCTAAAGCCACCAATTCACCATGACTTAAAATTCCAATTCTATCACACATTTTTTCAGCCTCTTCTAGGTAATGAGTTGTGAGTATAATAGTTACACCTTTTGCATTTAATGATTTTACATTTTCCCATAGTTGTATTCTTAGGTCTACATCTACCCCCGCAGTCGGTTCATCCAATATTATTATTGGTGGTTGGTGAACCATGGCTTTTGCTACCATTAACCTTCTTTTCATGCCACCAGATAAACTTCTTGAATAACTATTTGATTGTTTTTCTAAAGATACTAATTTCAAAATTGTATCTGTTATTCTATCATTTTTTTTAACCCCATATAATCCTGCCTGCAATTCTAGTAGATCTCTAGGCTTAAAAAATGGGTCTACATTTACTTCTTGAGGAACTATTCCTATAGATGCTCTTACTTGCCTAGGATTTTTATCTAAATCAAAGCCCCAAACATTAACATTACCTTCACTTTTTAAAACCGATCCACCGAGTATATTAATAAATGTGCTTTTTCCGGCTCCGTTTGGACCTAACAATCCAAAAATTTCACCTTCTTTCACTTCTAAGTTTAAACTTTTTAAGGCCTCAACAACATTTGCCCCTTTTTTTGAATAAGTTTTTTTTAGGTTTTTAACATCTACAACGTTTTTTTTTTCCATATATGGTTATACATTTATAACATTAAGAGAAATAAGATAACATCTTTATATGAGCAAAATAAAAAAAACTGATCATTTTTATTTAATAGATGGGTCAGGATACATCTTCAGAGCTTATTATGCCTTACCACCACTGACTAGAAAAAGTGATGGACTTCCAACAGGTGCAGTGAGTGGATTTTGTAGTATGCTCTTTAAACTTTTAGAAGATTCAAAATCAGATCTAAACTTACAAAAACCAACTCATTTTGCGGTGATTTTTGATTCAGCCAGACAAACTTTTAGAAATGAAATTTACAGTGATTATAAAGCAAATCGATCTGAAGCCCCTGATGATTTAGCTCCTCAGTTTGAGTATATTAGAAAATCTGTATTAGCTTTTAACTTACCCTCAGTTGATCTTCCAAACTATGAGGCAGATGATTTAATTGCAACTTATGTAAAAAAAATTCTTGAAGAAGGTGCAAAAGTTACAATAGTTTCTTCAGATAAAGATTTGATGCAACTTTACAAAAAAGGTGTTCGAATTTTTGATCCGATGAAAAATAAATTTATTTCAGAGGATGATATAATAAATAAGTTTGGAGTTGATGCCTCAAAAGTTATTGATGTTCAATCTCTTGCAGGAGATAGTAGCGACAATGTTCCAGGAGTTCCAGGAATAGGGGTAAAAACTGCTGCTGAATTAATTAAAAAATACGGAACTTTAGAAAAACTCTTAAAATTTGCTCACGAAATTAAACAAAACAAAAGAAGAGAAACACTTATAGAAAATAAAGACAAGGCGTTGATAAGCAAGCAACTTGTTACGTTGAAACATGACTCTCCAATAAAAAAAGATTTAAGTGAATTTATTTTAAAAAAAATAGATAAAGATAAATTATATAAATTTTTAAGAGAAATGGAATTTAACAGATTATTAAGTTCTGCAATCTCAATGTATGGTGAACCTGAATTATCAAGTTCAATAACAGAAACAAAAGTATTAGAAAAACAAAAACCAATTAATCATAAAAATTATTATTTAATTACAGATGCAAAACAAATAGATCAGTGGATCAAGGAAGCAGAAGAAACAGGTGAAGTTGCTGTTGATACAGAAACAAGCTCTTTGGACCCTCATCAAGCTGATTTAGTTGGAATTTCTCTTTGTTCAAAAATTGGCAAAGCTTGTTACATCCCAATTGGTCATAATTCATCTAAATGTATTAATAAGGATATTGTTATTAAAAAACTAAAACCTTTATTGGAAGATCCGAGTGTTAAAAAAATTGGTCAGAATATAAAATTTGATTTTATAGTTTTGTTCAAACATGGAATAAATATTTCCTCAATGGAAGATACTATGCTGATGTCATATGTTTTAGACGCAGGAAAAAATAGACATAATATGGATACATTATCAGAAATTCATTTAGGACATAAAACTATTTCATTTAAAGAGATAGTTGGCACTGGAAAAAAACAAATAAATTTTAGCGAAGTAGAAATCGACAAGGCTAAGGAATATGCCGCAGAAGATGCAGATATTACTTTTAGATTATATAAAAAATTTATTAAAAATTTAAAATTGGAAAAGATGATTAATATTTATGAGATATTTGAAAAGCCACTAATAAAAATTCTTGCTTTTATGGAAATGGAAGGAGTTGAAGTTGATAGTAAATTTTTAAAATCACTATCTTTAAAATTTGAAAAAAAAATTAAAAATTTAGAAAAAGAAATTTTCAAGATTTCCAAAAAAGAGTTCAATATTGCGTCTCCTAAACAATTGGGAGAAATAATCTATAATCATCTTAAGATTGCAGGATTAAAAAAAACTAAAAAAGGAAGTTTTGCAACAAGTGCCAATGTTTTAGAGGATTTAGCATTTAAAGGACATAAGTTTCCAAAGTTAGTTTTAGATTGGAGACAGATTTCAAAACTAAAGAATACCTATTCAGACTCATTGCCCGAGCATATTAATCCTCAAACTAAAAGAGTACATACATCATTTTTATTAGCAGCTACTACAACTGGTAGATTAGCATCAAGTGATCCTAATTTGCAAAATATTCCTATAAAATCAGAAGATGGTAAAGATATTAGAAAAGCTTTTACAGCTAAAAAAGATCATTTATTAATATCTGCTGATTATAATCAAATTGAAATGAGAATTTTAGCAGATCTTGCTGAAGTTAAAGAACTCAAAAAAGCTTTTAAAAATAATGATGATATCCATTCTTTAACCGCAAGCCAGATTTTTAATATTGATATAAAAAAAGTCGATAAAGATCATCGAAGAAAAGCTAAAGCAATTAATTTTGGGATTATTTATGGTATCTCACAGTACGGTTTGGCAAAACAGATTAATGTTTCTAATTATGAAGCAGAGGAATTTTTAGAAGCATATTTTGCTAAATTTCCAGAGATTAAAGTTTATATGGATAACACAATCAAATTTTGTAGAAAAAGTGGATATGTAAATAATATTTTTGGAAGAAGATCACATTTTAATGGCATAAATGATAAAAATTTTAATGTAAGAAACTTTCAAGAACGAGCAGCAATTAATGCGCCAATTCAAGGATCTGCATCAGAAATTATGCGATTAGCAATGATTAGATTAGAAAAAAAATTAATAGATAAACAAAATGCAAAATCAAAAATTTTATTACAAATTCATGATGAGTTAATATTTGAAGTTCCAAAAGGTGATGAAAAAAGAATGATCAAGATGATCAGAGAAGAAATGATGAGTGTAGCCAAAAGTGATTATCATTCTTTCTCTACACCTTTAACCGTAGATGTTAATGTTGGTGATAATTGGGGAATGCTTCATTAATTTAATTTGATTGCCCAAATTAGAACAATTTAGTATTTTTATTATTATTTATGAATCATACAATTGCTTTAGTGGACGATGATAGAAATATACTCACAAGTTTGAGCATTGCTCTTGAAAAGGAAGGTTTTAAGATTCAAACATATTTAGATGGTGAAAGTGCATTAATAGGTTTGTCGAGAACTCCTCCAGATTTAGCTGTTATAGATATTAAAATGCCAAGGATGGATGGAGAAGAACTACTAAAAAAATTGAGAAAGAAAACTTCAATGCCAGTAATTTTTCTTACTTCTAAAGATGAAGAGGTTGATGAATTGCTTGGTTTAAAACTAGGCGCAGATGATTTTGTTAAAAAGTCTGGAGGTTTTTCAACAAAAGTACTAATTGAAAGAATTAGGGTTCAGCTAAGAAAAAAAAATAATAATTTAGAAGAAGTTAAAAATGTTATTTCTCATGGAAAATTGAAACTTGATCCTTCTCAACTTGAGTGTGAATGGGATGGAAAACAGCTACCAGATAAATTAACAACTACTGAGTTTTTAATAGTTAAAGAATTGGCTAAGAGACCAGGTATAATTAAAGAAAGATCGCAATTAATGGATGTTGCCTACAGAGAAGATACTGATATTGAAGATAGAACTATAGATAGTCATGTAAAAAGAATTAGAAAAAAATTTAAAAAAATAGATAATAATTTTTCTGCAATCGAAACAAGATATGGAAGTGGATATCGCTGGAATGTTAAATAATGCTCAGTCAGTTTTTAAAAAATTTATCAATTTTAAAAAAATTTTTATTTATCAATTTTCTTGTTTTTTTAGTTATTGGAATTTTAACAATATTTTATTTAAATAGTATAAAGCCATCAATAATAAAAGATAAAACCTCAAATCATATTGATATCTTAAATAACACGATTGAAAATATAAATAGACATAAAATTAAATTTAATGAAAACGATATTAGAAATTTTTTGTTTTCAACTAGATTTCTTTTTCAAAATTTAGATAGGGTTCAAATTTTTGATAATGAATTTAAATTAATTGGAGACACTGATACTTTAGATTTAGACCCCAGGGCATTTTCCCAAAAACTTAAAATTATTGAAATGAATGATTTAAATATGGATAAAATTAAAAAAAAAAAAGAAAAAGAAAGTTTATCTAAAACAAAAAATTCATTTATTGATGTGGAGTTAAAAAATTATTCAATCTCAAATAATTTTGGAAAATCATATACTTTCACCAAAGAAGACTATGATCAATTTTTGTTAGTAACTTTTAAAAATGTTTTTTTTAATAATAAAAATATTGGGTATTTAGCAATCATTGAGAATGCTAATGATGTAAAAGTTGCTATTAAAGAAAGAAAAAATTTTATAATTAGAACAGCAATATTGGTAGTCATTGTTATTTTAATTTTTTCTTTTGTCTTAAATAGATATTTTTTAAAACCAATAAGAAATCTTGTTACTTTTACGAAAATCATAAAAGATAAAAGTGATGAAAAATCAAATATTGAAAATATAAAAAAAAGAAATGATGAGCTAGGTATACTTTCTAGTTCATTAGATGAAATGACAAATGAGCTTAACAAAAGGATAGAAACTGCAGAAAATTACTCTACAGATTTACTTCATGAGATTAGAAATCCTTTGGCATCATTAAAGAGTGCCTCAGAAATAATTTCAGAAACAGAAAATAAAGAATTAAGAAATAAATTAGTCGGAATTGTTTCTCATGATGTTGAAAGAATTGAAAGATTGATTACTGACTATTCTCAGATGTTAAAAGATGAAGCTGCAATTTCTTCTGAAAGAATGCGAAAAATAGACTTAAGCTTTATTGCTAAATCTGTAGTTGATGATTTTAATAGTATATATGATTCAAAAAGGTCAATTGGAATTAAATTAAAAAATGATGGTGCTAAACAGTTTTATATTCTAGGTATTGAAAATAGAATTGAACAAATAATTGCCAATCTTTTAGAAAATTCAATTTCATTTAGCGAAAATAATCAAGAAATCATTGTAGAGATATCTAAAAAACAAAATCATAAAATATCATTAGTAGTTATAGATGAAGGAATAGGTTTTAGTGAAAAAAATACAGATAAAATATTTAATAGATTTTATAGTAATAGACCTGAGAAATTTGGAGAACATTCTGGTTTAGGTTTAAACATAGTTAAAAACCTAGTAGAGCTCCATAATGGTGAAATAATAGCAACAAATAATAAAAATAAAGGTGCAAAAGTTGAAATTATTTTGCCCGCGATTTAATGATAAGTTGATTATTTTTTATAAAATTGCTAGAAACCCGACTTTACCTGAAAGGATTATCAAATATGAGTGATTACAAAGTAAAAGATATAAACGAAGCAGAATTTGGAAGAAAAGAAATTTCATTAGCAGAAACCGAAATGCCTGGTTTAATGGCGTTAAGAACAGAATATAAAGGGAAACATCCTCTTAAAGGCGCAAGAATTTTAGGTTGTTTGCACATGACTATACAAACTGCAGTTTTAATTGAAACTTTAGTCGATCTTGGAGCAGAAGTAAGATGGTCTTCATGTAATATATTTTCCACTCAAGATCATGCCGCAGCAGCAATAGCGAAGGCAGGTATTCCTGTATTTGCTTGGAAAGGTGAAACCGAGGAAGAATATTGGTGGTGCGTAAAACAAACAATTGAAGGCAAAAAAGATTGGAAAC
>CACHFK010000037.1 GCA_902579085.1 uncultured Pelagibacteraceae bacterium | reverse complement strand
GCATTACCTACAAAATTTCTTATTCCATAAATAATCTCAATTGATTTCTTAATATCAAAGGAATTAGTATCTTGCTCAATATTAAGAATAAAATTTTTATCTGATATTTCTTTGAAAGAATTTATTATTTCTTTTAAATAATTATTTAAGCTTAAGTCTTTACCAATAAAATCATCTTCAAGAGTTGAATTTATTGACAATCTTTTTAAAATATCATTACACCTATCTACTTGACTTACTAAAAGTTCTATATCTTTTTTTAAATCTTTATTATTATTTAATTGTTCGAGCAAATCTTGGGATATAATTTTTATTGTAGATAATGGTGTTCCTAAAGAATGTGCTGCAGCAGCCGCTTGAGTACCTAAAGATACTAATTCATGCTCTTTAGAAATCAATTCTTGAATTTTATTTAATGCCTCTTTTCTAAGATTTGATTCTCTACCAAAAATTAAAGCAAAATAATTTAAAAATAATAATGCAACAATCAAACCAATTGGAACAGCATAATAATAATATGGGCTAATATGAAAATGATCACTTAAAGGTTTTGGTAAATCCAATGAAAAAAATGTAAGAAAGATAATTGAAATTAATGTCACAAATATAAGAAACAAATTTGTTTTAATTTTTAAATTAGATGAAGCAAATACACTTGGTATTAATAAAAAAATAGAAAAAGGATTTATAACCCCTCCTGTTAAATACAATAATAAACTTAGCTGAATAATATCAATTAAAAGAAAATTAAGTGATGATCTATTTGATAATTGTATTTTTTTATAATTATAAACTAAAAAAATATTACTAATTGCACCAATTAATATAATTATATTTGCTGATATAAAATCAAAGTCAAAATTAAATATAAACTTTACAGAATTAATAGTTATAAGTTGACCAAGAATTCCTATCCATCTAAGATTAACATATGTTGATTTATTTAAAGAATAAATTTCGGAAGCTTGCTTAAACTCCATTCGCTAAATATCTAAATTTAATACATTAATTGCATTATCCACAATAAAGTCTTTTCTTGAAGCAACATCGCTTCCCATTAAAGTTTTAATAAGATTTTGATCTTTTTGCAAATTTTTTGAATATTGAACTTGGAGTAAATTTCTAGTTTCTGGATTTAATGTAGTATTCCACAATTCATCGGGATTCATTTCTCCAAGTCCTTTAAATCTTTGAATGTTTAGTTTTGATTTTTCAATTTGTATATATTTTTCAAAATATTTGGATTCTTTATTTATTTTTTTAAGTTCTTTTGAATTTTTGATAATATAATGTTCAAGTTCTTTTTCATTTTTTATGTATATTCCTTTGGATCCTTTATTGATTTTAAATAAAGGTGGTTGAGCTAAATAAACATGTCCATGCTCAATTAACTTATTAAATGGTTGATTATTAAAAAAAGTTAATAACAATGCTCTAATATGTGAGCCGTCAACATCGGCATCAGTCATTATTATAATCTTTCCGTATCTTAAATCTTTTAAATCTATTTCCTCATTCTTTGGATCTAGGCCTAGAGCGTTGATTAATGTAATAATTTCATTAGAAGAAATCATTTTTGAAAGGGCTTTTGTTCGAAGGTCATTGGAGTTTCCGTTTTTCTTAGATCCGTTTATTTCTGTAAATGTATTTAGTATTTTTCCTCTGAGAGGTAAAACAGCTTGGTTTTCTCTGTTTCTTCCTTGCTTAGCTGAACCACCAGCTGAATCTCCTTCAACTATAAATAACTCAGTTCCTTCTTGTTTTGAATTTTGACAATCAGCCAATTTACCAGGCAATCCTGTAAGTTCTAGTGCACCTTTTCTTCTAACATTTTCCCTAGCTTTTCTAGCAACATCTCTTGCAACAGCTGCTTGAATAATTTTTGTCAAAATTATTTTTGATACTGATGGATTTTGATCAAACCATATTGATAATTTTTCACTAATTATATTTTCAACAATATTTCTAACTTCTGAGGAAACTAATTTATCCTTAGTTTGTGATGAAAACTTTGGATCAGGAATTTTAACTGATAATACGCATGTTAAACCTTCTTTTACATCATCACCAGAAAGTGCAACTTTATTTTTTTTTAACAAATTTTGTTCTGATGCATATTTATTTATTACTCGTGTTAAAGCAGTTCTAAAGCCCAGCAAATGAGTTCCTCCATCTTTCTGGTAAATATTATTAGTGTACGGATAAACATCTTCACTATATCCAGCATTCCATTTTAGAGAACATTGAATATCTATATTATTTTTTAGTCCTTCTATATAAATTGGTTTTTTAAACAAATCATTATCGTTTTTATTTTTTAATTTTTCTCTTTTTTCATCCAAAAATTCTACAAATTCCAATATTCCACCATCAAATTTAAAATCTACACTTTTAGTTTTCTTTTGACTTAAATCATTTAAACTAATCTTAATTCCCTTATTTAAAAATGCTAACTCTCGCATTCTATTTTGAAGTATATGAAAACTAAATTTTGTAGATGAAAAAATATCTTTAGAAGGTAAAAAATTTATTTTTGTTCCAGTATTTTTTGATTTACCAATTACTTTAAGTGGATTTTTGGCATCTCCATTACTAAATTCTATAAAATGTTTTTTCCCATCTCTTTCTATAGATAGATCTAATTTTTCAGAGAGTGCATTAACTACTGAAACTCCTACTCCATGAAGTCCACCAGAAACTTTATAAGAGTCATGATCAAATTTTCCTCCTGCATGCAATTGGGTCATAATTACTTCCGCCGCAGATTTTTTCTCTCCTTTATGTAAATCAACTGGAATTCCTCTTCCATCATCCCTTACAGTGATTGAACCATCGGCGTTAATATCAACAATTATATTTTTACAATATCCTGCTAGAGCTTCATCTATTGAGTTATCTACAACTTCATAAACCATGTGATGTAACCCAGTTCCATCATCTGTATCACCAATGTACATACCAGGTCTTTTTCTAACTGCCTCTAAACCTTTAAGAACTTTTATAGAATCTGCTTGATAATTTATGTTATTTTTTGCCATATATTTTTTTTAGGAAAGATTATTTATAACATTTTTGAAATTTTTAATAAAATCTAGAAAGTGTCTAATAGTTAAAAGTCTATATAAATCAATGCTTATTTAATCAATTTTTGTTTTATTTTCTATTTTTTAATTTTACTCAAAAAAAAGGAGTTTTTGACTAAAAATTTGGCGGAGAGAATGGGATTCGAACCCATGATAGAGTTTCCCCTATACACGCTTTCCAAGCGTGCGCCTTAAACCACTCGGCCATCTCTCCAACTATTTTTCTTTGGAAATTTTAAGAACCCCAATAAAAGCTTCCTGTGGTATTTCTACTTTGCCAAATTGTTTTGCTCTAGCTTTTCCCTTTTTTTGTTTTTCTAAAAGTTTTCTTTTTCTATCTGTGGCTCCACCACCATGAATTTTTGTTAATACATCTTTTTTAAAACCTTTAATTGTTTCTCTTGCAATAATTTTACCTCCAATAGCAGCCTGAATTGGTATCATAAAATTGTGTCTAGGTATTAAATCTTTTAATTTTTCACAAACTTCTCTTCCAGTTGATTGAGCAAAATCTTTATGTATCATCATGGCTAAAGCATCCACCGGTTCGCCATTTACAAGGATACCCATTTTTACTAAGTCTCCTTCTTTATGACCAATTATTTCATAATCAAAACTAGCATATCCACTTGTCATAGACTTTAATCTATCATTAAAATCAAATACAACTTCATTTAAAGGCAGTTCATAATTAAGAACCGCCCTATTTCCTGAATAACTTAAATTTGTTTGAACTCCTCTTTTGCTCTGACACATTTTAATTATTGATCCGAGATATTGATCCGGAGTAATAATTGTAGCTTTTATCCAAGGTTCTTCAATTAATTTTATAAGTGTGGGATCAGGTAAACTGGATGGATTTTGTAAATCTTTTATCTCACCATTATTCATGTGAATTTTATATACAACACCTGGAGTTGTTGTTAACAAATTAATATCAAATTCTCGCTCTAGCCTTTCTGTTACTATTTCAAGATGTAATAATCCTAAAAACCCACATCTAAAACCCAAGCCTAAAGCAGATGAAGATTCTGCTTCAAACGAAAAGCTTGCATCGTTTAATTGTAATTTTGCTAAACCATCTTTTAATTTTTGATATTCAGAACTATCAACCGGAAATAAACCACAAAAAACAACTGGTTTACTAGGTTTGAATCCTGGTAAGGCTTCAGTTAAAGGGTCTAATGAATTACAAATTGTATCACCAACTTTAGTGTCTGATAAAACTTTAATTCCAGTTGTTATAAAACCAATTTCACCTGCGTTTAGTTCATTAATATCCTTTGGTTTAGGAGTAAATACTCCAACTTTCTCTACAAAATATTCTTGATTTGTAGACATCATTTTAATTTTCATGTTTTTAGATATTTTTCCGTCAATTACTCTTACTAATATTACAACACCTAAATATGTGTCATACCAACTATCTACCAATAAACATTTTAATTTTTTTTCTTTTTCACCTTTAGGACCAGGTAAAGCATTAATAATTTGTTCTAAAATATCATCTATACCTTCACCTGTTTTTCCTGAACATGGAATAGCGCTTGAAGTATCAATACCAATAACATCTTCTATTTGTTTATTTGTTCTAATAATATCGGATGCCGGTAAATCAATTTTATTTAATACCGGTATTATTTCATGGTTAATATCTAGAGCTTGATAAACATTCGCTAATGTTTGTGCTTCTACTCCTTGAGTACTGTCAACAATTAAGATTGAACCTTCACATGCATATAAAGATCTACTTACTTCATAACTAAAGTCTACATGACCAGGTGTATCAATAATATTTAAAACATAATTTTTTCCGTCCTTAGATTTATAATTTAATTTAACAGTTTGAGCCTTAATCGTGATACCTCTTTCTCTTTCAATGTCCATAGAATCTAGCACCTGCGCTTTCATCTCTCTATCCGTGAGACCGCCACACTTATGAATTATCCTATCTGCAATAGTTGATTTACCATGATCAATATGAGCAATAATTGCAAAATTTCTAATATTATCGATTGTGTTAGTCATTTTTAGGATCTAATTTTTGCGCCAGACTTATTCTCTACTGTAGAAATTATTAAACTATTAATTCTTTCTAAATCACTCTCATCTAATGTTTTTTTTGAAGATTGTATAGTAACATTCAAAGCTATTGATTTTTTATTTAAAGGAATATTATCACCTTCATAGACATCAAATAATTTTACTGATTTAATTAAATTTTTATCAATAGAAGTAATTATTTTAATTATATCTTGAGCTTTTATATTTTTATCAACCACAAAAGCAAAATCCCTCTCTGATTTTTGATAGTCCGAATATTCAAAGTTAGATTTTCTATCTTTAAGCTTTATTTTATTCTCTTTTAGGTTATCTAAATATATTTCAAAATTTACTAATGCCTCAGTATTTATATCAAGTTTTTTTATAATATTAGGATGAATTTCACCAAAATATGCAACTGGTTCTATATCATCCTTGTCTAGATAAATTGATCCAGACTTTCCTGGATGGTAATATGATGGAGATTTATCTCTAATAAAAAAATCATTTTTATCATATCCTGCTTCATTTAAAGTTTGAATAGCATCCTTTTTTGCATCAAAAACATCAACAAATCTTTCTTTTTCATTCCAATTATGTCTAGATATCTTTCCAGATTTTATAGCTCCAATAACAGTTAACTGTTCTCCTGGCTGATTACCCTTAAAAATCGGGCCTATTTCAAAAAATGAAATGTCTTTAAATCCTCTATCTAAATTCTTTTTAAGGTAAAAAATTAAATTTGGGAGAATAGAATTTCTTAAAACATCTAAATCTGAACTAATTGGATTTACAATTCTAACTTCTTTTTTACTTTCTTTAAATAATTGATTAATCTTTGAATCGGTAAAAGACCAGGTAACTGTTTCATAATATCCTTTTGATGCAACTGAACGCTGAAGAAAATGGAAAAGTTTTTGTTTTTGATTTAATATATATTTAATTTTTTTTCTTTCTGGTTCTAAAGTCTTTATATTATTATATCCTTTAATTCTTACTATTTCTTCTACAATATCAATTGGTTGTGTTATATCGGGTCTCCATGTAGGTATTGTGAGTTCTAATTCTTCTTTTTTTTTTGATATTTTAAAACCTAAATTAGTTAAGATTTTTACAATATCTATGTCTCTTATTTGAAAACCTACAATTCTTTCAAATAGAGAAAGTTTAAATTTAATTTTATTTTTTTTGTCCTTTTCTGTTTTTTGAATATCAAATTTACTAATTTTACCTCCACAAATTTGTGTAATGAGTTCTGATGCTCTCGTTAAACCTAACTCAACAGATTTTGGATCTATTCCTCTTTCAAATCTAAACTTTGCATCAGTATCTAAGTTTAATAATTTTGAGGTCTTTCTTACAGATCTTGGTGCAAAATATGCGGACTCCAAGAGAATATTTTTAGTATTAAATTCTGTTCCAGATCGTGTTCCTCCAATTATACCGCCCAGACCTAATACACCAGATTTATCTGATATCACGCACATATCATTGTCTAGTTTATATTTCTTGTTGTCAAGAGCTTCAAAGGTTTCATCTTTTTTAGAATTTCTTACAATAATTTCTTTATCGATTTTATCTGAGTCATAAGCGTGGAGAGGTCTATTTAAATCAAACATAACATAATTAGTTATGTCTACTATTGCTGATATTGGTTTCTGCCCAATAGACTCTATTTTATCTTTTAACCATTTTGGACTTTCTTTATTTGTAACGCCTTTTATCAAACAACTGCCAAATATATTGCAGCCTTGATTTTTATCTTTGGAAATTGAAACTTTAATATTTTGAGAACCTTCTTTTTTAATTTTTTTAAATAATATATTTTTTAGTTTACCAGCTCCAGCAGCAGCTAGATCTCTAGCCACACCTCTAATACCCAAGCAATCGGGACGATTAGGTGTTATTGACAAATCAATTACTTTTTGATTTTTTTTTTTAAAAAAATTTTTTCCTAATTGAT
>CACHFK010000036.1 GCA_902579085.1 uncultured Pelagibacteraceae bacterium | reverse complement strand
TGGAAAAACAAATTATAGTACCAACAAATATTTGGTTAGAGTTTTGTAAGTTTTTAGAATTAAACTTAAAAAAAATATATTGTTATTTATGTGTATGCAAATTTAGCTATAGCTCAAAGAAATTTTTAAGATTTAGTGGAAGTGGTATATCTATAGCTCTCAATTTTACTGTAAACAAAGAAAGCTTAGAATTTAGCAAAAAACTTGATAAATTTTGCAAAGAGAAAAAAATAATTATAAATATTTACAAAGATAGTTATGCTGATGCGGATACAATAAAAGAGGTATTTGGTGAGGAATACTATCAATTTTGTGATTTATTAAATAAATATGATAAAGAAAAAATATTTTGTTCAAATATGAGTAAAAAATTATACATATAATGAAAAAATCTAAAAAAATATTTGTTACAGGTGCAGATGGCTTTATTGGAAGTCATTTAGTTGAAAAGCTTATTGAAGAAAATCATAATGTCACTGCATTGTGTTATTATAATTCATTTAATAATTATGGATGGCTTGATACTATCGATAAAAAAAAAATAAAAAATGCTAAGATTGTATTAGGTGATGTAAGAGATGAAAATTTAATTGATAAAATTTCAAAAGACTCAGAGATAGTTTATCATCTGGCCGCTTTGATTGGCATACCATATTCGTACACTGCTGTTGATTCATATATAGATACAAATATAAAAGGAACAAAAAATATTTTAAATTCTTGCCTTAAGAATAAAAAAATAGAAAAAATAATAATAACATCTACATCAGAGGTTTATGGATCAGCAATTAGTGTTCCTATTAAAGAAAATCATCCTCTTCAAGCACAATCACCTTATAGTGCATCAAAAATTGCCGCGGATAGCTTGGCTACTTCTTTTCAATTATCTTTTGGTCTTCCTATTACAATAGCTAGACCTTTTAATAATTATGGACCAAGACAATCAGCAAGAGCTGTAATACCAACTATTATTTCTCAAATTTTAAATGGTAGAAAAAAAATTGAACTTGGTAACGTAAGTACTAAAAGAGATTTTGTGTATGTAAAAGATACAGTTGATGCTTTAAGTTTACTAAAAAAAAAAAATAAAATGATTGGAGAAGTGGTTAATATTTGTAGCGGTAAAGAAATTAGTATTGAGAACTTATTTAAAAAAATTAAAAAATTGCTTAAAAGTGATGCAAGACTAGTGACAAAAAAAAATAGAATAAGACCTGAAAATTCAGAGGTCTTAAGATTATTAGGAAATAATAAAAAAATGATAAAATCATTTAAATGGAAAGCAAAATATAATTTAGAAGATGGTTTAAAAAAAACAATTGAATGGTATTCAAATGAAAAAAATTTATCTTTTTTTAAAAAACTTAATTATACAATATAAATATGCGCGCAATTATTATAGCTGGTGGTAAAGGCAGAAGACTAAAACCTTATACTACACTTATTCCAAAGCCTCTTGTTCCAATAGGAAATAAATTTACAATCTTAGAATTAATTATAATACAGTTATGTAATCAGGGATTTAAACACATAACTTTAGCTGTGAATCACATGGGTAAACTAATGAAATCTTTTTTTGGTAATGGAAATAAATATGGTATTAAAATTGACTATTCTTATGAAAAAAAAGAACTAGGAACAATTGCTCCTCTAAAAAATATAAAAAACCTTCCAAAAAATTTTTTAGTAATGAACAGTGATATCTTAACTGATATCAATTTTGGTTTATTGTTAAAAAACCATTCAAATAATAATAATCTAGCTACTATAACAACTAGTAAAATTAATATTAAAAGTGAATTTGGTGTTATCAATTTAAAAAATAATAGAATAATTGACTTTCATGAAAAACCACTAATCAAACAAAACGTCTGTATTGGAGTAAATTGCTTTAACAAAAAAATTATTAACTTCATACCAAAAAGTCAAAAATTTAGTTTTGATGATTTATTACTTCATTTAATTGAAAAGCAAAAAAAAATTGACAACTATGGTTTTAATGGTTTCTGGCTAGATATGGGTAGACCAGAAGATTATGACAGAATTAATAATGAATTTTCAAGATTAACAAAAAAACTTAAGATAGATAAATTATTAAAAAAATATGAATAAAACTAATATTTCTATAGTGTGCCCAGTTTACAAAGAACAAGAAGTTATTGAAAATTTTTATAATGAGTTAAAAAAAAGTGAGAGTAATTCTAATTTTCAAATTGTAAGAATAATTTTTGTAATTGATCCAAGTAATGACAAAACTTATGATATTTTAAAAAAAATTTCAACAGAAGACAAAAATGTTGAGGTAATACTTCTGTCTAGAAGATTTGGACATCAGAATTCATTATATTGTGGAATAAAGCAAGTTAAGAATTCTGATGCTACCATTATGATGGATAGTGATTTACAGCATCCTCCTGGATTTATAAGTAAACTAGTTGAAAAATATCAAGAAGGTTACGATATAGTGAATACTAAAAGAATTTTTTCAAAAGATGTTGGTTTTATAAATCGAGTAACTTCAAATCTTTTTTATAAAATTTTTAGAAAAATTACAAAATTACCATTACAACAATATGCCGCTGATTTTAGATTAATTTCAGAAACTGTAAGATCTAAAATAGTAGAAAATTTTTTAGAAAATAAAATTTTTTTGCGAGGAATTGTTTCATGGATTGGGTATGACCAAGCTTTATTAGAATATAAAGCAAATGAAAGAAATAGAGGTCAATCTAAATTTAATACTTGGTCTAGACTAATTTTTGGATTTAATAGTATTTTCAGCTTCAGTTCATTTCCAATTATTTTATGCATTTACTTTGGGTTATTTATCTCTGCTTTAGCTTTTTTAATTGGGATATTTCATATAATAATATTTTTTTTATTTGAAAGTATTCCTAACGGCTGGACAACATTGGTAACATTGTTAACTTTTTTTTCTGGTATAATAATTTTTTTTCTAGGTATTATAGGAAGATATATCTCTTTAATTTTCGAAGAAGTTAAAAGACGACCTTTATATATAATTAAAAATCACCATAACAAAAATAATTAAAGTGAGTCTAGAGTAGGAAATTTTTTATCTCTTTTTGAAATATTTGGTTTTTTAATTTTCCAATTATAACCTATTGAACTCCATAATATGCCTCTATCACTAAGCTTGTTATAATAGTTATCTACTAGATAACCAACTAGTGAGGATTGCGATAGAGCTCTAAATCCATGCGCAACTCCTTTGGGCAAAAATACTGCTTTATTATTTGCAGATGAAAGTACAACATTTTGAATATTTAAATAAGTCTTAGAATTTTTTCTTAAATCAATAAAAACATCATTGATTTTTCCTTCGACTACATAAACAAGTTTATTTTGAGCATATTTACCAGATTGATAATGCATTCCTCTTATTACATCTTTTTTAGAAAATGAAATAAAATGTTCTTTGATTTGAAAACTAATATTATTCTTAACAAAGTATTTTTTATCAAATATTTTTGAAAAATAACCCCTTGTATCCTTTGCCTGCTTAAAATTTATAATCTTAACTCCTTCAATCATGATTTTTATCTTAATTTTGAAAGTCCTTCATTTAACCCATATTTTGGTTTCCAAAAAGGTAATCTAATAATTTTTCCGTTGAATACTTTATTATTAATTTTTTTTCCATAAGTTATAAAATCATTCAAATTAATACCTCTTAACTTAGAAATTTTATTTACTAGTTCAAAAACTTTTATTGATTTAGAGGATCTTATAGAAAATTGCTTATTAAAAGGCTTTTTTTGCTTAAACATAAATTTGACAGAATGATTTACAGCTCTACATACATCTTCAATATACAAAGGATACATTTTGATATTTGGGTTATTAATTATTAATTTTTTTTTCTTATTAACTTTTAATAAAATATTTATAATCTTTTTTCTTACATCATTTTTTCCATAAGTATCAAAAATGATAAGTTGTAAATGGCTAATCTTATCGTTATTTAAATAATGTTGAGCAATTGTGAATATTGTTTGTTTAGTACATGCATATAAATTTGCTGGGCTAAATTTTGATTTTAAACTATAGAATTGCCAATAAGAACCAAAAGAAATAATATTTTTTACTTTAGCTAATTTAGAAGCTTCAAAAAGATAAAGAGTTTTTTTAATATCAACATCAATTAGTTTATTTATATCAGAAGTCTTATGTTCTTTGACAAAATAACCTGCATTGTGAATAATTATATCTATTTTATATTTTTTAAAAAAAGCAACATAATCTTTAATGCTTTTGGGATATAAATAAGATTTAATATTTTTTATTTTTTTTTTTTGAATTTTTCTGTCAAATGTAAAAATATTATTTTTCTTTGATAAGTTAATACAAATATGTTTGCCTAAAAAGCCTGAAGAGCCAGTTATTAGTATATTTTTCATCTATTAAAAAAAAATTTAGTATTTTCAAACATATAATTTATATGATCATCTTCAATTCTTGGATGAATTCCTAGCCAATAAGTTGAATTCATAATTTTATTTGTATTTTTTAAACTACCATGTGATCTATATTCAACATTTTTCATGTAAGGTTGTTTAATAATATTTCCACCAAATAATAGTCTATTGCCAATTTTTTTTTCTTCGTAGTACTTTAATAATTTTGTTCTTTCTTCTGGATTATCATTTCTCAAAGTAAGAGGAAAACCAAACCAAGAAGGTTCCGCTAAACTATGCCACTCTGGCAAATATATATAATCCTCTAAATTTTTGAATAAATCATACATTTTCTTAAAGTTTTTTTTTCTTTTCTTTATAAATGAATCAATTTTTTCAATCTGGGCACAACCTATTGCTGCTTGCATATCTGTAATCTTTAAATTGTAACCTGCATGTGCATAAATATATTTATGGTCATAACCATGTGGTAGTTCTCCTAATAGCCAATCATATCTTTTTTTACATGTATTTTCTTCTCCAGGTTCGCAATAACAGTCTCTTCCCCAATCTCTAAAAGATTCTAATATGACTTTAAAAAGAGAATTTTTTGTATAAACACATCCTCCTTCCCCAGTTGTAATATGATGTGCAGGGTAAAAACTAATTGTAGCAATATTGCCAAACGACCCTACAATCTTATTATTAAATTTTGCACCAAGTGCATCCGCACAATCTTCTATTAAATATAAATCATTTTCTTTACATATTTTGGATATTTCTTCTAGATCATATGGATTGCCTAGCGTATGTGCTAAAACAATTGCTTTAGTTTTATTATTTATTGCACTTTTTAAATTATCAATATTTATATTGTAAGTACCAACATCAACATCGATAAAAACAGGTTTTAAATTATTTTGAATTATTGGATTAATAGTTGTTGGAAAACCTGCCGCAACAGTAATTACCTCATCTCCAGGTAATAAACGTTTTTCTCCTAATTTTGGAGATGTTAACGCCGATACAGCTAATAAATTTGAAGAAGATCCCGAGTTAGTTGTTAATACATATTTTATTCCAAGAAATTTTGATAATTTCCCTTCAAACTCCTTATTAAATCTTCCTGAGGTAAGCCAAAAATCTAAGGCACTTTGAGTTAAATTAATTACTTCTTTTTCATTATATGATTTTCCTGAAACTGGAATAACGTCTTTGCCAGGTTCAATTTTATCATTTGCATTTTTTAAAAAATAATACTTTTTAACCAGCTTTAATATTTCATTTTCTATTTCTAAAAGAGTCATAGTTTAAAAAAATTCTTTAATTTTTAAAAAAGGTTTTTTTATCAAAAACAATATAGATACTTTAATACCATTATTTTTCCATGATTTATATGCTTCATTATTTGCAGATATCATTGTAAGTATATTTTTGGAACTAGCTCCAGCAATTCTGTGTTTTGAGGTATAATTATTTAAATAACAAGTCTTATATTTAGCATTACTTAAAATTTTAATATAAAAATCAAAATCACATGCCAATTCTAAATCATTATCGTTGAAATCAAGATCATTTATTAAGTTTTTTTTAAATGCAACTGAAGACCAGTTAGGATGATTTCCATTTTTAAGGTCGTTAATATTGTAATTATAATTTTTTACTTTTCGTAAAATCTTTGATGTATTGTATCTATCTACAACATAACAATTGCCATAAACAAAATCAGCATTATTTTTTCTAAATTCATTAACAAAAGAAGAGACAACTGAATTATGTATAAAAAAATCATCAGACATTAAAGGAATTATAATATCCGCATCTGGTAATTCTAAGCATCTTTTAATTGCTCTGCAGGGCGAACCTAGATTTGAAGTGTAAATAACACTTACATTTTCAACTTTTTCATATTTTCTAAGTAATTCTTTTGTATTATCCGTTGATTGACCATCATAAATATTTAAATGCAAATTGGAGTAATCTTGAGACAATACAGAAATTACAGCCTCTTCAATAAACTTCCCTCCATTCCTAACAGGAATAGAAACACAAACTTTTTCATACATTTGATTTATTTTTAGTCATAAAAATTTTTTATAATATATTTCTGCCTTCCTTGAACTTGTTTGAAAATATTACCAATATAAATGCCTAATAAGCCCAATGTAAATAAAATCATCCCACCAAAAAAAAGAATTGCAACCATTATTGCAGACCATCCTGGCAAATTTAATCCAAGATATTTATGTAAAATTACTACAACTAAGAATATGAATGAAATTAATGAAAATATAACTCCAATGAATAATGAAAAATAAAGAGGTACTAGAGAAAAAGAGGTTATGCCTCTAATAAATTCTTTATAAGGATTAAGGTTATTAAAAAATGTAAATTTACTTTTGCCATATAATCTTGGTTGTCTTTCGTAGGAAATATAGCTTTGTTTATAACCAACCCATACTGAAAGACCTCTTAGGTATGGATCAGCATCTTGAATTTTTAAAATTTCATTTATAGCACTTCTGCTTATTAGCTTAAAATCTCCTGCATTTTCTAGTAATTCTATATCTGAAAATAAATTAATTAATTTATAAGCAATTTTTGTAAGAAATATTTTAAAAAAGCTTTCTCCAAACCTTTTTTTTCTTACTGTATGAACAACTTCATAACCTTCTTTATATTTATTAATTAGTTCATCAATTATTTCGGGGGGATCCTGTAAATCTGAATCCATGTATATAATTACATCACCTTTTGCTTTTTCAAAACCAGCTAGAACACATGGTGACACTCCAAATGTTCTAGAGGTTGTAATTATTTTTATATTTTTATTTTCTTTTCTATAATTTAATAAAATTTCAAGCGATTTATCGGTTGAAGCATCATCAACAAAAATAATTTCATATTGATCATTTTTTTTAATAACTTCTACACACCTCTTTATAAGTTCGTTTAAATTTTTTTCCTCATTTTTGAAAGAAATTACTAACGAAACAAACATTAATATTTATATTCAACACCAACTCTGTTACACCCAGAACATATTGG
>CACHFK010000035.1 GCA_902579085.1 uncultured Pelagibacteraceae bacterium | reverse complement strand
TAATTTACAAAACGATAAAGTTTCAATCGAAAAAAAAATTGATTGGAACATAATCCAATCATCTATGAAAGAAAAGCTTGGTCAAGATATTTATGAAAGCTGGTTGAAAAAAATCGAATTAATTGAGGAGTGTAATAATTATGTTTTGATATCTGTATCAACCAGATTTATAAGGGACTGGATAACTTCTAGATATTTAGATCAAATATTACAAATTATAAAGCAGTATAATAAAAGTATAATAAGAATAGAATTTGTTATTGAGGATAAAAATAATATTAAATCTAAAGATTTTTCTAATGATTTAAAAAAATCTAATAACAATTCAATAACAGATAATGTATCTTTTATAAAAGATTCATTTCTTCAATATAATAGAATTGATCCAAATAAAAATTTTGATAATTTTGTAACAGGATCTAGTAATAAATTAGCTTTTGAGGCATCCAAAAAAGTTTCCGAAGATGTTTCTCATTATAATCCTTTATATCTTTATGGAGGTGTTGGTATGGGAAAAACACATTTATTGAATTCTATTGGTTTAAGTCTAAAGGATAAAAATAAGGTAATGTTTATTTCAGCTGAAAGATTTATGTATCAATTTGTTAAATCAATAAAGTCAAATGAAATGGTTAAATTTAAAGAATATTTTAGAAACACTGATATTTTATTGATTGACGATATTCAATTTATGAATGGAAAAGAAGCAATGCAGGAAGAATTTTTTCATACTTTTAATGCTTTAATAGAAAAGGGTTCCCAAATAATAGTTTCTGCAGACAGACCTCCTAATAAATTAACTAGGATTCAGGAAAGAATTAAATCAAGGTTTTCGGGAGGTTTAGTTGTTGATATTCAGAAACCAGATTATGAATTGAGATATAAAATTATAAAAAATAAAACTGATGAGCTTGAATTATTTTACTCAAACAAAATAAGTATAAATAAAGAAATACAAGAATTTATTAGCCAAGAAATTAAAACAAGTATTAGAGAATTAGTAGGAGCATTAAATCGAATTATCTCATTTTCAAGAATCTATAATAAAGTTCCAAGCATATCTGAAGTGAGGGTTATATTGAAAGATTTACTAAATTTGTCAGAAAATAAAGTTACTATTGACTTTATTCAGACAATAGTTTGTAAATTTTTTAAAATTAGTAAGAACGAGATGCTTTCCCCAAGACGTTCAAGGTATCTTGTTAGACCAAGACAAACAGCTATTTATTTATCAAAGATGTTAACTTCTAAATCTCTACCAGAAATTGGTAGGGCTTTTTCGAATAGAGATCATACAACAGTCATTCACTCAGTAAAAACAATTGATAAGTTAAGAAAAGAAGATAATGAGCTAAATATTAATATTGATAGTTTAAAAAATAAGATTTTATATAATCAAGAAAATGAAATTTAGTGTTAATCAACAAGATCTTCAAAAATCTTTGAGTTATTGTCAGGGTGTTATTGAAAAAAGGAGTACTCTTCCAATTCTATCAAATATTTTATTAGATGTTGGTAATGGAAAGTTAACAATTACAGCAACAGATTTGGATATAATTTTTATTCAGCAATTATCAAATATAGAAATATTTGAGGAAGGTAAAACCACCACCTCTTCATCAATAATGTATGATATTGTAAGAAAATTTTCGTCTGGAAAGAAAATTAATTTTTCAAATCCTAGCGAAAATAAACTACAATTAGAGTCTGAAAAGTCTCTTTTTAATCTAAACTGTATTAATCCATCTGAATTTCCTTTAACAGATGAAAATTTTAATCAAAATGAATTTATTATTAAATCTAAAGAATTACTAAAATTGTTAAATAAATGTAAGTTTTCAGTTTCAAATGATGAAACAAGACATTACTTGAGTGGAATTTTTTTTCATCAAACACAAATAGAAGATAAAATATTTTTAACTGCAGCGGCAACAGATAGTCATAGAATGTCTATCTCAAAAATAAGATTAAAAAATAAAATTGAATTTGAACCAATAATTCTTCCAAAAAAAACAATATTTCAATTGTGTTCTATTCTAGAAGATTTTGATGGTGATATAAAAATTTCAAATATTAAAACAAAAATAAAATTCGAAATAAATGGTAGTATTTTAATATCAAAATTAATTGATGGAAAATTTCCAAACTATGTTCAGGTTATTCCAAAAGAGAATCAAAAAAAATTGGAAATAGATCTGAAATCTTTTTTAAACTCAGTTGATAGAGTAGCTTCTGTTTCATTAGATAAAAAAGATGGAGTTAAATTTAGTCTTTCAAAGGATATGCTTAACCTATCAGTAAACAATACAAATAGTGGCGACGGAAAAGAAAGTTTAAATGTAAAATTTGATTTTGATTTAGATATTAGTTTTAATTCTAGATATTTAATTGATGTTGCATCTCAATTAGATGGTGAAAAGATTGAAATTTACTTAAAAGATACAGGACAACCTGCTTTGATAAAAGATCCCTCTGATTTTGATAGCATTTATGTAGTTATGCCTATGAAAGGTTAGTCAATACAATCTAATTCATCGTATATATTTTTTTCAATAGTAGATGTAAAAATATTTGAATCCATTCCCGGATTTATAGGACTTAAAATAGAAATAGTTATAGATTTATTTATTTTTAAAATATTATTTTTTTGCCACACAAGACCTGAATTAATTGCAACCGGTTGGCACTTGATACCCAGTTCTTTGTAGATTCTGCCAATTCCTTTTTTAAATGGAATTCTTTCATTCGGAAGAACTCTAGTTGCCTGAGGAAAAATTAAAATTGGTCTATCCGATCTATTCACTGAGCTTTTTATTTTTTCAATTATTCCTAAATTATCTTTTGTAATTTTGTTTCTATTAACTGATATAGATCCAATTTTTTTTAAATACCAACCAAAAATTGGTATTTTTAGAAGCTCATTCTTTAAAATAAATATTGGAGAATTAAAAATTGTTTGTAAATAAAAAGTTTCAAACATTGATTGATGTGATGATGCAATAAAAAACTTTTCATTTTTTACAATATTTTCTCTACCTTTAATAATTATTGTTGTTGAAAGAAAAATTTTTAAACAAATTCCAGACCAATAACCCATAAGTTTTCCACCAATTAATACAATTTTTGCCGGCATAATTAGTGTTGGTAAAAATAAAACTGAAATAGAAATAATTCCTATAAAGAAAAAAAATAAAAATAAAAATTTTCTTATCATTTTAATTAAAAGCTAAATTAAGTCTATTAATTTTTGTCTCTTTTTAGCAATAACTATTTTTGATCCTTTTATTAATATCTCTGCTGGCTTTGGTCTAAGATTGTAGTTTGAGCTTAACGAAGAGCCATAAGCTCCAACATCACAAATAATTATTAAGTCTTTTTCTTTTAATTTTTGAAATTTTTTATTTGAGGAAAATTTATCAGTACTTTCGCAAATAGGACCAACAAATTCATAAGTTTTATTTGAATACTTTTTTGATTTAATTGTAGGAATTATTTTATGAATTGCTCCATATAATGCTGGGCGCATCAAATCATTCATTCCAGCATCTAAAATTACAAAATTTTTTGATTTATTTTCCTTAATATAAATTATTTTTGAAATCAAAATTCCTGTATTTCCAACAATTGATCTTCCTGGTTCAAAAATTATTTTATTATTATATTTTCCTAAATATTTAAGGATAGATTTTTGATAATTGCTATAATTAAATATTTTTCTATCATTTCCATATGAAATTCCCATTCCACCACCTAAATCAATATAGTCAAATTTAAATTTTATTCTTGAAATTATCTTATCTATAACTTTAAGCATTTTTTCATAAGGTTTATTGTCAAAAATTTGACTACCAATATGAACACTTAAACATCTTAAATTTACATGTTTAGACTTCTTCAAGTAATTTACTAATTCAAAAAATGTTTTTTCATTTACTCCAAATTTATCACCCTTTTTTCCAGTTGAAATTTTGTTTAATGTTTTGGCATCAGTATTTGGATTAAGTCTTATTCCAATGTCCACAATTTTATTTTTAGATTTTGCAATTTTTTCTATCTCTTTTACTTCGCTTTTTGTTTCAGAGTTTATTAGTAATATTTTATTTTCTATTGCATATTTAAGTTCCGAGTAAGTTTTCCCCACTCCAGAAAATACAATTTTTTTAGGGTTTATGCCTGCTTTAATAGCTAGCATTAATTCACCTTTTGAAACAACATCTGCACCTAAACCTAGTTTTTTTATTTCTTTTATTATTTTTAAATTAGAATTCGATTTAACAGAAAAACATATTAATGGATTTAATTTACTAAAATTTAACTTAAAATTATTTATGTTTTTTTTTAACTTTTTGTAAGAATAGCAGTAAAGAGGTGTGTCAAATTTTTTTGTTAATTTTTGCAAACTAACATTTTCCACAAAAAACTTATTTTTTATATATTTCATTAAATTTTGCGTAAAATGATTTCGTGCTGATTAACTTGATATTCTGGATCTCCTTTTCTCCCACAAGAAAATAAAATAATAAAGCAAAACATTATCAAAATTATTTTTTTTATCATTATAAGCCTTTTTTATAACTTCTTATCATCTTCTTAATATTCACAAAAGAAGTTCCTCCAAATGAATTTTTTGAATTTATTGAATATTTAAGGTCAAAAACTTTAAAAACATCACTATTTAATTTTGGTTCAATTTTTTTTATTTCATCTATTTTAAGTTCTTTGAGTGTTTTTTTATTCTTTTCTGCAAAATTAATTATCCTAGCAGTTTGCAAATATGCTTTTCTAAATGGATAATTAAGTTCTTTTACCATGTAATCAGCAAGATCAGTTGCTGTTATAAAACCTAAATTAGCTAGTTCTAACATTCTTTTTTTATCTACAGAAAAATTTTTTAAAATATCATTTAGGATTAATAAAGAGTTTTTTAATTGATCAAAAGATTTAAAAACTAATTCTTTATCATCCTGGAGATCTTTAAAATAGGATAATGGAAGACCTTTTAAAATTGTTAACATTGAAAACAAATTCCCAAATGATGTTGCGGTTTTACCTCTTAAAAATTCTAAGGGATCAGGATTTTTTTTTTGTGGCATTATTGATGATCCAGTAACAATTTTATCATTTAAAGAAATTAAATTAAATGCATCAGAATTCCATATTATAAATTCTTCAGCAATTCTTGAAATATGAATCGAGCACGCAGAACAAGAATATAGAAAATCAATAACAAAATCTCTATCGGAAACAGTATCTATAGAATTTTTTGTTGGTTTATCAAATTTAAGTTTTTTGGTTGTATAAAATCTATCAATATTAAAAGAAGTTCCAGTTAAAGCAGCAACACCAAGAGGGTTTTCATTTAGATTTTCAAGATTGTTATTGAATCTTTTTTTATCTCTTATAAACATTTCCACATATGCTAATAGATAATGTGCAAAGGAAACTGGTTGTGCATTTTTTAAGTGCGTAAAACCAGGCATTATAGTTTCAACATTTTTATTTGCACTTTTTAATATATTGTTGATTGTTAGATTTATATTTTTAATTATTTCTTTAGTTGATTTTTTTAACCAAATTTTAAGATCAGTGATAACTTGATCATTTCTCGATCTTGCAGTATGAATATATCCAGCATCTTCCCCTATTAATTCGAAAAGCCTACTTTCTATGTTCATATGTATATCTTCAAGATTTTCATTAAATTGAAATTTTTTTTTAACAATTTCATTTTTTATTCTACTTAAGCCCCAAATAATTTTATTTTTTATTTTAAAACTAATTATTTTTTGCTTAAAAAGCATTTCTACATGCGCGATAGACACCTCAATATCTTCATTAAATAATCTTTTATCTATCAATAATGACCCACCAACTTTCTTAAAGAGATTTGAAGAGGTCTTACTAATTCTAGTATTCCAAATTGGTTTATTGTTTTTATTTTTACTCATGGTAGTTAATTATACATTTTAAAATGAAATATAAAAAATTAAATTATTTAACATTATTTATTTACTTAATATCATTTGGCACATCATATTCAATAGATCCCCCAGACACTAAAAATCTAATTATTCATGATCAAAAGATAAAAATTGAAAAAATAGAATTTTTCAATTCAAAGAATAAAAAAATAACTTTAAATGACTATAGATCAAATTTAGTAATTATTAATTTTTGGGCAACTTGGTGTGCACCTTGTAAAAAAGAAATGCCTCATTTAGATCAATTAAAATCTAAATTTAAAGATATAGAAATTTTACCTATAAATATAGCAGATGAAGAATTAAAGAAATCCAAAGAATTTTTTCAAGAATTAAATATAAAAAATTTAGAAATTTTTACTGGTTCTAGCCTTGAGTTTGCCAAAGTATTTAAGCTTCGAGGAATTCCGACAACAATTATAATTGATAAAGAGGGTTTGGAATTTGCGAGAATAATTGGATATATTGATTTTGAAAATAAATCTCTTTTAGATTGGTTATCTAATCATCTATGAAATTTTGTCTTAATACTACAATTATAAAACCTGAGAATCAGAACGTTATAAAGAATGCTATAATTTTACTTCATGGATATGGAGGAGATGGCAAAGATATAAGCATGTTAAGTTTAAGTTGGAAAAGATTTTTAAAAAATACAATTTTCTTGTGCCCTGATGCTCATGAAATATGTAAAATTAATCCAAGTGGTTACCAGTGGTTCGATCTTAATACTGAAGATAAGGAATATATTTTATTAGAATCTAAAAAGGCAGAAAAAAAAATAAAACAATTTATAGAAGAAATTAAATTAGAGTATAAATTAAAAAACTCTCAAATTTGCATATCAGGTTTTAGTCAAGGGTGCATGATGTCAATTAATGTTGGACTAACATCAGATGAAAGTTTTAATTGTATAGTTGGTTTTTCAGGAAAAATAATAGATAAGAATGATCTTGCTACGAGAATAAAATCAAAATCAAATATATTAATGTTACACGGAGAACTAGATCCAATTGTTCCACCAAATAGTTTATTGGATGCAAAAGATTTTTTAATTAGGCATAAAATAAATATTGAAACTTTAATGATAAAAAATTGTGATCATCATATACCAATTGAAGCTTCAAGTGCAGCTTTAAAATTTATTAAAAAAAATTTAATTATTTAATATAATTCTAATATTAACTTGTGTCCTTGATATAATAAAATAGATATTGTAGAATTATTTATGATCGAAATGTCAAATTCAAATGTTTCTTTAGAAAAATGTCCAGCATTAGTTTTAAACGCTGACTATAGACCATTAAGTTACTATCCATTATCTTTATGGAGCTGGCAAGATTCGATTAAGTCAGTATTTTTAGATAGAGTATCCATAGTAAGTTATTACGATAGAACTATAAGAAGTCCATCTTTTAGCATGAAACTTCCAAGTGTAATTGCTCTTAAGTCTTTTATTAAACCTCAATCTAATCCAAATTTTACTAGATTTAATGTTTTTTTAAGAGACAAATTTAGCTGTCAATATTGTAGCAGCAAAGATGAATTAACCTTTGACCATCTTTTGCCGAGATCAAAAGGAGGTAAAACTGACTGGGATAATGTTGTTACAGCTTGCTCGTCTTGTAATGTAAAAAAAGGTGGAAGATTGTTAAAAAACTCAGGAATGACACTTAGTCAGTGGCCCTATCAACCTTCAACAGAAGATCTACATAAAAATGGTAAAAATTTTCCTCCTAATTTTTTACATGAAAGTTGGATGGACTATCTTTATTGGGATGTTGAACTTGAGCCTTAATTAGACTTTTTCAGATATTTTAATTGCTAATTTTGATCCAGTTTTGATAACTTTATCCATAATCGAATAAAATCCTTGTTTGGTAGCGCCTTCATTATAAGCAATATCTTTATGATGTAATTCATCCTCTCTGAATTTAATTATATTATTTTTTAAAATTTTTTCATCCATACCAATTTGATCGATTTGGTTTTTATAGTGATCATCAATTACCTCTTCAACAGATGCTGTACATAGCATAGCAGCCTTTTTTCCAAGTATAGTTGAGCCAAAACCAAGACCAAGTCCTAATAAGTCCCACAAAGGCAATAGTTTTGTAGGCTTAATATCTCTTTTTTTTATTTCACTTTCAAAAAAATTACAATGTTCTTCTTCATGTTTTTTCATATCTTTAATAGTTTTTTTTAAATTTTCATTATTAACTATTGTACTTAAAGCAAGAAGTTGACCTTCATAAATTTTTATTGCACCCCGTTCTCCAGCGTGGTCAACTCTTATAAATTCTTCTATTTTTTTTTTATCAGTTTTTTCCATAAACTAATGTTCTTAAAGAATAAATTACAATAAATAAAGATAATAAAAAATTTATCCCCGCTAAGGATGTTCC
>CACHFK010000034.1 GCA_902579085.1 uncultured Pelagibacteraceae bacterium | reverse complement strand
TTAAAAGATTGGCCAAAACTATTAAGTAAAATTGGAAATAGATCAAAGATTATAAGCCCAAATTTAAATGGTTTGATAAAAAATAGTTTCTTACAAATAAAAAATAAATGGCCAAAAAATTTAACTAATGGAATTATTCATGCTGATTTATTCATTGATAATATTTTTTTTAAAAAAAATAAGTTTCATGGATTTATAGACTTCTACTTTGCATGTAATGATTTTTTAATGTACGAAGTTGCCATTTGTGTCAATGCTTTATGTTTTGATAAAAAAAATAATAAATTTATATTTAATAAGAAAAAATCAACAGACCTTATTAAGGGTTATTCAAAGATACGAAAATTTTCAGAAAGAGAAAAACAATCTTTAAATATTTTATGTAGGGGTGCGGCTCTTAGATATTTATTAACAAGGACTTATGATTACTTAAATACACCTAAGAGTGCTGTTATTAAAATAAAAAATCCAAGGGAATATATTCAAAAACTTAAGGTACATAATCAATTTAAAAATTTTAAAAATTATTATAATTAAATGATTAAAATTTATACTGATGGTTCTTGTATAGAAAATCCAGGAAATGGTGGATGGGCAGCAATTATTATTGATGATGGAAAAAAAACCCAGATAAGAGGAAGCAAAAAAAATACCACTAATAATCAAATGGAACTACTTGCTCCAATTCAAGCTTTAAAAAAAATTCCAAAAGGTAGTGAAGTTCAAGTTTTCACAGATTCTAAATATGTAAAGTCAGGAATAACAGAGTGGATTCATAATTGGAAAAAAAATGGATGGAAAACTGCAAACAAACAACCAGTCAAAAATAAAGAACTTTGGATAGAGCTAGATATTTTGTCTAGTAAATTTGAAATTAATTGGAATTGGGTAAAAGCACATTCAACTGATAAATTAAATAAAGAAGTAGATCTAATTGCTAAAGAAGCTGCAAAATCAGAATGAAAAACTAGAGACGGTCTCAATAAAAATCTTATTTAAATTTAAATATTTCTGTTTTATAAGTAGAAATGGATTTTGGAACAGCAATAAAAACCTGTTTTTCTAAATATGCAGTTTTTTCTGGAAGAGCATCTAGATCTGAATTTTGGTGGTTTTTTCTTTTTGGTTTTATAGGTGGAATAGTCACTATGGTAATAGATGTAATGATTTTAGGATATTCTTCAGAAGATACTGGGCCTATAAATATTATATTTACTATAATAACCTTTTTACCTTATATCTCTGTTGGAGCAAGAAGACTTCATGACATCGACAAATCAGGTTGGTGGCAGCTAATTGTTCTAACTGTTATTGGAATAATTTTATTAATAATTTGGTGGGCAACAGTTGGAAAAAAAAATAAGAATAAACATGGATCTCCTATAAAATTAAAAAAATAGTATATTTAAGTACATTGTAATTAACTTGCCTAAGAAATAATTTCATCCATCATTCAGCTTGTTTTTTTAACTCTTCTATTTTTTTTTTCTCCTCTTCGATTTTCTTCATTAATTCTTCTAATTTTCTTTGTTCTTCAGAGATTTTTTGATCTTTTAGAAGTATTTTTATTTTTTCTTCAGCTTCTTTTTGTTGTTTTTTTTGCAATTTAATTTTTTCTTCAGCTATTTTTCTCTTTTCCTTTTGGTCTTCTAATTTAATTTTTTGATTTTCACTTTGTTCTTCAAGTTTTGTTTGATTTTCTTCATACTCTTTTAATTTATTTTGGATTATTATTAGCTTTGTTTCGCCTGACTCTCTTTTTTCTTCAGAAAGACTTAATTTTTTTTCTATTGATTTTTTTTCTTTTGTAAGTGTTGAAATTTGATTTTCTAGTAATGCTATTTGCTTATTAAATTCCTCAGTAAGTCTATTTGTCTCTTCTTGACTGGATTTAGACTTCAGTATTATCTCTTCTTGTATATTTTTAAAATTATCTATTTGATTTAATAGAGACTCAATTTTTTTATCTCTTACTGATATATATTTATCTACTTGAACTCCATCAAAAGCATCTACCTGATTAAGTAATTTTATTACACATTCTCTTCTATGTTTATCCTTACCACCAGCACCTTCTACACCTTGTTTCAAATGCTCAATTATTGATTTATTACCTTTCGAAGTAAATTTAAATTTAAATACACCATCGCTTCTATTCTTTAAAAAAATACCATCACCCATAATTCTAAAATCTTTATTAGTTTTTTTTCCAGTAAATATGTTTAATCCAATATCTCCTTCATATTTTTTATGTCCCTCGCCTTCTGCAGTAGCAATCCAATATCTACTTCCTTGAAAGGTATATGGTGTGCTTATAGCAAAAAAATTTGCATTCCATGATTTTGACCAATCATTTTTTTTTCCACTACATTTAATATTTAATTTCAATAGTAATGCTTCTTCAGACGAAAAAGAGGGGTTAGAAGAAAATATAAATAATGAGAAGATAATAGATAGTGTAAGTAAAAATTTTATTAGTTTGTTCATAAATTCATTAGATTTTGCTTTTAACAAAGTTTTTTACTTCTTCTGTGTTGTTTTTTAATACTTGAAAATTTTCATCTTTATTAAGTACATACTGTAATTCTTCTGGCAATTTTTCATGTTTGTTTATTGCATTGTTTGTGGCATCTGGAAATTTACAAGGGTGAGCTGTAGACAAAACTACACAATCATTAAATGATAGTTTGTTTACAACCCCTACTCCAACAGCTGTATGTGGGTCTAATATAATATTATTTTCTTCATAATTTTTTTTAATGATATCTAAAGTTTCTTGCTCGTTACAGCTCTCGGATAAAAAATCCTTTTGAATAGTATCTAAGTTGCTCTTTTCAATTTGATATAAATTTTGTTTAATTTTTTGCATAATATCAGCTGTTATTTTAGAGTCTGAATTATTTATATAATAAATCAATCTTTCAAAGTTACTTGCTAATTGAATATCCATACTAGGTGATAATGTTTCTTTAACTTCTTTTGATACGTAATCTCCTTCTGAGATAGCCCTATGCAAGATATCATTTTCATTAGTTGCAACAATTAGTTTATCAATTGGTAGTCCCATTTGCTTTGCAAGATAGCCAGCAAAAACATCACCAAAGTTTCCTGTGGGTACTGAAAATGAAACAGTTTCTTTATCTAATTTAAAATATGAGTAAAAATAATATACAGCTTGAGCAATAATTCTAGCCCAATTTATTGAGTTTACTCCTGACATGTTTATAGACTTAGAAAATTCTAGGTCTGCAAACATGCTCTTAACTATATTCTGGCAATCATCAAAGTTTCCTTCTATTGCAATATTGAAAACATTTTTTTCTTCTACTGTTGTCATTATTTTTCTTTGCACAGATGAAATTTTATTATTTGGATGTAAAACAAAAATATTTAAATTAGATTTTCCTTTAATAGCATCTATGGCTGCTGCACCCGTATCTCCAGAAGTTGCAACTACTATGTTAATTTTTTTATTATTTTTACTTAAATAATATTCATATAAGTTTCCAATGAATTGCATTGCAACATCTTTAAATGCTAAAGTTGGTCCATGAAATAATTCTAATAATTTTATTTCCCCAACATTTGAAAGTTTAACAACTTCTTTTTCTCTAAATGTTGAGTATGAATTTTTAATTAAAGAGGATAATTCTTCTTTAGATATAAAATCTGATGAAAATAGATTTATTATCTCAGTAGATAATTCGTTGTAACTTAATTTTTTGAGTTCTTGTAGTTCTTGAGTACTGTATTTTTTTAAAGATGTTGGAACGTAAAGACCTCCATCATCTGCTAATCCTTTTATAAATACTTGTTCAAAATTATATTCTTTTGAGTTGTTTCTTGTGCTTACGTATTTCATATTTTTTTTAACCATTTTTACTATCTAAAAAAGTGTAAGAAATATCAATACTATCCAAATTTCGAAGCCCTGAATCATTTATCATTTTTGGATCAATATAAAAAGTAATTGAATATGTTGATTTTTCACCAGGTAGTAAAGTTTGTTTTTTATAACAAAAACAGTCAATTTCAACAAAGTATTTTTTTAGAGTTTCTGGTTTAACATTATAAATGGCTTTCCCAGAGGATTGTCTTGAACCATAATTTTCAACATTAAAATCTATTTTATACAATTGGCCAACTTTTACTTCCATAGCATTACTTGATGTATAAAAATTCCAAGATAGTTCATCTTCTACTTTGGTATCTAGATTTAATAAAATTATTTTTTGATCAGTATTTTTTGTCTTTTTTTCAAAAATTATAGCTGCGCTCAAAGAGATAATTATTATAAAAATAAAAATGCTTGCTAAATATATTTTGGTTCTTTCTTTTTTCTTAAACATCTTAGATAACAAAACTATATTATAAAAAATGAATAATAAATTTTTTTATTTAATAAGTTGATCTACAAGAAACAAAACAAATAGTAAAAATAAATAAAAAATTGAGTATGCAAATACTTTTTGGGCTTTCTTCAGCTCAAATTTATTCTTCTTAAATTTAAGTAAATCATAACAAATATAGTTGTAATATAATGTTAAAATCAGAGACACACCCAAAAACAGCTTACCAGTAAAACCAATTGCATACGGAATTATAACGATTGGCAACATAAATAATGAGTAAACAAATATTTTTTTCTTTGTCTCTTCTACTCCATTTGTAATTGGCAACATTGGAATTTTTGCTTTCGCATAATCTTTAGCTTTATATAGGCTCAATGCCCAAAAATGAGATGGCGTCCAATAGAATATAATTAAAAAAAATGTAATTGGTTCAAGACTTAAAGAGTTTGTTGCAATCGTCCAACCAATAACGGGTGGCAGAGCTCCAGATGCACCTCCAATTACAATATTTTGAGGAGTCTTTCTTTTAAGCCAAATAGTATAAACAAAAACATAAAATGCTATCGTTATAAATAATAATGTAGCTGAAAGAAAATTTGAAAAATAATAAAGCCCTATTACTGATACGATTGATAAAACTACTCCAAATATTAAAGCATTATCTTTGCTAACTTTTCCAGTTGGAATTGGTCTAAGACATGTTCTAGTCATTAAACTATCAAGATCTGCTTCATACCACATATTTAAAGCTCCAGCTGCTCCTGCTCCTACTGTTACAAAAAATATACAAATCAATGAGTCAATTAGTGGAATTTGATTTGGAGAAGTTAATAGCCCAACTGCACAAGTAAATATAACCAGAGACATAACTCTCGGTTTCATTAATTGTATTAAAGATTTTAAATAAGATATTAAATTTAATGAAACAGTTTTTTTATTTATTGTGTTTGTGTTCACTATTACTCAACATTCAGTGATACAAAAATTACTATTAAAACAAGACCGATTATTAAAATATGATTTCCTAAGTCAAACATGCCAACCTTATCATTTTTTTTATCGATTAATTTTCTATGTAAAGGAACTTGATCGTAAGGGTTAATTGAAATTTTTTCTGGCTGATCTTTTTGATTTTCAACCTTAACTGAAAATCCAAACCATGTAATGTAAATAAAAAATACGAACAACAATAAAAAACCAGCTAAATAATCGTATCCATCCATTTATTATGCTCCTCCCCCAACAACAAAATAGAATGCACGTGAAAATAAAGTATATTCAAATTCTGCTACCATAAGAAATATAAAACATGCAATTGCAGTCATTGGCCATAAAAGAACATTGACTAAAGCATATCTTTCCCAAAACAAGTGCATAAAAAATGCCATAATTAGTCCAGCTTTTAAAAACATAAAAAACAATATTAAAGACCATCTAAGCATCCCTTGAAAATTATACCAATCAACCATGTAAGAAAAGAAACTTAGGACAAATAGTAAGCCCCAAATCCACATATAAATTCCTATTTTATGTGTAGATGCTGATTGTTCTTTTTTTTCTGCTTTAACCATAATTTAAATTACCATAAGTAAAAAAATGCAAATATAAACACCCATACTAAATCGACAAAGTGCCAGTATAAGCCAAGAATTTCAATTTCAACATAATCACCTTTCATAGTTGTAAACCAGCCCCTTTTACCACCATTTTCGTAGTGACCTGCAAATACTTTGTAAGCGTAGATAAATAAAAAAATAACTCCTATTGATACGTGCGTTCCATGAAATCCTGTTATCATAAAGAAAAATGATCCAAATTGTGCAGCTCCAAAAGGATTTTCCCAAGGTCTTACTCCTTCCTCTATAAGTTTAGTCCATTCAAAAGCTTGCATTCCAACAAAAGTTAATCCACCTAATGCAGTTGCTAAGACTAACCAACCACACATCTTCCGATTTTTTTCATAACCATATTTAACTGCTAATGCCATTGTTCCGCTACTTGTGATCAATACAAATGTCATGATTGCTATAAGTAATAAAGGAACAGAAACACCGCCCACATGTAATGCAAATACTTCACTTGGATAAGGCCAATCTACTAGTGTTGAACCTCTGCCTTTCATATATGAAATTAAAAAACAACTAAATACAAATGTATCACTCAATAAAAAGATCCACATCATTGCCTTGCCCCAATGCACACCCTTAAACATTGTTTGATCTGATCCAGTATCCTCGGACATTCCTTTAAAACCTGGTTTAAGTTGCAAGCCCTCTATTTGTGGATCTGACATATTTTCTTCTTTAAGTTTTTTCTACCTCTGTGTGCACAACTTCACTTGGCGGTGTTGTTTGTGTAATAAAATCATCTTTAGCTCCAGGTACACTGAAATCATATGGCCATCTATGAACTACAGGAAGTCTTTCACCAAAATTTCCATGCTCAGGTGGAACAGTCGAAGTTAACCACTCTAGGGAATTAGCCTTCCAAGGATTTTGGCCTGCTTTTTTTCCAACTTTCAAAGTTCTTATAATATTATAAATCAGAATAAATTGTGCAGCTCCAACTATAAATGCTGCCATACTTATAAATTCATTCATTCCAACAGCAGAAGTCATGTAAGGACTATCATACATTTCGAAATATCTTCTTGGTACTCCTATAAATCCCAAGTAGTGCATTGGGAAATAGATTGAATAAGCACCTAAAAAAGTTAACCAGAAATGCCATTTGCCTAATTTTTCATCTAAGAATTTTCCTGATACTAAAGGAAACCAGTGATAAACCGCTCCCATAATAACCATTAATGGAGCAATACCCATAACCATATGGAAGTGGGCAATCACAAAGTATGTATCTGATAACGGAACATCAACTGAAACGTTTCCAAGGAAAATTCCTGTAATTCCTCCGTTTACAAATGTTACTATAAACCCTAGACACCATAACATTACCGTATTAAGTCTAATATTACCTCTCCATAAAGTTAAAATCCAATTATATACTTTCATTGCTGTAGGCACTGCAATGATAAGTGTAGTGGTTGCAAAGAAGAAGCCAAACCATGGGTTCATTCCACTAACATACATATGGTGCGCCCAAACAAAAAAGCTTAAAGCTCCAATTCCAACAATGGCCCAAACCATCATTCTATAACCAAATATATTTTTTCTTGAATGCACAGAAATTAAATCAGAAACTATTCCAAATGCCGGTAATGCTACAATATAAACTTCTGGATGACCAAAGAACCAAAATAAGTGTTGAAAAAGTATTGGACTTCCGCCACCATATTCAAGCACTTCCCCAGCCTGTAAAATTGTTGGCATAAAAAAGCTTGTTCCTAGAATTTTGTCTAAAGTCATCATAATTGCACTAACTAGCAAAGCCGGAAAAGCTAACATTGCTAATACAGTAGCTGTAAAAATACCCCAAACTGTTAATGGCATTCTCATTAAAGTCATTCCTCTAGTACGAGCTTGTAATATTGTTATTAGATAGTTTAATCCACCCATTGTGAATCCAATTACAAATAAAGATAAAGAAACAAGCATCAATAATATTCCCATACCAGCGCCAGGAGTTCCTGGTAAAATTGTTTGTGGAGGATACAATGTCCATCCGGCTCCTGTTGGCCCTCCGGGAACAAAAAAACTGGCCATTAAAACTGCTACTGCAATAAAGAACATCCAAAAACTTATCATATTGACATAAGGGAAAACCATGTCCCTTGCTCCAACCATCAAAGGAATTAAGTAATTACCAAACCCACCTAGAAATAGAGCCGTTAAAAAATAAACTACCATAATCATTCCATGCATCGTCACAAACTGGTAATAATGTTCTGCAGTCATAAATCCTGCAGCTCCAGGAAAACCTAATTGTAATCTCATTAACCATGAAAGAATTAATCCAACTATACCCGTAAATACAGCAGTAAGAAAATACTGAACTCCTATGACTTTTGCATCCTGACAAAAAACCCATTTAGTAATAAAACTATGTCCATGATATAATTCTTGATCTGGAGTTTCTGCTGGTCTGACGTAATCCATATCCGGAGAAGCAGGAGCAGAACCGCCCATTGTCTCTGAGGATTGTGCTTGGTATGATTTGTTGTTATCGTATTCGTCTGACATAAATTTATTCCTTCTATATATATATCTTTTTTTTTATTTAAATTATTATTTTTTTGCTAATTTTGTATCTCCTATTACCAAATTTTGTTGTTTTGCAATTAAATCTGAAAATGTTTCTTGTTCTCCAAGCCATGTAGCATAATCTTGTTCATTTTGAACTAATACAGATCCTCTCATCGCATAATGACCTACACCACAATATTCAGCACATAAAACTTCGTACTCTCCTGTTTTGTTTGGCTCAAACCAATAAAATGTAACCACACCAGGCACAGCATCCATTTTTGCTCTAAATTGTGGAACATACCAATTATGAAGCACATCAACTGATCTCAATAAAATTTTTACAGGTCTATTATTTTCTAAATTTATTGCATCACTTTGAATCATAACATCGTCTTTGCCATATGGATCGTCTAGGTTAATTCCAAAAGGATTTTCATCGTTTATGTTTATAACTTGTGTGGTTCCTAACTTTCCATCTTTTCCTGGCAATCTATATTGCCATCCCCATTGCCATGCCATCACATCGACCTCTAGTGCATTTTTTGGAACAGTTACATACTGATTCCAAATAATTAGCCCTGGAGCTAACAAAGCTATTACTCCTAATGTTGTTGCCCAAGTAAGAATTTTTTCTAATTTTTTATCTTCAGGTTTATATTCAGCCTTACGATTTTCTTTATAAGAAAATTTAAAAACACAATAAGTCATGAAAAGACAAACTGCTACAAAAACACCGCCGCCAACCCAAAAAGTTAGTGTGATTGTATCATCCATACCGCCCCAATTTGAAGCAATATCAGTCCAATACCAAGGTGTAAAAATATGGAATAATACAGAACCGAGAATAACTAAAAAAAATATAATACCTGGATGCATAGCAGCCTATATAGAATAATAATTCTATAAATACCTATGACAAAATGTCATAAAATTCTATTAAATAAAGTACTATATATAACAATAATATGCTCGGAAAACTAGGAATCTTGATAACAATACTCGCTTTAGTTTTACTTTTTTTTATTGTCATATCGCTGGGTGCTGGCGCCTTCTCAAAAGGCAAGATTAAACCTGAAACAAAAAAATATTTAAAATCTGTAAATAAACTTTTGATAATAATTGCTGTAGTTGGATCTGTTTTGGTTTTATTTTTATAAAAAATTAAGCAATCAAGGATTTGCACCAAGCTATAACAGCATCATTATAGATGAACACAATAGCAAAGAAAACTATCCACACGATAAAAAGGAAAAACCAATATAGCGCTAAGGCATTAATATTTTTTTCTTCTTTGCTGTATTCTTTTTCACTTAATTTAAATATTCTTGAACAAACTTTTCCCCAAAAAAATAAACCTCCAAGAAGATGGATGCCATGTAAAGCTGTAAATATATAAAAAGATGAAAAGTAAGTATTTGTA
>CACHFK010000033.1 GCA_902579085.1 uncultured Pelagibacteraceae bacterium | reverse complement strand
CTGAGAGTGCCGAAGAGCATGTTAATGCTCTTTTAGAATTTAATTGAAAATAAAGAATTAATCATTAAAGAAGCAGTCATGAAATTATACAAAATTAAAAAATCTAACATTGATAGAAAAGGACGTGGACTTTATGCGGCTAGAGATATTAAGGCGGGAATTAAAATTATAGATTATGTTGGAAATATAATTACAAAAAAACAAACTGAAAATTCAGATAAATTTGATAATTCAAAACCAATTTATTTATTTAACTTAAATAACAGATATGATTTAGATGGAGATGTTTCATGGAATATTGCACGCTTAATTAATCATTCTTGTTCAAATAACTGTGAATATGAAGGAAAAGGTTTAAAACTTTGGGTAACCTCAATCAAAGACATAAAAAAAGGTGAAGAAATAACCTGTGATTATGGTTTTGGGTATGATTCAGACTACAAACAATTTCCTTGTAAATGTAAATCTAAAAATTGCTGTGGTTATATTGTTAGAACAGATAGTCGTTGGAGAATTAATAAAAAGTTCAAAAAAAACATTAGAATTAATAGATAATTTTTTCAAGATATAATCCACATGCAGGTGCTGGTGGTGCAACTTTTTTTCTATCTTTCTGAAAAATAATTTTTTCAAATTTTTTTAAATTCCATTTTTTTTCTCCTAGATATTTTAAGCAACCTACCATTGATCTTACTTGATTTTTTAAAAAAGATTTAGATTTAAATTTTAATTTAATTCGATTTTTCGACTTACTTATTACAATTTTATTTATAGTTCTGACTGGACTTTTTGAGCTACAATTGGAGGCTCTAAATGTTGAAAAATCATGTGTTCCAATTAATTTTTTAGCACCTTTTTTAATTAAATCCAAATCTAGTTTTTTCCGAATATGCCACTCTCTATCTTTTCTTAAAACAGAAGGTGAGAAGCTATTTTTAATTAAATAAAAATATATCCTTTCTTTAGCTGAGTATCTTGCGTGAAAATTATTTCTTTTTTTCTTTATTTTGATAATTGATATCATTTTACTATTTAAAAAAAAATTTAGCGACTTAATTATTTTATCAATATTTTGAATTTTATATTTTATATCAAAATGAGCTGACTGTTCTAAAGCATGAACTCCTGCATCTGTTCTTCCTGATCCATGCAAAATAATTTTTTCATTTAATAACTTTGACAATATTAATTGAATAGTTTTTTGAATAGAACGTCCTTTTCTTTGAATTTGCCAACCTATATATGGAGTACCATCATATTCGATTAATATTTGATATCTATACATTAGGCAATATTAGAGCCTTTTTTTATTTGAGAACCTAATAAAAATTCTTTTGTTTGTTGTACTTTTTTTCCTTCTCTCTGAATTGATAATATTTTTATTGATCCATCACCACAACCTATCTCTAGATCTTCGCCAATAACAGTTCCAACTTCTCCCTTTTTATGGGATTTTTCTGCTTTTAATATTTTATACCTTTCTCCATTGAATAAAAAAAAAGCTCCTGGATATGGAAAAAGTCCATTAATTTTTCCAATTATATAGTCAGCATTTTCATTCCAATCAATTTTTCCTTCAGATTTTTGAATTTTTTTTGCATAAGTTGCCTTTGAATGATCTTGATCTTTAAATTTTATATTTCCATCGCTAATATTATCTAAAATATCTAAAATTTTATCCGCAGCTAATAATGATAATTTTTCAGATAATTCTTCAGAATTAGTTTTTTCTGAAATTTTTAATGAATATTGCATACAAACTGGGCCTTCGTCTAAATTTTCATTTATTCTCATTATACTAATTCCTGCTTCTTTATCTAAATTCATTATTGCTCTTTGTATGGGTGCTGCCCCTCTCCATCTAGGTAATAATGAGGCATGAACATTTAAGAATCCTTGTTTTGGAATACTTAAAAGATTTTTTGGAATAATTTGACCATAAGAAACTACAAGGATTAAGTCTGGTTGTAATTCCGTTAAAAATAATTCTTCTTCGTTGTTATTTTTGAGAGTTAGAGGAAATCTTACATCTAAACTTATATTTTCAGAAAATAAATTAATTGGAGATTTATTTAATTGTTGTCCTCTATTTGATTTTTTTGGTGGCTGCGTATAGATTGCCGAAATTGGATATCCATTTTGATATAATGACTTAAGAATCGGGACAGCAAAAAGTGAGGTGCCCATAAAAACAATTTTTTTATACATTTTTAAACAATAATTCGATCTGGTCTGTCTTTTTGCTTAGATAACTTTTTTATAATCATTGTTTTTTTTAGTCTTGATAAATAATCAATAAATAAAATTCCTTCTAAATGATCCATTTCATGTTGAATACAAGTTGCTAGTAATCCGTCTGCTTTTATTAAATTTTTTTTACCATTATAGTCAAGATACTCAACATCACATTTTTTAGGCCTATCTACTTCCGCAAAAAAATTGGGAACAGACAAACATCCTTCTTCATAAGTTGAGGTTTCTGAAATTTTGTTTTTTATTAAAGGATTTACAAAATACATCGGATTTTTTTTTTCATCATTCTTTGAAATATCCATTACTATAATCCTTTTTGGTACTCCTATTTGTATTGCTGCGAGACCAATTCCATTTGCGTGATACATGGTTTCCAACATATCATCCATTAATTTTTGTTCGTCTATACCTACTTTATTAACTGTTAAGGATTTTTGTCTTAAAATTTTATTTGGCTCTGTAATGATTTTTTTAATTGCCATAACCAATTTTATAATATTATTTAAACTTTTAAAGGAAGAACTTTTAATAAAATTTCATTTCTTAAATCAATAGTATTCATTTCATTTAAGATTCCAACTATAAAACTAACAGATTCTAAATCTATATCTTCTAGTTTATCTTCTCCTATTATATGAGCTATTTTAAGTAGTAATAGTCCTGACTCTCCATTTGCTATCATAGAATTAATTTCAACAGGAACATTTTTTTTATTATCATATAATTTATCGTATTTTTTAAGAATTTGGACTCCATCAGATTTTAACGACTCGATCATCATTATATCTTTTTTTGAGAAAGAATATTTTTTATTTTTTTTGATTTTCTTCAATAGATCGTTGGTTTCTTTTTCTACTTTAGGAAGGCTTGTTTTGTTTAAAAAATAATTCAATAGTTTTGATTGATGAACAATTTTATTATTAAATTTTATTTTTAGTTCTTTTTCTTTCTTAGATTCTATATTTTGATTATAAAATGTTGTAAAATTTGATGGAACTTGATCTTGATTAACTGTCTTCAATATTTTTGATAATTCTTTATTAAATGCATTTGATAATCTAGATTCTTTAAAGGATTTATCTAATCTAGAAGAAAGATCTAACTTAAGATAATTATCTGATGTTAATAATAGCCTTTGGTATAAAAGAGCTCTTCCTTCATAATCTGGGAGAAGTTTGTATGCATCATTAACATTAATTAATTGATTAATATCAAATTGAAATCTTTTATATATGTCAAATAATTCTTGTTCTTCATAAGCTCCTTCGTTTGTAGCTGTCTCAATTAGTTTAACCTGTTCTGGATTTTCAATATTAATTAAATTAGAGTCTTGTAGTAAATTTGAAGTTGATAGATATTTCCATATATATTTTGTTGTGTCAATTTTTGGTTCATATAAAAAATTTTCATTTGTTTTATGAGATAAATGAAGTCTAAATATATTTGTGTCAGAAATTAATTCATCTTTTTTATCATAGCCCATTAAAATATTAAATTTCTTCACAAAAAATTCATCTAAACTTCCAAATTCAGTTTTAAGATCAAATAAAAGTTGAGCTTCCTCTTTTTTATCTTGGTGTATTAAACAGTAAATTTTAAAATTATTTAAATAATCACTTGAAATTACATTAACATGATCAAAAATTTCACATGATTTGTCTAATTGTGAATTTGATAAATAATGGTCAACATAAAAACGTAATATTTTACTATTATTTTTTATTGTGGGATTTTTAATTAAAAAGTTTTTTATTAAATTTAAATCATTTTTCTTTATTAAATATTGAAACTTAAACTTTAAAAATTCTTCACTTGAAATATTGTTAGAAGGTAAATACGAGTTAGTAAGCAATGCAATATCTAATATTTTTTCTGAAAAAGTTGATAATTTTTTTGAACTTAATTTTTCTAAAAAATATTTAATTTCTTTTCCATTACTATTTGACCACATATCAATTGACAATCCATTTTCAGCAGGATCATATAAACCTGCCAATTTAACATCATTTGCATCCAGTGAACTCTTAACAATTATGTTACTATTTTGATCTATAATTTTTGTTCCAGTGACAGTTTCATTTTCTATGCTTTCATTATTTTCTATTAATTTTAATTCATCGTTATTTTTTTTTTCTATGTTCCAAATATCAACAGGTTCATTTGAATATGCTGTTTTAACCAGAATACAAAACAATAATAAAATTATAGAAAATCTACTTGATAGTTTTAAAATTTTCATTTTTGATGATTTTTTCAATTTTTTTATTTGGAGCAGGAAAGTCAATTTTAGAAATCAATATTACTCCTAAAAAAAGAACAAAAACTGCTAAAAAAACTTTTATTAAAAATTTACCTATTGTGGTAAATTTTCCTGAGCTTGTTTTTTTTGTAAATTGCATATATTTAAAGTAATTTCAAAAATACGACAAATTTGTGTTATTTCAATATAGAAACTCATGAAATTAAATAAAAATTTAGTATTGATAGGTATGATGGGATCAGGAAAATCCTCAATAGGTATAATATTGTCTAAAAAACTAGAATTTGAATTTATTGATACCGATAATAAAATTGAAAAATTAGAAAAAAAAACGATCTCTGAAATTTTTAAAAAAAGTGGTGAAAAACACTTCAGAAATATTGAAGAAATGGTTTCATTAAAATTATTAAAATCAAATAATAAAGTCGTAGCTTTAGGTGGAGGTGGTTTTATAAATCCAAATATTAGAAAATATACTCAAAAAAATTGTATTTCAATATGGCTTGATTGGAAAAATGAAACATTAATTAATAGAATTAAAAATAGTAAAAAAAGACCTTTGGCAATGAAAATGAATAACTTTGAATTACAGAAATTAATAATTAAAAGATCTACAATATATAATTTATCTGATTACAAAATTAATTGTGATAAATTAGAAAAAAAACAAATTGTAGAAAAAATTATAAAACTTTATGAAAACGCACAAAATTAATATTAGAACAAAAACAAAAAAATATTCTATCTTTATAGGGTCTAAATTAGTTAATAAAATAAACTCAATTTTATTATCTCAAAAATTATCATTTTCTAAAACTTTAATTGTAATTGACAAAAATATTCCATCTAAATTTAAATCAAACTTAATTAAAAATTTAAAATCAAATATAAAAAAAATATATATTTTTAAAGCTAGTGAAAAAAATAAAAATCAAAGAAATGTAGATTTAATACAAAAAATTTTATTCAAAAATAGATTCAATAGAGACGATTGTATAATTGCTTTTGGAGGAGGTATTACTGGAGATGTTGTAGGATATTGTGCGAGTACTTACAAAAGGGGAATTAAATTTATAAATATTCCAACTACTTTACTTTCACAAGTTGATTCATCAATTGGAGGCAAAACTGGTATAAATAATTCTTATGGCAAAAATCTTATAGGCAGTTTTTATCAACCTGACCTTGTTATTTCAGATATAGACCTGCTTCAATCTTTAAATTCAAGAGAAATAATTTGTGGATATGCAGAAATACTAAAAAGTGGTTTACTAGATAGTATAAAAAAATTTAAGTACTTAGAAAAAAATTTAGATAAGATACTAGACTTAAAACAGCCATATATACAAGATGCAATTCTGAATAGCTGTAGTTTAAAAAAAAAAGTAGTTCAAAAAGATGAAACTGAAAAAAGTTTAAGAAAGGTTCTAAATCTTGGTCATACTTTTGCACATGCTTATGAGTCTAGTTTGGGTTTTTCAAAAAAATTAAATCATGGTGAAGCTGTTATAATTGGAATAAAAAATGCAGTAGAACTTAGTAGTAAATTAAAAATTCTAAATAATAATTCCTATAATTTAATTAAAAATCATATAGACAAAATTCCATTTAATAAAAGTTTTAAACAACTTTTTAAAGTAAAGGATATTAATAAGATTATATCCTTTATGAAATCTGATAAAAAAAACAATTCAAAAGATATTAATATAATTTTAATTCATAATTTTGGAAAAATAAAAATAAATTTTCAAATCAAACAAAAATTATTAAAGAAATTTCTCATTTCCGAATTAAATAAATAATATTTGTAGAGAATGAATATCATTTTTCATTTCATTTTCTAACAACTTAAATATAAATTTATTAGACTCTATTCTTGACATTTTCTTAAGTTTTTCTGACTTTACTTTAAGTTTAATATGAAATTTATTAGGATTATTACTCTCATGACTTTTATGAAGGAATGATTTATCCTCTAATTCAACATCTTCGATTAATTCATTATCTAAAATTTTTTTTTTTACAATTTTAGAAAGTTGATTTATATCCATAATTTAAAGTAATATATAACATGAAAAATATTTGTGATTGGAATAATTGTTCTGAAGAAGGGAGTTACAAAGCACCTAAAGAAAGAGATAATAGTAAGAATTATAGGTTATTATGCTTAAAACATGTAAAAGAATTTAATAAAAAATGGAATTATTTCTCAGGAATGGATGATTGCCAAATAATGGATTTTTTAAAGTCGGATATGATCTGGCACAAGCCGACCCAAAGCTTTAGTTCATCAGATAACTTTTTTAAAATATTGTGGAATGATGCTTTAAAGAATGAAATGGATAAATACAGGTTTAATAACGAATATAATCATATGAATAAATTTAAATTTAACCATTATGATATAAAAGCCTTTAGTATATTGGGTGTAGATGTAGGTCTAAAATGGGAAAAAGTACAAGAAAAGTTCAAAAAACTTGTCAAAAAATTTCACCCTGATATGAATGCCGGAAATAAAAAATTTGAAGATAAATTAAAAATTATAACTTTAGCTTATACTCAATTAAAAAACACATACAGGGAAAAAATTGACACCTAATTTGAATATAGAACCAGATATAAATATATCAGTAAAACAAACTTTCGGAATAGAAAGTGAGATGGAAGTTAAGGCTTTTTCTAAAAAAAATGAATTCGTTCCAGAAATTGACAAAGATTATAAATTTGATCGTGATACAACACTTGCAATACTAAGTGGATTTTTACATAATAAAAAAGTAATAGTTCATGGTTACCATGGTACTGGAAAATCTACTCACATAACTCAAATTGCAGCTAGATTAAATTGGCCATGCGTAAGAATTAACCTCGACTCACATATAAGCAGAATCGATTTAATAGGAAAAGATGCAATAGTGTTAAAGGATGGAAAACAAGTTACAGAATTTAAAGAGGGTATATTGCCTTGGGCATTTCAATCTTCTGTTGCATTAGTTTTTGATGAATATGACGCTGGAAGAAGTGATGTTATGTTTGTGCTACAAAGAATTTTAGAAAGTGATGGTTTCTTCACCCTTCTAGACAAAAACAAAGTAGTAAAGCAAAATAAATATTTTAGATTATTTGCTACTGCAAATACAATTGGGCTAGGGGATACTTCAGGTTTATATACTGGAACGCAACAAATTAATCAGGCACAATTAGATAGATGGGAAATTGTAACTTCTTTAAACTATTTAAGTTTAGAGAGAGAGATGGAAATTATTTTATCCAAAAACAAAAAATTGAATAATCCTAAGGGTAAAGAAAAAGTTGCAAATATGATAAAAGTTGCGTCATTGACAAGAAAAGGTTTTATTGCAGGTGATATATCGACAGTAATGAGTCCGAGAACAGTATTAAATTGGTGTGGAAATTCTGAAATCTTCAAAGATACTGGATATGCATTTAGAATAACATTTTTAAATAAATGTGATGACTCAGAAAAAGGAACTATAGCTGAATATTATCAAAGATGCTTTGGAGAAGATTTACCAGAATCAATGATAAACATTCAGATATAAATGAATAGAGAAGATAATTTTAAAGAAAAATTTAAAGAAGCTTTAATCTCAACTTTAAAGGTAATATCTGATGACTACAAGATTAATGGGAATGAAAAAGAAATTCTTAAATCAAATAACTTTAATTTTCTTGAAATCGATACTGTAAAAAATAAGGAAGATTATAATAAAATTAGAGCTGAGACTGATTCGGAAGCTTTAAAAAGAAAATTTTCTAATACTAATATTTATCAAAACAATTCTCCAAGTAATTCTTCATGTAAATTACTTTATAATATTTCAGAAAAAATAAGGTACGAAGTTCTGGGAACAAAAATGCTTAAGGGTATATCAAGAAACATAAAAAACAATTATTCTTATAAGCTATTAAATAAAAAAAAGGATCATATAAAATCTAAAGAAGACGTTGAAATAGCAGAAGCATTCGAATTATATATGCTAAAAAATTTCATGGAAATAAAGTTAGATTCTTTATCTGAAAAAATATTAAGCTATTGGGAAAAAGATTTTAATAATTCATTTAAAAAACATATTAAATATTTATATGAAAATTTAGAAAATCAAGAATCTTATAATACAAAATTCTCTGAAATTTTACAAAATATGGAAATTTTTGAATCAGAAAATAATGAAGATGAAAAAAAAACAGAAGAGGAAAACAAACAGGATGAAAATAATTCAAATAAAAATGAATCAAATGAATCTTCGAAATCGGAAGAAAGCAGTCAAGATGATAGCCTAAAGGAAGGAGTAGATGGAATTGATGATAATAGTGAATTCAGATTAGACGAACAATTATTAGATGCTGACTCTGAAAGTGAAAGTTCTGAAAATATATTACAAAAATCAAAATCTGGTATAAGTGATAAGGATTATAAAATTTTCACAACTGAATTTGATGAAATAGCAAAAGCTGAAACATTGGAAAATCTGGAAGAAATTCTTAAACTTAGAAAAAGTTTAGATCAACAATTAACAAATTTTCAAAATTTAATTACAAAATTAGCAAATAAATTACAAAGACAATTATTGGCCAAACAAAACAGATCTTGGGATTTTGATTTAGAAGAAGGATTATTAGATAGCTCTAAGTTACCTAGAGTTGTAATAGATCCATATAATTCTTTATCATTTAAAAAAGAAAAAGATTTAGAATTTAAGGACACAGTTGTAACTTTGTTAATCGACAATTCTGGTTCAATGAGAGGAAGGCCAATTACAATCGCAGCAATTTGTGCTGACATACTTTCAAGAACATTAGAAAGATGTTCGGTCAAAGTTGAAATACTTGGTTTTACAACAAAAAATTGGAAGGGTGGAAAAAGTAGAGAAGACTGGAATAAAAAAGGTAAAGAGAAATTTCCTGGTAGATTGAACGATTTGCGCCATATAATATATAAATCTGCAGATACTCATTGGAGACAATCAAAAAAAAATTTGGGATTAATGCTTAAAGAAGGTTTATTAAAAGAAAATATAGATGGAGAAGCTATTACATGGGCATTTAATAGACTGAATAAAAGGAAAGAGGAAAGAAAAATTCTAATGGTAATTTCGGATGGTGCTCCCGTTGATGATTCTACACTTTCTGTTAATTCTGGAGATTTTTTAGAAAAACATTTAAAAAAAATTGTTAAATTTATTGAAAATAACAGCGAAATTGAAATTTTAGCTATAGGAATTGGTCATGATGTATCGCGTTATTATAAAAAAGCTATAAAAATTACAGATGTTCAAGAACTTGGTGATGTAATGATTAGCCAATTAAGTGGATTATTTGATAACAAAAAAAAACTACATTAAATTTTTAATAAGTTTTTATTAGCCCATTCAATTTTAATTTCAGCCCCTCCTCTTGTTTCTGAATTTCTAACCAATATCCTTGCATAATTTTTTTCTA
>CACHFK010000032.1 GCA_902579085.1 uncultured Pelagibacteraceae bacterium | reverse complement strand
ATAGTAAATTCAGAGTGAACTCCTCCTTTTGTATTAAGTGCATGACATAGATTAATTCTACCAATTTTTTTTGGTAACTTGTTGGCAACTAACCTATCTAAAAATTCCTCTGCTCCAGGTCCTTTAATTCTACATTTTGCAAAAGCTGACATATCTAGTAGACCAACATTTTCTTTTACATTTTTACATTCTTTTTCGACTGCTTTGAACCAATTAGATCTTCTAAAAGACCAATCATCTTCCTGCTTCATTCCATCAGTTGCAAAAAAGTTTGGTCTTTCCCATCCAAACTTTTGTCCAAAAACGGCTCCAAGATTTTTCATTCTGTCATAACATGGCGCTGTTCTTAATGGTCTTGCAGCTCCTCTTTCTTCATCTGGATAATGAATTATAAATACATTTCTATATGCCTCTTCATTCTTTTCTTTTAAATATGCTTTGGAACAATAATCACCATATCTTCTAGGTTCTACACCAAGCATATCTATTGTTGGTTCTCCATCAACTATCCATTCAGCTAATTGCCATCCAGCACCACCAGCTGCAGTAATACCAAAACTATGGCCTTCATTTATCCAAAAATTTTTTAATCCCCATGCAGGTCCAACTATAGGGTTTCCATCCGGTGTATAACAGATTGCTCCATTATAAACTTTTTTAACTCCCACTTCTCCAAATGCAGGCACCCTATGTATTGCTCCCTCGATATGTGGAGCGAGTCTGTCTAAATCTTCTTGAAACAATTCATACTCAGATTCTTTTGATGGCCCATCAACGTAACAAGCAGGAGCTCCATCTTCATATGGACCTAATATTAATCCACCAGCTTCTTCTCTCATATACCATCTGCTATCACTGTCTCTTAAAACTCCCATCTCTGGTAGTCCTTCTTTTTTTCTTTTTTGAATTTCAGGATGTGGTTCTGTAACAATGTATTGATGCTCTACTGGAATAACTGGAATATCTAATCCTACCATTTTTCCAGTTTGTCTAGCAAAGTTTCCTGAACAGGAAATAATATGTTCACACTCTATCGTTCCTTTATCTGTTTCTACAATCCATCCATCTTTTGTCTGTTTCATTCCAACAACAGTTGTATTTCTATAAATTTCTGCTCCTCTATTTCTTGCACCTGTTGCAAGTGCTTGTGTTAAATCAGCTGGTTGAATGTAACCATCTTCTGGATGTTGAATTGCGCCAACTAAATCAGAAGTGTTACATAGTGGCCAAATTTCTTTGACTTGGTCAGGTGTTAAAAACTTTACGTCAACACCAATTGTTTGTGCTACTCCTGCATATTGATGGTATTCATCCATTCTATCCTTTGTGCTTGCTAATCTGATATTTGAGACAATGCTAAAACCAACATTCTTACCTGTTTCTTCTTCTAAAGTTTTATATAAATCAACAGCATATTTGTGTAACTGTCCTACTGAATAACTCATATTGAATAATGGAAGTAATCCTGCAGCGTGCCAAGTAGATCCTGAAGTTAATTCTTTTCTTTCAATAAGGACTACATCTGACCAGCCTTTTTTTGCCAAATGATAAAGAGCGCTAACTCCTACTACTCCTCCACCAACTACAACAACTTTTGCTTTAGATTTCATCTTGCGACTTCTACTAAATTTTTAATACTAACGAAACAAAATTTTTTCATGTTAAATTGATGACCCCATTGAAATAGGTTGCGAAACGGCTGTTGTAAGCCAACAATCATTTAGACCATTTTCTCCTTTATATTTCTCAACCTGCCATTTAAATTTGTAGTATTTTTTTTCCTTATCTAAAACTGTAACTTCATAAGTTGCGACTTCCTTCGATAAATAAACCTCTTTAATCTCATGACTTGAGTGGTTTAAAAGCATCGAATAAGAATCACTTTTCATCATATATTTAAATCTTTCAATTGGTCCTGTTATCTTTTGGTTATTAGGATGAGCAAATTCCCAAGTTTGTTCTATGCCTCTATCTTTATTTGGAAAATCATTTTTCATTAGTGCTGCAAGCTGTATCTTAACTACTTGTGATGGATCTATGCTTGATTTTGGTTTTATAATTTCTGCCATAGATGGTTTTAAAAAAATTATTAAAAAAAAAATTAATTTTATAAAAAATTTAGTTTTCATTAATTTTTTAATACTGGAAATACTGGATTAGATTTTAAAAATAACCTTTGATATTCTTGTTTTATACACTTGTTTGAAATGAAATTAATATTTGCTTGATCTGCTATTTTCTCAGCCTCATCGTGGTGAATGCCATACTGCAACCATAAAACTTTTCCTTTTTTTTTAACTGCTTCTTTTGCTATATCAGGTGCTTCTTTGGAAGGTCTAAACACATCAACAATATCTATTTCTTCAATGATATCATCTAAACTACTAATTACTTTTTCACCGTTTATTAATTCTCCTACGGCAAATGGATTTATAGGATAAACTTTGTAGCCAAAATCTTGCATATATTTCATCACAACATTCGCTGGTTTTCGTTTTAAGTTTTTCGGATCTTCGCCTTTTTTTTCAGAACTTACCCCAATCATTGCAATTGTTTTAGAGTTTTCAAGAATTTCTTTTATCTGTTTGTCATTCATATTACTTATTTTTCCATCTAGGTTTTCTTTTTTCAAAAAATGCTGAAATTCCCTCTTTTGCATCATGAGACATCATATTTAATGTCATCATTTCACTAGTAAATTTGTATGCATTTCTTAATGGCATTTCTAATTGTTTGTAAAATGCCTGTTTTCCAATTTTTATTGTTAAATTAGATTTTGAAGCAATTTTTTTTGCCATTTTTAATACCTCGTTGTTCAATTTTTTTTTTGTAAAACAATCATTAATTAATCCGATTTCTTTAGCATAATTAGCTTTAATAGGTTCTCCTGTTAAAAGCATTTTCATCATAATTTTTCTATTAATTTTTCTACTCACAGCAACCATAGGAGTGCTACAAAACAAACCAATATTAACGCCTGGAGTAGCAAACGAAGCATCTTTAGTACTATATGCTAGATCGCAGCTTGCAGCTAATTGACATCCAGCAGCATAAGCTGCTCCATGAACTTTTGCTATTACCGGTTTTCTGCCTTCTACTATTTGTAACATTAATTTTGAACACAGGCTAAATAGTTTTAAATGATTAGATCTGTTTTTATATCCTCTCACTTCTTTTAAATTATGGCCAGCACTAAAACCTTTACCTGCTCCTTCGAGTATTATAACTTTTGTATTTTTATCTCTATCAAGCCTTTGAAAAACTTTTAGTAATTCATTTAAAGTTTTAAATGATAGAGAATTATATGTTTTAGGATCGTTAATAATTACGTTTTTAACCCCTTCTCCTACATTTTTTATAGTCACATTCATAATAAATTCATTTAAATTTTATTTTATTTTTCCTTGCTCTCGCATTTTTGCTCTAATTTTAGTAGCAGAAATTTTTTGTATTTCTTCTGATAAAACTATTTCTTCGATTTTATAACCAACTCCTCTACCATAACAAATATTTGTAATATTAGGCACCATCATAATTTTAAATCTTCCCTCAAACTCAGGATTTAATTTATCTTCTATATTTTTTTTTACCGTTTCAAAATCAAAAGGATTATCATCAACTCCCTGTACATCTCTAATTTGAATACAAACCTGTCCAGTTTTTTTAATTATTTCTTTAAACAATGTGTAATGGCCTTCGTGAAATGGTTGCCATCTTCCAAGCATTTGAGCGGTAGGTTTTTTATTGTCCCATTGATATGACATTATTTTATCTCCTTTATTATTTGGGATGCCCAAACTTTAGCATCTTGTGTTGTTACATGAAAATCATATTTTTCAGGTTTCTTAAACATTTGATTTGTATCCTCAAACCTTCCTTTTTTAATAGTATCAACCCAAATTATAAAATCAGCAGGGAATAAATTTCTTGCTTCAGGTGTTGGGCAGATAAAATCTGCGACTACATAATTTCCTTCATTTTTTAATTTTAAAGCATATTCTGCCATTCTATTAGCTTGTCTTTTTCTTCCATCCTCAGAAAAATCCCAATCATTTGCGGCTTTCCTTACTTCATCAGCATTTAATCTTTTTGCATTAAGCATTGGTGCCAACTCGTTTGCAAGAGTAGTTTTGCCTGCTCCTGGCAATCCCATTATTAAAATGATTTTCATTATATTTTTTCTAAAGGATGATGAGACATTAACTCTAATCCATTTCGTCCCACTAAATACTGTTGTTCTAATTTAACACCTTCTTTACCACCGACTTTACCAATATAACTTTCAAGAGTTATTGTCATATTTTTTTCGAAACTACCACCTTGTTCTCCTCTATCAGTTGGGTATTTAATTTGAGGCCATTCATCACAAAGACCAATTCCATGAACCATGCAAGAATAACGATTACCATAATATTCTTCGGGTAAAACCCAAGACTTTGAAACAAATTCTTTAAAAGACATTCCAGGCTTTATTAATCGTGCGTTATGATCAATTTGATCTGTGGCCATTGAATATAGTTTTTTTTGCTCATCATTAAATTTATGACCAACTACATAAGCTCTAGAAATATCTGCACAATACCCATACGGACCAACCATATCGGTATCAAAAGCAACCATCTCACCAGTTTGCATCACTTTATTGCTACTCTCTTGCATCCACGGATTAGTTCTTTCGCCTGAAGAAAGTATTCTACATTCAATCCATTCTCCTCCATGTTCAATATTTGTTTTATGAAGTATTGACCAAAGTTCATCCTCTGTCATGCCTGCTCTAAGCTCTTCACGCATTTTTGCAACACCTATATCAGCAACTTCTAATGCAGCTTTCATACATATAAGTTCTTCAGTAGATTTAATAACTCTTGCTTGTTCTAAAATTAATTTAGCATCAACTACTTCAATACCAGCTTTATTTAAAGCAGTTACTGCCGGCCCATTAATAACATCAATAGCAACTTTTTTATTTTTGAAATAATTTTTTGATAGATCTTTTATTTCGCTAATCCATTTTTTTAATTGAGAGCTTGCTTGATCTCCATTGCTGAAATAATCCCATGTAATTGATGGTCTAATTTCATCTATTAAATCTAAATGCTTAGATAAAATTTCGCAGTTAAAATACTCATATAAAATTGTTGGGCCATTAATTGGAACGAAGCAATATCTTGTTAAATTATGCATATTGTAAACACTCATATTTACTGTGTCTAAAGCATATCTTATGTTTACTGGATCAAATAGTATGCAAGCTTCAACATTGTTTTTTTCTAATTCTTTTTTTACTCTATCAAGTCTGTAAGATCTTAGCTTATTAAAGTCTATTTCATCTTCTCTGATTCTTTTTTTTGTAATAAAGTTTTGATTTGATTTTGTATCTGGAAATATTTTTCTATTAAACTTCATTTAATTAAAGCATCTGTATGCCCACACCAGTTTTTGGATATGTATATAAATTATAATTTGCACATAATTCTTCACCAGCTTTAATATCCTTTATCGAAACCATAAACATATATTTTGCATCAGATTTTTCCTGCAAATTGTAATACATATTTTCTCTATTAGTATCGTTTTCATCAAATTTTTTTGCTTTTGCGCTAGTATCTATTGGATCTCCAAATTTTAATGTTGGTAATACATTTGATACCATTCTCATTACCGTTGGTTCATTTGAATGATTATAAAAACCTCCTAAAGGGGTTCTAATATATTTATTTTCAAACTGTTCATCTCTAATATGAGTTACTCCTATAAACGAATTTACTTTGATTTGTATTGTTGCAAATAATCCCAATCCTTCAATAGGTGAGTTTTTAATTGTTAATCCATCTGGTAAAGGTCTATACATAATTTCTGCACTTTCTATACAATGTTAGTTGCTACCCATTTGTGAAAATGATGTGTTGGATTATCCATAATCGGAGAAAAATTTCCACCATTATATGATGGTGAGTTTCTTCCTTCTTGCATTCCTTCAATTATATTTAAATCCTCAGTTTGTATTGCTCTCCATAACTTATAGTTTTGTTTTCTTAGAGATTTAAATTTTTTTGAATTTGCGGCTTTTTCGCCCACATAATAAATTTCCATATGTTCTTTTGTATATTTATGATCGACTGGCTCAAGCCAATATGCATAAAAGTGATCTTTGTGAATACCTAACATTACATTTGGGAAAAGAGCGACATACTCAGCTATATGCTCTTTATTCTTAGGCCAATTTGGAAAAGATGGAAACTTTTCTTTCCCTTTAAATCTTGGGTTATAAACTTTTGTTCCTTGTCCAGCAAATCTATTAGGCAAACCCTGTATATGATAATGATCATCAATTTTTGAATAAGAATTTAAGCCAGGATGAACCCAAGGCAAATGATAACTTTCACAATAATTTTCTATAGCAAATTTCCAATTACATTTTACGTTCAAATTAAAATATCCATAATCATTTGAATAAACCATTAGATTTCTATCTTTAGATGGCCAAAATTTTTCCCATCTATCACTTAAAGGTTTGATATATTTATCAAATGATATTTCGTTTTCATTAATATTAATAAATATCATATCAAGCCAAACGTAAGATCTAATTTCTTTTAAACCACTCTTAGATTTATCAAATTTTTTTGAACTATGTTTATTCATTCCACCAAGGTGTGGAGTGGCAACCAAATTTCCTAAAGTATCATATGACCAAGAATGATAAGGACATCTAATTACATTTTTTATCTTACAGCTCTCTTGTAAAATTTTATATCCTCTGTGACTGCAAACATTATGAAAAACTCTAATTTTATTTTGCTTGTCTCTCAAAATCATTATTGGAATGCCCAATAAATCAAATGGTTTTGCATCTCCCTTATTAGGTAAAGAACTTGCAACACCTATTACAACCCATTTTTCTTCAAATAATTTTTTTCTTTCTAATTTTGTGTATTCATTACTAGTGTAACATTCATTTGGAAGACCATGAGATTTTTCTATTGGTTTTTTTACAACATCCAACTTTTTTTTTTCAATTATATTATAGATCTCAGACATTATTTATTTACTTCGTACAATCCAAGCCAAGCATTAACATCTTTACTGGCAATATAGTTTGATTTAAAAAATTCTATTTCTTTCCATTTATTGTCTTTTTTTAGCTGTTCTATTTTTTTATCAAATCCATACTCTTCATAAATTCCTTCATTAATTGTAAAACAAATATGACCTTTATTTTTAGTAATTCTAATAAACTCATCTAAAGCTGGAGGTTTAACATGCCCAAAAGTAAAAGTTCCAACGCACATGATGGCATCAAAAGAATTATCTTTTTCATTAATTTCTTTATTTAAATCAACTTTATCTAATTTTTTATATAAATCTGCTGGAACTAAATCTAATAATTTCTGTGAAAGATCTGCTCCATAAAAATTAGAAAAACCATGCTTTTTTAACTCAACACCTACTAATCCTGTACCACATCCTGCATCATAAATTTTAATATCTTTATTTTTTTGATATTTTATAAAAACTTCTGAAGTTTCTTTTGGACCAGTGTAGTTCCAATCAACCATATCCTGATCATATTTGTTTCCTTCACCCCATTCGTCATAATATTTCATGACTTCATCTGTCTTCTTTAATTTATATATTGGTACCTTGTTTCCTACGTCCTTTTGTGCCATTAGTTTCTCATCTTTTGTCCAGAAGGATCATAAAGCGGTTCTTTAATTATTGAACAGTTAAAAAAGTCGCCATTTATTTCAACTTGAATACCTTTTTCAGATTTTAATTCATTTTGATCTACGTAAGAAAAAGCAATACTTTTGTTTACAAAGTGAGCAAAACCTCCTGAAGTTATATATCCAATACTTTTGTCGCCTTTTAATACTGCTTCATTATAAGTCACATCAATATCGTTTGTTTCCACTATCAATGGAACTAATTTATTTTTACTTTCATCTTTTTGAGCAAAGTCTTTTCCAATAAAATCTTTATCCCAATTTATAAAAACATCTAAACCAGTTTCTTTTGCAGTAAAATCAGGACGATAATCTAATGTCCAAGCTCCCCAATTTTTTTCTAATCTCATTGACATTAAAGCTCTTCCACCAAAAGGTTTGATATTAAATTCTTTTCCTGCTTTTGTTAATTCTTCATATAGTTTTAGTTGAAAATGAGGAGCTACATAAATTTCGTATCCAAGCTCGCCTGTAAAAGATATTCTATTTACTATAGCAGGAACTCCCGCAACAAACATTTTTCTAGAGTCTCTAAATTTAAAACTATCGTTAGAGACATTTTCTCTAACAATTTTCTGAAGTAAATCTCTTGATTTAGGACCCGCTATACTAAGTCCATGAAATTCATCTGATCTATTTTTGTATTGTAAATTAAATTTATCTAAATGACTCTCAAACCATCTTCTATGCATTTCTTGTGCTGCTCCAGATCCAAAAATCATGAATTCATTTTCGTCTAAGCATGCAACTGTTAAATCACCGTAGAGTTTTCCTCTGTATGTAAGCATTGGTGTTAAAGAAATTCTTCCAGGCTTTGGTAATTTGCCTGCCATTATATGGTCTAAAAACTTTCTTGCATCTGGACCTTTGAATTCATGTTTTGAAAAGTTGGCCACTTCTGTTACACCTACATTTTCTCTTACATTTATTACTTCTTTTGAAACATAATTATGAGATCTTGATCTTTTAATTGTTGGTTCTTCGTAAGCATCTTCTTTATTATTAGCGAACCACAAAACATTTTCTAAACCAAAACTATCTCCCATCACAGCTCCTTGTTCAACAAACCGATCGTATAAAGCTGTTGTTTTTTGTTTTCTTCCTTTTGGTAAAGTCTCGTTTGGAAAAGTCATAATAAATCTTCTTTCGTAGTTTTCTGAAGATTTAATCGTCCCATATTGTGGTGACGCATAGTCTCCAAATCTTGCAACATCCATTGCCCAAACATCAATTGAAGGTTCACCATCTATAATCCATTCTGCAATACATTTGCCTACACCACCACCTTGGCAAAAACCCGCCATAACACCTACTGCTACCCAATAATTTTTCATCCCAGGAACAGGTCCAATTAAAGGACTTCCGTCAGGACCGAAAGTGAACGGCCCGTTTACAATATTTTTTATTCCTGCTTTTTCTAAAGCAGGCATTCTTTCAAATCCGATAGCTAATCTATCTTGGATGTTATCAAGTTTAGGTTCTAAAAGTTCATGTCCAAAATTCATTGGAGTCCCTTCTACTTTCCAAGGAGTAGACTTTTGCTCATATGTGCCAAGCAACATTCCTTTACCTTCTTGTCTAAAATAAATATTACCTTCAAAATCTGTTCCAATTGGAATTCTTTGATCTCCTAATGCTTCAATTTCTGGAATAGGTTCTGTAATTAAATAATGATGTTCCATAGGCTGAACTGGTAAATTTAATCCAGCTAAATTACCAACTTCTCTAGCCCATAATCCTCCAGCATTAATAACAATCTCAGCATTAATATTTCCTTTATCTGTTATAACATTCCATGAACCATCTTCTTTTTGTTTAGTGTCTTTAACAACTGTATGAGTATAATATTTTCCTCCATTGACTTTTGCAGCTTTTGCAAAAGCATAGGTTACTCCTGATGGATCAACCTCTCCATCTATTGGATCCCATAATGCTAGCAAATATCTAGAAGGGTCAATTAAAGGATTTTTCTTTTTTACTTCTTCAAGAGAAATAAATTCCTGATCTAACCCCATATATCTTGCTTTTGATCTTTCTCTTTTTAGATATTCTGCCCAGACATCGTTTGAAGCTAAATAAAATCCACCGCTTGGTTTAAAGCCACATGAATGACCTGATTCTTTCTCGATTTCTTTATAAAGACCAATTGTGTAGGCCATCATTCTAGAAATATTTGGATCACTAGAGATTACATGAACATTTCCAGCAGCATGCCATGAAGAACCTGAAGTTAATTCATTTCTTTCAAGTAAAATACAATCTTTCAATCCAAATTTTGATAAATGATAAAGAATTGAACATCCTACTACACCACCACCTATGATAACTACTTTTGCATGACTTTGCATATTTAGTATTTTATTTCTTTATTTACATCCTTCAATGTTTTGTCTGTCCCATGATGAAAATGTTTGCTCATATCAGGCATATACTTCATAGAAATT
>CACHFK010000031.1 GCA_902579085.1 uncultured Pelagibacteraceae bacterium | reverse complement strand
AATACTTAAATTACAAATTGATTTTGCGATATACGCAAGTATTATAATTAAAAATATCATTTTTATTTCATTTTCTGGCATTTTATTAAATACAAAATAAAAAATATAATCAGATAAAAAATATAATAAAATACCAATATTAAGGCTTGCAAAATTGTTAAATTCTAACCAATTTTTTGTATTTTTAATAAATTTTTCTTTTGACTCATTTATGTTTGACGATAACTCAGGAAAGATTGTTGTGGCTACACTGCTTCCAACTATTTCAATTTTTTGAGATACATTGTGTACAATTGAATAGATACCCAAATAATTTATTGAAATTACTGAAAAAACTAAAATTCTATCTATAAAACTTGAAAAAAAGGAGATTAAAGATCCTAAATAAATCTTTAGCGAATAATTAAAAATTTTAAATAAACTTTTTAAATTTAGTCTTGCAATGAGAATTTTGTAGTTTGTATAAAATATTATACAAAATGCAAATATCAAAAAACTTAATAAATTTGTGCTAATATAGACATATCCAATAACATAACTACTAAGTCCATAGTTAAGAGTAATTAAAAGACCAAATAAATTTATAAAATTTGTAAAAAGATTAAGATATGACCATATATGTGGCAAATTATAACCCATTAAAATTGATCCTAAAGCATTTCTTGGAATGGCAATTAACATTCCTATTATTAAAAAATAAATGACTAAGTAATTTTCAAAATTTTCTATATCTAGATAAGATAAAAAAAGAGGATTCTTTAAAAGATATCTTACAAAAAAAATAAAGAAAATAAATATTAAAATTGAAATAAAAAAACCTGATTGAGCTAACCTTATAATATAGTCTGGTTTAGAGGTTCTGTATTTGGCAATTTGATTAGTAAGACTAGCGCTAATTCCAAAGTCAGAAAAAATTAAAATAAATTGAGTAAATATAACGGCTGCATTATATAGACCCAAAAAAAATAATCCAAATTCTTGATAAAAAAAACGATTAATTAGTAGTAGAAAAAAAATATTTATAATCTGAGCAAAGATAGATATTAGTTTATTAAACACAATTTATTTAATTTTTTTTAAAAAACACATTGGAGAGTGAGTAATTCTTTTATTTAATTTACTCTCATTAAATAACCAATTAGGTTCACTTAAAATAAAATTTTCATTATTTTTTAAAAATTTTTTAATGGCTTTTATAGGATTGTCTACACTCCAATTTCTCTTACCTCTAGGTGTATCATTTACTAAATTCATTACTCCATCGCAAGCAACTATATAAGAATTTTTGCTTACTATTTGTGAATACATTATCAATTCATTATAAACATGATCAAAAGTATGGTTTGAATCTAAAAAAACAAAAACTTTATCATTTGCTTTTATTTTTCTTTTTACATTTTTAAAGATCCTAGAGTCTATAGATGAGCCTTCAAATAATTTAATATATTTTGATAGTGAATGATTTTTTATTGCCCTTAAATTTTTATTTCTAATTTTAATATCAATAGCAATTACTTTTCCTTTATTTTTAATTTGATCTAATATTGAAGCAAATAAAATGGCTGTGCCTCCATGTGCAATTCCAGTTTCTACAATTTTATTAGGCTTTATTTGAAAAATCAGTTCTTGAAGTCTTACTATATCTTCGGGTATTTGAATAATAGGTCTTCCTAACCAGGTAAAAGTGTAAGAATACTTTTGGTTCCAGCCTAACTTAACCCATAATTCCGAAATATATTCAAATGATTTTTTTGAATAAATGTTTATAGATTTATTATTAATTTTAAGTGTATTTTTTTTTGTATCAATTAATATCTTCATATATTACTCAAAATCAAATGTATGGATTTTATAGTTAAATTTACCTTTATAATCTAATTCTTTTTTTATCTCATTACTTATATTCCATGGGAAAACTAATATATTTTTGGGTTTAGATAATAATAAATGATCTATATTTTTGATTTGTATTTTAGTTCCAGGAATATATTTATTTTGCTTTGTTATGTTATTATCAATAATGTAGCTTATAAATTTATCTATTTGACAGTAATTAATAAGAGTTGTTGCTTTCGCGGGTGCTCCAAATCCATAAATTTCCTCATCATTTAGATTTTCTAAATACTTTATAATTTTATTTTTTTTAATATCGACTTTTTTCTGAAAATTTAAATAAACATCTTCATTGTTTAGTCCAAATTCAAACTCTTCATCTCTAATTTTTGGAACAGATTTATTTTCTTTATAAAAAGCATCTTGATGACAAACAAAAATCCTTAATGATCCTCCGTGGGTTGGGATCTTATTAATATCAAATATTCTTAAATCAAATTTTTTAAATAAATAATCTAAAGCCAAAATAGATAAGTAAGAAAAATGTTCATGGTAAATAGTATCAAATTGTGTCTTATTTATTAAGTTTAATAAATGTGGTGCCTCGATTATCCAACAACCATCTTTGTGTAAAATTTTTTTTATACCATTTACAAAACTATTTATATTTGGAACGTGTGCCAAAACATTTAATGAAAAAATTATTTTTGAATATTTGTATTTTTTTAAAATATATTCAGATGTTTCTTCATTAAAAAAAATATTTTCGGTATTTATATTATTTTCATTTGCAAAACTTGCAATATTCTTTGCTGGTTCAATGCCAAGAATATTATTATAATTATTTCTTTTAAAATTTTTTAAAAGATAACCATCATTACTCGCTATCTCGGTTATTAAATCATCTTTGTGAAGTGAAAATTTTCTTATGGACTCTATACATAGCTTTGATGCGTGTTTTAACCAGTTAGATGAATAAGATGAAAAATATGCATAATCAGTAAATATATGTTCTGGTACCACTGTTTCAGGTAGTTGTACGAGCATACAATTCGAACATAAAAATACTTTTAAGGGATAATGTATTTCTTTATCAATCTCATCTAGTGAATTTCTATAAGAATTTGCGAGCGGTGTTTTATTTAGATTGCAAAAAACTTTAGTTAAATTATTTTCACAAACTCTACACTTGGTCATTTCGTTAAATAATATTTATTAATTTGATCAATACTTATAAGGTCTGGATCTTCTCCATTCAAATATTTTTTATACCATTCGCCTGTTAACTTGATCATTTTGTAAAAACTAAGTTTTGTTTTCCATGATAAAAAATGTTTAGATTTATTAGAATTAAGTTTGAGTAATTTTTTTTCTTTATGTTTAGAAACTGAATAAATATATTTAAAAGAAATATTTTTACTAAACTCTTCACATATTTTTTTAACTGTATAATCGCTGTTATTTGATGAAAAATTCCAAGCGCCTGAATATTTTCTATGATTGTTTAATTTTTCAATCAACATCATATACCCATTATTACAATCTAAAACATGCTGCCATGGCCTTATATGATTTTTATTTCTTATTTTTAATTTTTTTTTCTGTACAATTGATCTATAAATATCTGGTACTAATCTATTTGATGAAATATCGCCACCCCCAATAACATTTCCTGCTCTTGCTGTAGCAAGATTAGGATGTTGTTTTTTAAAATAACTACTAGAATAACTTTTGGAAATAATTTCAGCGCAAGCTTTACTTGCTGAATATGGATCATCTCCGCCTAATCTATTATTTTCCATAAATTTTTTATTCTTCTCATTGTTTTCGTAGACTTTATCACTAGTAACAATCAAAATTGATTTTATACTAGAATTGTTTCTGGCACTTTCAATTACATTTCCTGTTCCGATAATATTAACATCTAAAGTTAAAATTGGATTTTCTAAACCACTAATTACAATTGATTGGGCTGCCATATGTATGATTATGTTAGGTCTTACTTTTGAAACTATTGAATTTAATTTTTTAAGATCTCTAATGTCACATTTATATTGATTTTTAACATATTTTTTTAAACTTTTTTTTGTAATGAGTGAGGAATTTGTTGATTCATTATCTAATCCAAAAACTTTAGCATTAAAAAAACTAAGTTGTAAGCAAAGCCAAGAACCCTTAAATCCTAAATTTCCGGTTATTAATACTTTTTTATTTTTCCAAAAATTTTTTTTTACTTCCAAATTTTCCAGGGAGCTTCTCCTTTTTCCCAAATTTCATTTAGCATTATTGCTTCTCGATTTGTATCCATACATTGCCAAAAATTGCTATGTTTATAAACTGCCAATTCATTTTTTTTAGTAAGTCGTGTTAGCAACCCCTCTTCGAATGACTCTTCTTCTTTATCCGTTAAAAATTCTAGTGCTTTTTTATTGAATATACAAAACCCTCCATTAATCCAAGAATCTTTGGAGGTTGATTTTTCTTTAAAATCTTTACAAATGCCATTTTCAATAACCAAGTTACCAAAACGAGATTGATTATGAACAGCCGTTATTGTTCCTAATTTACCTGATTTTTTATGAAATTGAATTAATTCATTAATATTAATATCAGCTACACCATCTCCGTATGTTAACATAAAATCAGAGTCTTCATTTTTAAGAAGATAATCTCTTATTAACCATAATCTATAACCTGTAGATGAATTTAGACCTGTTTCTGAAAGAATTAAATTCCACTTGCTTTCGTCTGATGAATCAAATGCTGTTTCATTCAAAAACTTTATTTGATTTTTTTTTCCAAGTTTAATCTCAATATCATTATTTAAAAAATCGTAATTTAAAAAATAATTTTTTATAATCTCTGATTTGTATCCCAAAGTAAGAATAAAATTATTAAAGCCAAAGTGAGAGTAGGATTTCATGATATGCCAAAGAATTGGTTTAGTTCCAATATTTATCATTGGTTTTGGCTTAAACTCAGTTTCCTCTCTTATCCTTGTTCCAAAGCCACCACATAAAATAACAGTATGCATCAATTTTTTTTATATTTTTTCTAAGAAATTGTATAATCTATTTCCATAGTTATCCCAAGTACTATTATTAATAACGTGATTTAGGTCAAAATTATTATTTAAATTTTTTTTAATTTTATAAAAATTAATTATTTTTTCTGTTAGATCATTAATATCATTATATTGAAATATATCTCCTCCACCAAATTGTCGTATTACATCGGCTGCTCCAACATTTGAAGAAACAATGACAGGTAACCCGGCACTAATTGCTTGCAATACAACTAGTCCAAACCCATCTGCTAAAGATGGCAAAATAAACAAATGACATTTGGATAATACATTTGATAAATCTGATTGTGGTAAGCTTCCATAAAATAAAGTGTTACTTGTTGAAATTTTTTTTAAATAGTCGTTATAATCTTTTGATCTACTTTTTGCTCCAATAATTAATAATTGAGATCCACTAATGTTAGCTAGCTTAAATGACTCTATAAGATTGTGTACTCCTTTTCTAGGACTTAAAGATCCACAATATGATATTGTAAAATTATCAAATTTTTTTGTTTTTTTTGATTTAAAAAAATTATTATCTACACCACAATTTAAAACATTTATTTTTTTTTCTGCAACTCCCAAATTAATCATAGATTGTTTAGCAATATCGCTAAGCACAATAATATTTTTTGCATTTTTAAATTCTAAATTCATTCTCTGAATTTGCCACTCAGGTGCAATGAATTCTTTATGATCTATTGAAATTCTATCACATTCATTAATTATTATATTTTTTTCATACTCGGGATGTAAACTACCATGATCAACTACTGACATAATATTATTTTGGTTACAATACTCTAATGTTTTTGTAATAAATGAAGACAATCCAATAAAAATATCAGGCTTATTATTTTTTTTAATTAAAGTCTTTTTAATAAATAAATCTGTCTTGTGTGTTATATATTTTTGTAATTTGTTATCTATATAATTGGGTAGATATCTTCCTAGATAATTTAAATAACCTAGAAAAGGATTATTAATAGATTTTTTTAAGTCAATTTCAAATCTCTTTAGATGGGAATTAGGATGACAATGTATAATGTTATTTAATAAACCTTTTTTCTCAAGTTGGCTTGCTTGATCAAATATATGGAATCTACTACAACATGATGTATCAACCTTAATCACTTTTGCTTACTGTAAATGATATTTAACAAACCTTTAATTTCTCCATATCTAATCGCAAATTCTTGGATTATGTATGATGGTAGAAATAAAAAAATATTTAATATCTTTTTATTAGAATAACTAGATATTTTAAATAAATCATAAAATAAAGGAAGAAGTAATATTATTTTAAATAAAGACATCGCAGACTTTATTATAAATTTTAACAAAAGATAACCTATTGATTTATTAAAAAAATAATACGGTTGATATGCTGACATTAATCCCCTTGTTTTTCTTACATTCCAATAATCATTTAATTTATATGGTGAATTATGAAATACAATTATATCTTTATCATGAATTTTTTTATATTTTTTTTTAGTTAACTTTTCGCCTAACGTCCAATCTCTACAAAAATTAAAAGGATATTTTTCTCCAGAAATCATATTTACTTCTAATGCAGATTTTTTTTTCACCGAGTATCCTTGGGTAGTATAAATATTTTCAATACTGGCCTCATCACTTTTATGTTGCGCCTCAATAAAACTAGGAAAAATATATTTTTGATTTAATATTTGAGATGAAACAGTTACCCAATCATATCCATTTTTATAATGTATAAGAATTTTATCTAAATAATTTTTTTGCAAAATAGTGTCGGCAGTTAGAAATACTATTATATCACCTTTTGACCTAGTAATCCCTAGATTTCTTGCGTTACAACAACCTTCATTTTTCCCTTCAATTAATTTTATATTATTATTTGTATAACTTTGAATAATGTCCCTTGTATTATCGGTTGAATCATCAACAATAATAATTTCAAAATTTTTATAAGTTTGATTTAAACATGAATTAATTACATTTCTAATATCGACTTCTTCATTTTTTGAAGCAATTAAAAAAGAGAAGAACATTTAATTATCTATTCAATTATTTATTATGTGAAACTTTGGTAAAGGAAATACAAGTTTTTTATTTTTAAATTTTTTATTATTTAGAAAAAAGCTTTTAAAATGCCAAGGTAATACAAAATAATAGTCGGCATTTGCTTTTAAAACTTCTTCCTCTGAAACAATTGGTATCTTTGTGCCTGGCGTGAATTTACCATGTTTATCAATATTAACATCACCAATTTTAGTAATATTTTGTTCATCTAGTTTTAAATATTGCAATAACACATTACCCTTTGTTGAAGCTCCAAGACCCATAACTTGCTCATTATTATTTTTACATTTATCAAAAAAATTAAGAATTTTTTTAGACACTTTATCGATTTTTAGATTAAATTTTTTCCAAGCAGACCCATCGACAAATCCGTCTCTTTTTTCACTTTTAATTATTTTATTAATTAATTTTACTTTTTCTTTATGTTTTGATTTTTTTTTAGCAACAGTTATAGAAAAACTTCCTCCATTTATATCATTAAATTCAATATCTATAATTTTAAAATTAGTAGCATTACACATATATAAAATTTGATGTAGAGTATAATATTCCAAATGTTCTTGGCAAATTGTATCAAAAGACATAGTTTTAATCATTGATGGTAAATAACTTTGCTCAAAAATCCAAATGCCATCATCAGATAAAGTATTGTAAACATCTTTCATAAATGCAAGTGGTCTCTCTAAATCATAGAACATACTGAAAGATGTAATAATTTCAGCTCTTTTTTTTTTAAAAATTTTTTTAAATAATTTAAAGCTAAAGAAATTTGATGAATATTTTATATATTTTGGATAATATTTTTTAAATTTTTTAGCAGTAGGATCGAAACCAAATAATTCATATTTATTTTTTGGATAAGCCTTTAATGTAGTTGCATCATTTGATCCTATATCTATGATCAAAGGTTTCTTATTAATAAATCTAAATTTTTTTATAATATATTTTGTTTTATTTTTAAGATGTTCAGACATTGATTTGTTCAGGCCTGACCTATAACCATAATTTTTTCCATATAACTCATTAAAATCATATCTGTGACTCAACTGCACTAAATTACATTTAGAATCAGAATTACACTTAGAAATTTCTAGAGGACCATAGGTTATTTTTGTATTTACACTAGAAGGAAAGACTCCAGTTAAATAATGCTTTCCTAAGTCCAGTAATGTTTTTAATTTTTTTGAGCCACAACAGCGACATTTGTTAATTTTTTTAATCATTTGCTTTGTTTGGGTATCATTAATACCTTTTAGACATTTTAAAAGAATATTTTGAAATAATATTTAAGTTATTTTGTATATATTTTTCAATAATATCAAACACATTTAAATTTTAAATCTTGATTTTTTACTATCAATCAAAAAACCATTAACTGTTTCTTTTGTTAAAGTCTCAAATGTTTTTCCAAATTTTTCTATTTTTTCAATTATTGATGGTGGGGTTGTAATAATATGACAATTTAATTGTTTTGCTTGTATATAATTGTAAGGCTCTCTTACACTTGCCCAAAGAATTTCAACATTTTTATATTTTTTTGACATATATATACTTTTTTTAATTTCTGGAACTGGATCTTTGCCAGTATCACCTGCTCTACCAGCAAATATAGAAATAATTACCTTGGTTTTTTTATTTATTAATTTAAGAATTTTTTCTGTTTGTTTGGCTGTATATACAGCAGTAATATTCAGTTTAATATTACGATTATTTAATTCTTTAATCACTTTTCCTGTAAATATACCTTTTGAATTAACTATTGGGATCTTTACATAGATATTCCTACCCCAAGTATTAATTTGAATCGCTTGTTTTTTCATTTCTTCAGGTTTGTCTCCAAAAACCTCTAAAGAAATGGGTTTGTTATTACATATTTTCAATATTTTAATAGAGTAAGATTTGTAATCTTTTGCACCGGCTTTTCTCATTAAACTTGGATTGGTCGTGAAACCTTTTACGAATTTTTTTTTGTTGAATTTTTTTATTATATTTAATTCTGCAGAGTCACAAAATATTTTTGTTTTCAATTTAAAAATCCTACAAATTTTTAGTTATATCTTCAGTCATTTTTTTTGCATCAGCAAATAACATTAAAGTGTTTTCTTTATAAAAAAGATCATTATCAATTCCTGCATAACCTGGGGAAAGGCTTCTTTTTACAAATAAAACTGATTTACATTTTTCAACATCTAATACTGGCATTCCGTATATTGGACTTTGTGGATCGGTTTTAGCAACCGGATTTGTTACGTCATTTGCCCCTATTACAAACGCTACATCTGCATTAGCAAAATCATTATTTATCTCTTCTAATTCAAAAACTTCATCATATGGAACATTAGCTTCAGCCAACAAAACATTCATATGTCCTGGCATTCTTCCTGCTACAGGATGAATTGCATAAGAAACTTTGATATCATTTTTTTTTAAAGTATCTACCATTTCTCTCAAAGCATGTTGAGCTTGAGCAACAGCCATGCCATAACCTGGGACAATTATAACAGATGAAGCATTTTTCATTAAAAAAGCTGCATCATCGGCATTACCACTTTTTACAGGTTTTTGCTCTTTGTTGCTTGATGTAGAAGATTGTTCGGTAGCTCCAAATCCTCCTAAAATTACATTGAAGAATGAACGATTCATACCTTTACACATAATGTATGATAAAATTGCTCCCGAAGAACCTACTAAAGCTCCTGTAATAATTAATGCACTATTTTCTAATGTAAATCCAATTCCTGCTGCAGCCCAACCAGAATAAGAGTTCAACATAGAAATTACCACTGGCATATCTGCTCCTCCTATTGGTATAATCAATAAAAATCCTATTAAAAATGATACTGTCAATAAAATCCAAAAGTAATAAGAGGTTTGGGTCGAACAAAGTATAAAAGTCAAAACTATTATTGAAATTAATATTAAAGCATTAATTAAATGTTGGCCTTTAAATGTTATTGGTGCTCCAGACATTATTCCTTGAAGTTTTAAAAATGCAATTATTGAGCCTGAAAATGTTATAGCTCCTACCGCAGCACCAATTGACATTTCAATCAAACTTCCTAGCTTTATGTCCCCTGGATAACCAAGATTGAATGCTTCTGGATTTAAAAAAGCTGAAATAGCAACAAAAACTGCGGCTAATCCAACTAGACTATGAAAACCAGCAACCAACTCTGGCATTGCAGTCATTGGTATTTTGTATGCTATAAATGCTCCTATTAAACCTCCTATCAATAAAAAGACTAATACATAAATAAATCCACTTGAAAAATTTCCTATGGATAAGAATGTGACTGAAA
>CACHFK010000030.1 GCA_902579085.1 uncultured Pelagibacteraceae bacterium | reverse complement strand
GATCTAAAAGTTTCAACTGGCCCTGATTTAAAATATTCTAAAGATAAAACTAAAATAGAAATAATTAATAATGTAAATAATGAAAACTTCTGACGTGTTCCTTTTTTTAAAAAAGCAGATCGAATAGCAATTATAAAATCATCTCTACCCGTATCTGTAGCCATAGTTTTTTAATACTCAGATAATACTTCAGAAAATATTTCTTGGTTGTCTAGTGCTTTTCCTGTTCCAATAGCAACACATGATAGTGGATCATCTGCGATATTAACTGGTAATCCTGTCTCCTTTGAGAATCTTTTGTCAATATTTTTTAATAATGAACCGCCACCAGTCATAGTTAAACCCATATCCACTAAGTCAGCAGATAATTCAGGTGGAGTATGTTCTAATGCTTTTTTAATTCCCGAAACAATTTCTTTTAAAATTGGGTTTAAAGCTTCTGCAGAATCTTCTTCAGAAATATTTACTTCTTTAGGAGTTCCTGACCTAATATCTCTTCCTTTAACAGCATAGGTATTATTATTTGATGGTATTGCTGTTCCAATATCTTTTTTAATTTTTTCAGAAGTACTATCACCGATCATTAAATTATATTCTTCTCTCATATAATCTTTTAATGCATTATCCATTGCATCTCCTGCAACTCTTAATGATTCTGAGTAAACAACTCCACCTAATGACATTACCGCAATTTCAGTTGTTCCTCCTCCTATATCAATTACCATTGAACCAGTAGCTTCATTAATTGGCAGCCCTGCACCAATTGCAGCGGCTATAGGTTCTTCTATAAGCTGAACTCTTCTTGCACCTGCTGCTAATGCGCTATCTTGAATAGCTTTTCTTTCAACAGGTGTCGATCCAGTTGGAACACAAATTAAAATTCTTGGATTAGCTAAAGTTTTTTTATGAACTTTTTTAATAAAATGTTTAATCATCTCTTCGGTAACAATAAAATCTGCGATAACACCATCTCTTAATGGTCTAATTGCTTGAATGTTTCCAGGAGTTCTACCAAGCATTGTTTTAGCTTCATCTCCAACTGCTAATACTGATTTTTTTCCTTTGTTATCAACAACAGCTACAACTGAAGGTTCGTTAAGCACAACTCCTTTTCCTTTTAACACAACTAATGTATTTGCAGTTCCTAAGTCAATTGCCATATCTTGACTCCAAAATTTTTTAAGTGTTGTTATAAATTCCATTTTTTATATTCCTTTCATCTTTTGTGTTTCGTAATTTTGTTGCTCTTCTGGGGCTGTTTTATCCCTTTTAATAATCATTTTATTTAATGAATTTATATAAGCATTTGCTGAAGCAACTAAAGTGTCTGTATCAGCTGCCTGGCCCACAGTAGTTTTACCATTTTCCTCTATTTTAACACTAACAGTAGCCTGAGCGTCAGTGCCTTCTGTTACTGCATGTACTTGATATAACTGTAAATTGACATCATGTGGATAAAGAGTTTTTATACATTTAAATATAGCATCAACTGGGCCATCACCTGTTTCAGTTGCTTTTTTAATCTCTCCATATACATCAAGAGTCATTTCTGCTCTTTGTGGCTCACCTGTTCCTGCAAAAACTTTTAGTGATTTTAAATTTATAGCATTGACTTTATTGTCTACTATTAAGCTTTCGTCCACTAAAGCAATTATATCTTCGTCATAAACAAGTTTTTTCTTATCTGCTAATACTTTAAATTTTGCAAATGTATTGCTTACTATATCATCAGTTAAGTCTGGATATCCTAAGCTGTTTAATTTATCTTTAAAAGCGTGTCTTCCTGAATGTTTCCCCATAACTAAAGAAGTTTGTTTTACTCCAACACTTTCTGGTGTCATAATTTCATATGTCTGTCTGTTCTTTAACATTCCGTCTTGATGTATTCCTGCTTCATGCGCAAAAGCATTTTTTCCAACGATTGCTTTATTGTATTGAACTGGAAAACCTGTTGCATTTGAAACAATTTTTTGAAGCTTTATTTAAAAGTGTTGTGTTAATTCCTGTTTCGTATGGCATAAGATCTGGTCTTGTCTTAATCGCCATAACAACTTCCTCTAAAGCTGCATTACCAGCTCTTTCGCCTAAACCATTTATTGTACATTCAATTTGTCTAGCTCCTGCTTGGACTCCAGCTAAAGAATTTGCAACAGCCAAACCTAAATCATTATGGCAGTGTGTTGATAGAATTGCTTTATCAATATTTGGAACTTTGTTGAGCAAAGTTTTAATAATATTTGTAAACTCTGAAGGTATAGTATATCCGACAGTGTCTGGAATATTTATAGTTTTTGCACCACATTTAATTGCAAGCTCTACTGTCTTGCACATATAATCCATATCTGTTCTTGTACCATCCTCACAAGACCACTCAACATCATCAGTATAATTTCTGGCATAAGTAACATGTTCTTTTATTGCCTCATAAACTTCTTCTGGTGATTTATTAAGTTTGTGCTTCATATGAAGTGGGCTAGTGGATATAAAAGTATGAATTCTAAATCTTGGAGCATGCTTTAATGCTTCATAGCATCTATCAATATCTTTCTTCGAATGCCTAGATAATCCTGCTGGGATTGAGTTTTTTAAAATTTTACTAACTTCAGTAACTGCTTCAAAATCACCAGGAGATGCTATTGGAAAACCTGCTTCAATTATATCAATTCCAAGTTCATCAAATACTCTTGCTATTTGAATTTTTTCTTCCAAACTCATTGATGCGCCAGGCGATTGCTCACCATCACGCATAGTGGTATCAAAAATATAAACTCTGTTATTATCTGACATAAAATTATTTTTAGCCTAAGCATCATACATGCTCACGCTCAGATTGCAAAATAAATTGGGCTTTTTAACCCAAAATTATCTATAAAATCTATTTCTTATCACTATCAACTAATTTCTTTTTGGCAATCCAAGGCATCATTGCTCTAAGGTTTGCCCCTACTTTTTCAACTGGATGCTCGGCTAATTTTGCTCTAGTTGCTAGGAAGTTTTTTTGACCATTTTTACATTCATCCATCCAATCTTTAGTAAACTTACCAGACTGAATATCATCTAGAACTTCTTTCATTCTTTTTTTTGTTTCTTCTTTATTAATTATTTTTGGTCCAGATTGGTACTCACCATATTCTGCGGTGTTTGAAATAGAATAATTCATATTAGCAATTCCACCTTCATAAATTAAATCAACTATTAATTTGACTTCGTGAACTGTTTCAAAATATGCCATTTCGGGCTCATAGCCTCCTTCGACCAAAGTTTCATAACCATTTTTAATTAACTCAACCAAACCACCGCAAAGAACAGTTTGTTCTCCAAATAAATCAGTTTCAACCTCATCCTTAAAAGTTGTTTCAATTATTCCTGATCTTCCACCACCAACAGCTGATGCATAAGACATTGCAAGTTCTCTTGCTTTGCCTGAGCCATTTTGGTGAACTGCAAATAGGCATGGTACTCCACCTCCTTTTTCATACTCGCTTCTCACGAGGTGGCCAGGACCTTTTGGGGCTACCATAAATACATCTAAATCTTTTCTTGCATTAATTAGTTCATAATGAATATTCAATCCATGAGCAAAAGCAATTGAAGTACCTTCTTTTACTCTTTGTTCGATATGATTTTTGTAGATAGCTGCTTGTAATTCGTCAGGTGTTAAAATCATAACTATATCAGCCCACTCTGCTGCGTCAGATAGATTCATAACTTTTAATCCTTTTGACTCTGCTTTTGCTGCACTAGACGATCCATCTCTTAGTGCCACAACTACTTCCTTAACTCCACTATCTCTTAAATTTAAAGCATGTGCATGTCCTTGGCTACCATAACCAAAAATTGCAACTTTTTTATCTTTAATTAAATTTACATCAGTGTCTTTTTCATAATACATTTTCATTTTTTGTCTCCTTTTGATTATTTAAATACTTCTGCCCCTCTTGTCATAGCAACTGCTCCTGTCCTTGAAACACTTACTAAACCAAATTTTTTTAAAATACTTGAAATGCTATCAATTTCTCTCCTAAGTGCAGTTACTTGGATAACATTAGATTTATTCGTTTTATCCAATATTACAGCATCATATTTTTTGCAAGCTTTAAAAGCTTTTTCTAATTTAATTTTATCTCCAACAAGTTTAAACAAAGCCATTTCCTTAAATATAACGTTTTTATCTTCCCTTTTAAAATCAGCAACTTTATGAACAGGTACGAGTTTTTTTAATTGCAGTTTTATTTGATCAACTACCTGCGGTGTTCCAGTTGTTACAATGGTTATTCTTGAAATATTTAAATTTTGATCAACTTCTGCAACCGCCAAAGATTCAATATTGTATCCTCTTCCAGAAAAAAGACCTACAACTCTTGCTAATACCCCAGCTTCATTGTCTACCCAAACAACTATTATATGGGTATCAAATTTTTGTTTCTTGCTTGCAAAACTATATGCTGATTTTGACTTTGCCATTAAACTAAAGTTCTTCCTTTTCTTGTAATTTTCTTATTTTTTTGATCTTTTGGCCCTAATAACATTTGATTATGAGGCTTTCCTGATGGGATCATTGGATAACAGTTTTCCTGTTTATCTACAAGACAATCAAATATTACAGGCTGATCGGTATTTAGCATTTCAATAATTTTATCATCTAATTCCTCAGGTGTTTTAGCTCTTAATCCTACACAACCATATGCTTCAGCTAACTTAACAAAATCTGGTAATGCAGCTGTGTAGCTTTCAGAATAATTTTTATCATGTAGCAATTCTTGCCATTGTCTTACCATTCCCATGTATTCATTATTCAAAATAAATATTTTAATTGGTAATCCATATTGAACTGCTGTAGACATTTCTTGCATAGTCATCAATACAGAAGCTTCGCCAGCGATATCAATAACTAATTTTTTTGGATGGGCAACTTGAACACCAACTGCAGCTGGCAAACCATATCCCATCGTACCTAGTCCTCCAGATGTCATCCAACGATTTGGTTTATTAAATTTATAATGTTGTGCTGCCCACATCTGATGTTGACCAACCTCTGTTGTAATATATGCATCTTTATCCTTGGTAAGTTCATATAATCTTTCTATAGCATATTGAGGCTTAATAGTTTCTTCACTTCTGATATAGTCCAAAGATCTTCTTGCTCTCCACTTTTGAATTTTTTCCCACCATTTAGAAGTTTTTTGTTTATTTGATTTAATAAAATTATGCTTTGTTTTTTTTAAATTTTTTATAGTTGAATCAATTACAGATTTTACATCTCCAATTATTGCTAAATCTACTTTTACATTTTTATTAATTGAAGATGGATCAATATCAATGTGTACTTTTTTTGATTTAGGTGAAAATTCATCTATTTTTCCAGTAATACGGTCATCAAATCTTGCTCCAATATTAATCATCAAATCACATTCATACATCGCATTATTAGCCTCGTAAGTACCGTGCATACCGAGCATACCTAAAAATTGATTATCATCAGCAGGATAAGAACCCAAACCTTGCAATGTAGAAGTAATTGGAAATCCAGTTATACGAACTAACTCTCTAAGAAGCTCGCTTGCTTTAGGACCAGAATTAATTACACCACCACCAGTATAAAAAATAGGTTTTGATGCTTTCTTCAACAGATTAATTAATTCATCAATATCATTTTTTGAAAATTGATTATGAGATTTGCCGTTAAATTTAATTTTTTTTTTATAATTTTTATAATTAGTTTTTTGAAATTGAATATCTTTTGGAATATCAACCAAAACAGGTCCTGGTCTGCCAGTAGTTGCAACCTCGAAGGCTTTATGAATAGTTTTAGCTAAATCTTTTATATCTTTTACTAACCAATTATGTTTTGTGCATGGACGAGTAATACCTGTCGTATCACATTCTTGAAATGCATCGGTTCCAATTAAATGTGTTGGTACCTGTCCAGATATACAAATTAATGGTACAGAGTCCATATATGCATCTGTTAGAGCTGTAACAGCATTTGTTGCTCCTGGTCCTGATGTAACTAATAAAACTCCCGGTTTTCCTGTTGACCTTGCATATCCTTCAGCAGCATGACCAGCGCCCTGTTCATGTCTTGCCAAATAATGCTTGATTGATTTAAAATTTTTTAATTCATCATATATTGGAAGGACTGCTCCTCCAGGATAACCAAAAATATTACTTACGCCTTGGTCCTCAAGGCATTTAAAAACTATTTCGGCTCCTGTATATAATTTTGGCATTCAGCCAATCTAGCTGAAGTTGTGCTCTCAGGTCAAGTTTAAGTAAGATAAATTTAGATTTTTTTTAAAAATTTTTTTATAGCTTTAGGATTTATTTTTTGCCAATTCTTCATTTGACCTCGTGCCCAAGTGCTTTGTCTTTTGGCATATTGTCTTGTTTTTATTGTTATTTTTTCCTTAACTTCATTTAAATCAGATTTTTTATCAAGAAAATCTCTAATTTCATTAATTCCAATTATTTTGTTCGGTGTCCTATCCTTAGCTATCTTAAGCTTTAAAAATTTTTTTACCTCATCAATAGCTCCTTGTTTTATCATTTGGTCAACTCTTAATGAAATGTTTTCTAATAAATCTTGTCTTGGAAAATCTATATAAATTCTAACAAAATCATCTTTGTTAAACTTTGATTTTGTATTTTTAAACCATTCATACAATGATTTCTTTGTATATAATTTAACTTCATAAGCTCTAATTGATCTTTGTACATCTGTTGGATTTATTTTATCTTTTATAAATGGATCTATACTAACTAATTTTTTATAAAATTTTTTTTGACCTAGCTTTTTTTGTAAAACTCTTATTTTATTTCTAAATTTAATTGGGATATTTGGAATTTTTACCAAACCATCTGTTAAAGCTTTAAAATACAAGCCAGTACCTCCTACTAGAATTGGAATTTTTTTTTTCTTTTTAACTATTGATATTATTTCTATTGCAAGTTTTAACCATTTTCCTGTCGAAAATTTTCTTCTCACACTTTGAAAACCATACAAATGATGATTAATTTTTAAATATTGTCTTTTTATTGGTCTTGCAGTTAAAATTTTAAATTCTTTATAAACTTGCATACTATCAGCATTAATAATTTCACCTTTAATTTTTTTAGCAAGTTGAATAGAGAAATTTGATTTTCCAGATGCAGTTGGCCCAGATATTAAAATTATTTTGGACTTAAGGTCCATTAATTTAATTTAACACCAATATATCTTCTTTGATTTTGATTGTTATAAATTGCGATTAACAATGTTTTTTCAGAAGTTCTCATGGTCTTATCAATTGTATTTTTAAGATCACCAATTGTATTTATTTTTTTCTTCTGCACTTCCACAATAATATTGTTTACTTCAAGATTTTTAATAGGGCTATCTTTTTCAATTTTAGTAATTACAACTCCCGACGTTCCTTTGGGTAATTTTCTTTCTGAAATATCTTTTTTATTTAATAATCTAACTGAAATCTTAAGCCCATCAATTTTATTTTCCTTTGGTTTTTGTGAAAGTTGTTTTTGAGGTTTAAAATCAGAAGATGTTTCTAATCTACCAAGAATAATAATTTTTGATAGCTCTCTTTGATTTCTCCAAATTTTAACGTTAACTTTTTTTCCTACATCAGTTGCTGCTACAATTTTTGGCAATTCATTCATTTCGTTAATAACTTTACCATCAAATTCTATAATAATATCACCTGCTTTAATTCCTGCATCGTCCGATGGGCTTCCTTCTGCTACACTTGCTACTAAAGCTCCTCTAGGTTTGTCTAATTTTTCAATCTCTGCAATTTCTTTTGTAACATATTGAATTCTAACCCCTAACCATCCTCTTTTTGTTTCTCCAAATTTAATAAGCTGACTTATAACTCTTTTCGCATTATTTGATGGTATAGCAAATCCTATTCCTATTGATCCTGATGGACCTAGTATTGCTGTATTTATTCCAATCACATCACCTTCCATATTAAATAAGGGTCCTCCAGAATTACCTTGGTTGATTGAGGCATCAGTTTGAATAAAATCTTCATATCTTGACAAACCTATACTTCTATTTCTTGCAGAAATAATTCCTGCTGTAACAGTTCCACCAAAACCAAAGGGATTGCCTATTGCTATAACCCAATCACCAATTCTAGCTTTATCTGAATCTCCAAATTTAACAGGTATAAATTTTTCTTCTGTATCCATTTTAAGAACAGCTATATCCATCCCAGGATCTGCTCCTAAAACTTTTGCTTTATATTCTTTGTCACCATTAACTCTAACAACAATATCTTCTGCTCCTTGAATGACATGATTATTAGTTATAACTATACCTTCCTTATCAATAATAAATCCAGAACCTAGAGCGCTCGACTTTCTTTTTTGAGGTGTTCCAAACTCTTTAAACATATCCTCAAAAGGAGATCCTGGAGGAAATTCAAAAGGAAACGGGTTGGCTTGAGTTGTAACTGTAGTTGTAGTTGAAATATTTACAACTGATGGCATGACTTTTTCAGCTAAATCTGCAAATGATATTGGTCTATCTTCAGCTTTAACTAAAAATCCAATATTAAAAGAAAAAAATAAAACTAATATAAATTTAAAATATTTTTTCATCTTTTTATGTACCAAATAATAATAAATCCAATAATTGCAAAAATAAATCCACCTGCTCTTAGTTGACTATCATTCACTTCATTTAACCTTTTAAGCATACTTTTCATTTTTGATGGAAATATGGCGTACAAAATACCTTCGATAAATAAGAAAAGACCAAATGCTATGATCAATTCTTTCATGATGAAATTATTCTGTTTTAGGCTTTATATTTCCAAAAAATTTGAAAAATTCGCTATCAGGAGAAAGTATTAAAGATGTCTCTCCTCCAATTAACGATTTTTCATATGCTTGCATCGCTCTATAAAAAGCAAAAAACTCAGGATCTTGGCCAAAGGCATCTGCGAATATTCTATTTCTTTCACCATCCCCCTCACCTTTCATAATCTCTGACTTTTTTTGCGCATCTGCCAAAATTACTGTTACTTCTTTATCTGCTGTTGAAGTAATAGTTACCGCCATTTCAGCTCCTTTTGCTCTAAATTCTTTTGCTTCTCTTTCTCTTTCAGTCTGCATTCTTCTAAAGATTGCATCACTGTTGGCTTGTGGAAGATCGGCTCTTTTAATTCTTACATCAACAATTTTTATTCCAAAATTCTCTGCTTCATTATTTACACCTTCTTGGATTAATGCCATTTGTTTTGATCTATCTTGAGATAATAAAGTTTGCAATTCCTGTTGACCTAAAACGTTTCTTATTCTTGAGTTTATAATTGTGGCCAATCTTGATCTTGCAACTCTTTCATTTCCAACAGAAATGTAGAATTTTAAAGGATCAATAATTTGAAATCTTGCAAAAGCATCAACGATTAAACGTTTTTGGTCAGATGCAATAACTTCCTCTGGCGGTGTATCTAAATTTAAAATTCTCTTATCTAAAAATACTACATTTTGAATAAAAGGAATTTTAAAGTTCAATCCTGGCTTTAATATAATTTTTTTAGGATCACCAAATTGTAAAACAATTGCTTGATTTACTTCTTTAACTATAAATATTGAGAAGAATAATACTATTCCAAGTAAGATAATTATTGATAATAAAATTTTTCCAGCTTTCATTAGTTTGTACCTGTTTTTAATTCTTGTAAAGGAAGATATGGAACTACTCCTGATCCCGCATTTTTATCTATTATAATTTTATTAATATCTGCCAATACTCTTTCCATAGTTTCTAAAAACATTCTTTCTTGGGTCACTTCTTTTGCCTTAGCATACTCATTATAAATCGACAAAAATCTACTTGCTTCACCTTCAGCTTTTGCAACTACTTCTTTCTTATAAGCCTCTGCAGCCTGTAAAATTTTTGCAGCTTCACCTCTTGCTCTTGGTATAACATCATTTCTGTATGCTTCTGCTTCGTTTTTAGATCTTTCCATATCCGCTCTTGCAGCTTGAACATCTCTAAATGCATCAATAACTTGGTCTGGTGGATCGGCTTTTTGAGTTTGTACTTGTGTAATTTGAATACCACTATTGTATTCATCTAAAATTTGTTGAATTATTTCTTGAGTATCTGTTTCAATCAAAGATCTACCCTCAGTAAGAATTGGTTGAATATTTGATCTTGCTATCACTTCTCTCATCGCAGTTTCAGCTGCTGCTTTTACAGTTCCTTGAGGGTCTTGTATTTTGAACAAAAAATTACCTGCATCTTTAATTACCCAAAATACTGAGAAATCTATATTTACAATATTTTCATCTCCAGTTAGCATTAGACTTTCTTCTGGAACATCTGCAACTCCCCCAGAGGTGAAGCCACTGTCTCTTTCTGACCTGAATCCGATATCAATTCTATTAACCTTTGTAACTTTTGGTGTTAGAGCGTTTTCTATTGGAAAAGGAAAATGATAGTTAAGTCCTGGTTGAGTTGTGTTTACAAATTTCCCAAATCTTAAAACAACACCTTGTTCATCCGGCAATACTCTATATAAGCCACTTAACGCCCAAACAATTGCTAAAATGATTAAACCAAAAATAATTGG
>CACHFK010000029.1 GCA_902579085.1 uncultured Pelagibacteraceae bacterium | reverse complement strand
ACTCATCAATTTCTAACTCTGACGTTTTTTTATCATAAACAGTATCTAAATTGATATAATCAATTTGGACTTGCTTATTTTTATTGATGTAAATTTTATTATTTAAAAAATATGGAGATTTTATTCCGCCCCCAACATAAGAAAATAAATTTTTTTTTAGTTCCTCATTCTTAAATCTGATTTCAAAATCGGGCGCTGTTAAATTATTTTCCAATAAAAATTTCTCATATTTGATTCTAGAAAATTTTTTTTTATCATCTAAAAAAACTTCACTACTTTTAATTTTATTTGCTAAAGTTTTGTCTGATATTAAAATATTTAAGTCATTAATTTCCATATCGAGTAATTTTATTGAAACTATTTTAGATATAATTTCTTCTATAATATTATTGTTTATATTTTTTTTTATATACTCAGCATCCATTCCTGTTTTATTAACGTAATTCATAAACTCTTGGGTTGAAATAGTTTCATTATTTATTTTAGCAATATTATTTGTATTACCTCCACTAAATACGCTTCCCATTCCCCAAAAAACAAATGGGACTATAATTATAGCTATTAAAACCCCAGCCAATTTAGTTTTAGAAAAATTTCTTAAATTATTTAACATTTTATTTAAATTGTTTATTTATTGATCTATAAAAAACAAACCTATAAATTAAATTATTCTTTATGACAAATAATAATATGTATTTTGTTGCAAATTGGAAAATGTATGGAAATACAGCTGATATTAACAAATCTAAAAGTGTTATAAAGCTTGCTAATCTCAAAAAATACAAAGTTTCAAAAATTATATACTGTCCACCGTTTACCTTGCTAAGTACTTTTTGCGATAAGGTAAAAAATTCAAATATTTTTATTGGTGCGCAAAACTGTCATTCAATATCTGAATATGGTGCATTCACGGGTTCCATAAATGCTAAACTAATAAAGTCTACTGGTGCAAAATATATTATATTAGGACATTCAGAAAATAGAAAATGTGGAGAAACTGATATAATTATAAATAGAAAAATTCGTTCAGCTACAAAAGAAAATTTGAAAGTTATTTTTTGTATAGGAGAAAAATTATCCGAAAAAAGAAAAAAAAATACTTATAATGTTTTACGAAAACAATTGATTAATGGATTGAAAGGTATAAAAAAAATTGAAAATATTATAGTTGCTTACGAGCCTGTATGGTCTATTGGAACAGGCTTAGTCCCAAAAAATTCTGAATTAATTAAAAATATAGGTAATATCAAAAAAATTTTATACAAGTTCAAGAAATCAAAAAGTATCAAAATACTATACGGAGGCTCAGTAAATCCAAAAAATGTAAAAGAACTAGCTAAAATAAAAGAGATAAATGGTTTTCTTGTTGGTGGAGCATCTTTAAATCCAAAAAAATTCATTGATATAATAAAAAAATCAATTATTTAGAGCTCGTGGAAAATATAATATTAATTGTAAATATAATACTTGCGATAATTTTAGTTGTTTTGGTATTGATCCAAAAATCTGAAGGAGGAGCTCTTGGTATAGGCGTTTCCCAGGATAATTTTATGTTTTCTAGAACTGCAGGTAATTTTTTGACAAAAGCAACAGCTGTTGTTGCTACATTATTCATAATTTGCAGTTTAACTTTAACAATATTATCAAGAAGTGAACTAACCCCAACGATATCTGTGATAGATAAAATCGAGGAAAATGCAGATGACGCACCAAAAGTTCCTGAAAATAACAATTAATACTTTTATTTTTTTAATTATGTGGCTATAACATAATTCCATGGCGCGATATATATTTGTCACTGGCGGCGTGGTTTCATCACTTGGTAAAGGATTATCATCAGCTTCACTGGCATATTTACTAAAATCCCAAGGTTATAAAGTAAGACTGAGAAAGATGGACCCATATTTAAATGTAGATCCAGGAACAATGAGTCCTTTTCAACATGGGGAAGTATTTGTAACAGACGATGGAGCTGAAACAGATTTAGATCTTGGTCATTACGAAAGATTTACAAATATATCTTCAAAAAAATCTGATAATATTACAACAGGTCGAATTTATAGTGATATAATTAAAAAAGAAAGAAGAGGAGGTTATCTAGGTAAAACTGTACAGGTAATCCCACATATAACTGATAGAATTAAAGAGTTTATTAAAAAAGATATTTCAAATGAAGATTTTGTAATATGTGAAATTGGTGGAACTGTAGGCGACATAGAAAGTCTCCCATTTGTTGAAGCAATAAGACAGTTTTCAAATGAACATGGAAAGTCAAAAACTTTGTTTGTTCATTTAACTTTTGTTCCTTTTTTAAAATCATCAGATGAAATTAAAACAAAACCAACCCAACATTCTGTAAAAGAATTAAGAAGTATAGGAATACAGCCAGATATAATTATTTGTAGATCTCAACAATCAATACCTTTGGATCAAAGAAAAAAAATATCTCTATTTTGCAATGTCGCAATTGAAAATGTAATAGAAACTGTTGATGTAAGAACAATCTATGAAGCACCTATTAGTTTTTTTAATCAAAAACTTGATAAACAAGTTTTAAAATATTTTAAATTAAAGTCTAAAAAAAGAGCTAATTTAATACCTTGGAAAAAAATTACCAAAATTACTTTAAGTACTAAAAGAATAGTTAATATTGGGATTATTGGAAAATATGTTAATTTAAAAGATGCTTACAAGTCTTTGGATGAGGCCCTTACACATGGCGGAATTTCAAACAAAGTTAAAGTAAACTTAATTAGAATTGAGTCTGATAAATTAAAACCTAATCAAATAACAAAAAAACTAAAGAATATTTCTGGTTTATTAATACCAGGTGGATTTGGCAAAAGAGGCACAGAAGGTAAAATTACTGCCATTAAATATGCAAGAGAAAGAAAGATACCTTTTCTTGGAATCTGTTTTGGAATGCAAATGGCAATTATTGAATTTGCACGTAACAAATTGAATATAAAAAACGCAGGATCTACAGAATTAGATAAAAAATGTTATCCGGTCGTAGGTTTAATCAATGAATGGAATAAAGATGGAAAAATCATTAAAGGCACCGATAAAGACCTTGGTGGAACAATGAGATTGGGTCTTTATGAAGCTAAATTAAGAAATAATTCTGCCATAAAAAAAATCTATAAATCTGTTTCAATTAAAGAAAGACACAGACATAGATATGAAGTTAACAATAATCTTAAGAATCAGTTTGAAAGAAAAGGGTTGATTTTTTCGGGTATGTCACCAGATAATCAATTACCAGAAATTATAGAGCTAAAAAACCATCCATGGTTTATAGGTGTTCAGTTTCATCCAGAATTTAAATCTAGACCTTTATTACCTCATCCTTTATTCTCATCATTTATTAAGGCAGCAAAATCATTTAATGGAAAATAAAATAGTTAATTGTAATGGAATTGAAATTTCAAATAAAAACAAAATTTGTTTAATTGCAGGACCATGTCAACTTGAAACAGAGCAACACGCTATGGACATGGCTGGAAATATTAAAGATATCGCATCAAAATATGATATTGGATTTATTTATAAAACTTCTTTTGATAAAGCTAATAGAACTAGCATTAAAGGAAAAAGAGGAGCCGGATTGGAAAAATCTTTACCTGTTTTTGATAAAATTAAAAAAGAATTAAATATTTCAATTTTAACAGATATACATAATGAGCAACAATGTTCAGTTGTAGCACCTCATGCTGATATACTTCAGATACCAGCATTTTTATGTAGACAAACAGATTTACTGATTGCTGCTGCTAAAACCAAAAAAATTATTAATGTAAAAAAAGGACAATTTTTAGCTCCATGGGATATGGTAAATGTTACAAAAAAAATATCGGACTCTGGTAACGAAAATATTTTAGTAACTGAACGAGGAGCAAGTTTTGGCTACAACACTTTAGTTTCGGATATGAGATCAATTCCTATAATGGCAAAGAATGGTTATCCTATAGTATTTGATGCAACCCACTCAGTACAACAACCTGGTGGTTTAGGAGAGCAGAGCGGTGGCCAAAGAGAGTTTGTTGAATATCTATCAAGAGCAGCTGCAGCTGTAGGTGTAGCAGCAATATTTCTTGAAACACACCAAGACCCTGATAATGCACCTTCAGATGGACCAAATATGGTTCCGTTAAATAAATTAGATAGTTTAATTAATCAAATAGTAGAGATAGATAAATTAATTAAAAAATAATTTATGAGTAAAATTACAAAAGTAATAGCAAGACAAGTTTTTGATAGTAGAGGAAACCCAACTATAGAAGCTGAAGTTTATTGTAAAAATATAAGCGCATCTTCAATTTGCCCATCTGGTGCATCTACAGGAACGTATGAGGCTTATGAAAAAAGAGATAAAACAAATAAGAAGTATTTAGGAAAAAGTGTTTTAAAACCTGTCTCTTTTATAAACAAAGTAATATCTAAAAAATTAAGAAATCAAAATGTACATGATCAAGAAAGGATAGATCATTTGTTAATTAAATTAGACGGAACTAAACAAAAAAGTAATATAGGTGCAAATGCTATACTTTCTATTTCTATGGCAGTTAAAAAGCTATCAGCAAAAAAAAGAAAAATACCTCTTTATAAAAGTTTTATTGTTAAGAAAAACTATAAGCTTCCTTACCCTTTAATGAACATAATTAACGGTGGCGCACATGCAAACAATGGATTAAGTATACAAGAGTTCATGATAAGACCAGATAAAGCAAAATCTTTTACAGATGGAGTAAGAATATGCTTTCTTGTCATTAATAGTTTGCGTACACTTATTAAAAAAATGGGTCATTCTACATCTGTTGGTGATGAAGGAGGATTTGCTCCAATGATCAGTGATAATGAAAGTGCCTTAAAACTAATAGTTCAGGCGATCAGTAAAGCAGGTTTTGTTAATGGAAAAGATGTATCTATATGTTTGGATGTAGCTGCTAATGAATTAATTAAAAAAGATAAATACTCAATTCATTCAAAAAAATATATATCGGTAGATCAGTCAATTCAGAAATATATTAAATTAATTAAAAAATATAAAATTAAATCTGTCGAAGATCCTTTTGGTGAAAATGATTGGTCTGCATGGACAAAATTTGTGAGCAATACAAAAAATAAAGTCCAAGTAGTAGGTGACGATCTTTTTGTTACAAATCTTGAAAGATTAAAAGTAGGTTTTTTAAACTTATCTGCAAATTCTATTTTAATTAAATTGAACCAAATAGGTACAGTCACAGAAACTTTAGAGGTAATTAAATTTGCTCAATTAATTGGATATACAACTATTATTTCTCATAGATCAGGAGACAGTGAAGATACATTTATTGCAGATTTAGCTGTAGGAACTAATTCCAATCAAATCAAAACTGGTTCTTTATCTAGATCAGAAAGAGTTTCAAAATATAATCAGCTTATTCGTATAGAGGAGGAGCTTGGAAAATCCTCTAAAATGAATAAAATTAATTAATGATAGATAAGTTAAAAAAAAATTATTTTTTACTTATAATCACTTTTTTAATCATTTATTTTTTTTTTAACTTATTAGGTGGCAATAGAGGATTAATTTCATATTTTGAAAAAAAAAAAATTTATAAAAATCTTAAAGTGGATCAAAAAGAACTCAGCGACAAAATAGATAGTTTAGAAAAAAAAAATTCACTTTTAACTGAAAATATTGATTTAGATTTTATTGAAATCCTAATAAGAGAAAAATTTTTATTTGGAAAAGAAGGTGAGACTACCTATATTATAAAAGATAATGGAACCAAAAATTAGACCAAGACATCCTGAAAAAGTCAATAAACCGACAAATCCAATTAAAAAAAAACCAAATTGGATAAGATCTAAGATCTCTAATAGCAAAGAATTTTTTTTAACAAAAACAATAGTTAATGAAAATAGTCTTGTAACAGTATGCGAAGAAGCAAATTGCCCAAATATTACAGATTGCTGGAGCAAAAGACATGCTACTTTTTTAATTATGGGCGATACATGTACTAGAGCTTGTGCATTTTGCGATGTAATTACAGGAAAACCAAAATCACTTGACCCTTTTGAACCTTTAAGGATTGCAAATGCAGTTAACAAACTTAATTTAAAACATGCTGTTATCACATCTGTTGATAGAGATGACCTTTTAGATGGAGGTGCCAATCATTTTAAAGAAGTAATTGCCCAAACAAGAAAATTAAATCCTTTAACAACAATAGAGGTGTTAACTCCTGATTTTTTAAGAAAAGGAGAGTCATATAAAAAAGTTGTTGAAGCAGCTCCAGATGTTTTCAATCATAATATTGAGACAGTTCCAAGTCTTTACAGACAAGTTCGACCAGGTTCTAGATATTTTGCTTCTTTAGAACTTTTAAAAAATGTAAAAATAATTGATAAAAATATTTTTACAAAATCTGGAATAATGGTTGGGCTAGGTGAAAATAATGATGAAATCATACAAGTTATGGATGATTTAAGATCAGCTAATGTTGATTTTTTAACCATTGGTCAATACTTACAACCATCTGCAAAACATCATCCATTAGATAGATATTATAAACCTGAAGAATTTAATGAATTGAAATCTATAGCTCAATCAAAAGGCTTCTTATTAGTTTCATCATCACCACTTACGAGATCTTCTTATCATGCAGATGAGGATTTTGCTTTACTTCAACAAAATAGAATTAACCAAACTAATGCCAAAAGCATCAGTTAAAAGATTAATTGATAGTAGAAAAGATAAACTTATTGAGTTTGTTTTAGATATTGAACAATATCCTGATTTTATTCCATTTTGTGAAAATTCTAAAATTTATGAGAGAAATGATAATGGTGATGTAATTAATATAATTGCTGATTTAACTATAGGAAAAGGACCATTCAAAGATACTTTTAAAAGTGACGTTAAATTTAATAAAAAAAATGATCACATACATGTAGTAAATATAGAAGGACCTTTAAATTACATGGAAAATAATTGGAAATTTATTGAAAAAGGAAATTTGACTAATGGTTACAAGACCGAAGTTATTTTTGACATTGATTTTGAGATAAAAAATAAATTTCTAAACATTTTAATGGAGAAATCTTTTCAATTCGGTTTAGAAAAGATAGCAGACTCATTCCAAAAAAGAGCTGAAAGTCTTTAGATTATTTTTAAAATCATTTTTAATGCTTGATTAACAGTAGCTCTTTGAATTAAGATTCTTTTCTTACTTCTAAAAAAACATTTTTTTACTAGAATTTTATTACCTTTTTTTATACCTATATAAACTAGACCAACTGGCTTTTGTTTAGTGCCACCTTTAGGTCCCGCAACACCAGTAATTGATAATGAAATATTTGTTTTGCTGACTTTATTTAAATTTTTAACCATAAACAAACAAGTTTCATGGCTTACCGCTCCATACTTCATTATTATTCTTGTTGGAACTTTAAGAATCCTAATTTTTGCTTCATTTGAATATGTAACCAACCCAACAGTAAATACTTTAGAAGATCCGCTTATTGATGTTATATAACTTGAAAGCAAACCCCCAGTACAAGATTCAGCAAAAGAAATTTTTAAACGCTTTTTAATTAACAATTTAACTACTTTTTGCGAAAGTTTTTTCATGAAGTAATTACCATATATAAAACAAGAACAGCAACAACATATAATCCAGCACAAATATCATCCATCATAACGCCAAAACTGTTTTTAAAATTTTTATCGTAATAGCTAACAGGGTAGGGTTTAGAGATATCAAATAGTCTAAATAAAATAAACATTATGAAGTAAAATGTTAATACTTGGCTAGTATCTTTTACACCTTCATGAGCAATTTCATAAAGACAAATAGGAATTGATTGACCAACAAATTCATCAATTACAACTTCTTTTGGATCTTTATTGTCCAAGTCTTTGATAAAAATATTTACTGAATAAAGAGAAATAAAAAAAATAATTATAACTCCAATTAAAATAATGTTTGCTGAAAAGTTTAGAATATTGAATAAAAAAAATAAAAATATTGTTGTTACCAAAGATGCATAACTGCCTGGTATTTTTTTTAATTTTCCAATTCCAAATAATGTAACAAATAAAAAATTTATATTATTCATACTTATTAATCGATACTATTGCTTCACAAGCAATAGCATTTTCTTTTCCTATTAAACCTAATTTTTCTACTGTTTTGCCTTTAAGGTTTATAATATTTTTATCAATACTCATTAATTTTGATAATGAATTTATTATTTTATTTCTATATTTGGAAACTTTAGGTCTTTCACAAATCAAATTAATATCCAAGTTATTAATAAAAAAATTATTATTTTCTAGATCTGAAATTATAGGTTTTAACATTTTTTTCGATCTTATATTTTTAAATTTATTTTTATTACTTGGATATAAAGTACCTATATCTTTTTTTCTTAAAGCACCGAGTATTGCATCAATTATTGAATGGAGTATTACATCACCATCTGAATGTCCTTTTAAACCCGAATGAAAAGGTATTTTAATTCCACCTAAATAAAGTTTTTTATTTTTAATTAATCTATGAATATCAAATCCTATTCCATAAAATGTTTTAATAGGATATTTTTTTAAATCAGATTTTTTTGTAATTTTTATGTTTGCCTCTTCACCTTTAATAAATTTTACTTTTTTATTATTATTTAAAAATAAAGTAGCCTCATCAGTTACAAGAGTTTTATTGATTTTTGATAAATTATATAAAGTTTTAAAGTTGAAACATTGAGGTGTTTGAGTTAGCATAACTTTTTCTCTTTTTAAATTAACTACTTTTTTTTTATTAGCATATTTAGTTGAATTGTCAGTGTTAATATATGGAACTACAGCTTTGTTTTTATTTAAATACTTTTTCAATTTTTTTAACAAATTTATTGAAAAATTAGGTCTAGCCGCATCATGTATAAAAACATTATTAAATTTTTTATTTTTAATAAATTCAAGTGCTTTTTGTGATGACTGATATCTTTCTTTTCCACCTTTTATAATTTTTATTTTATTGTTTCTAAGTTTGATTTTATTATTAGTAACAATAATTATTTCATTAAATAAATTTGATTTTATAGCCTTATCTAGAGAATGCATAAAAAGTGGCTTATTTTTGTAATTTATGAACTGTTTTAAGGTTTTCGATTTAAATCTCTTACCTTTGCCAGCTGCTAATAGTATAAAACAGTTGCTCATGTGTTTATTTTCAATATTTTTAATGTATTTTTAAATTATGTTAGCTTTGTTAAAAAGAAATATATTTATAATTGTAATTTTTATTTTTACAATTTTATTAGCTTTTCTTACTTTTTTAACTTTTATAGGTAAAAGTTTCATTGATTTAAATGATAACAATTTACAATATCTATTAATAGCCAATCTAATACTGCTAATTATCTTTTTTGTTTTAATTTTTATAGATGTAAAGAATTCCATTAAAAATAATATTAATGTAAGAGGTTCTATTGCAAATAGAAAATACATAGTTTCTTTTGCATTATTTACTTTAATTCCATCTTTGTTAATTGCTATTTTTTCTCTATTTATTTTTTCTTTTGCTCTTGAAAAATATTTTGATAAAAAAATTACTTCAGCAGTTAATAATTCATATGAAATTGCAAAAAATTATCTTGAAGAAAAAAGAAATAAAATTGAGTCTGAAATAGTGCTCATTGCTTTTGACTTAAATAAATATTCGAGTATGATGAAATCAAGTCCTGATAGATTTCAAGCAATATTAAATACACAGAGAGTTATAAGAGATATAGATAAATTGCATCTAATTGATGATAAAGGAAATTTAATTCAATCTGCTATAAATTCTCCCTATATAAAAATTGATAATAGAGCCCTTAAAATGGTTTTAGACGATGAGAGACCTTTAAAAATTATTAATACTTTTGAAAATAAATCAGCAGCTATAATTAAGTTATCAAATTATGAAAATACTTTTTTATATGTAGTAAAATTTATTGATAAAAGTATATCCCAATATTTAATAAAATCTGAAGAAGCAGTAAACTTTTATTATACTGTTGAAAATCAAAGTTTTGGAATTAGAATATCTTTTGCTTTAATATATATATCTTTAGTTACCTTATTGCTGTTTTTATCAATCACAATTGCAATAAGATTTTCTTCAAGATTTTTTATTTCAATTAATAATCTTATTGCTGCATCTGTAAGTATTGGAAAAGGGCATTTAGATACGAAAGTACCTGAGGTAAAAGCTGATAAAGAAATGGAAGTCTTAAATAAAAATTTTAATTTAATGATTGATAAACTTAAAACACAACAAGATAAGTTATTAACCTCAGAAAGACATGAAGCTTGGGAAAATGTAGCAAGAAAACTAGCTCATGAAATTAAAAATCCATTGACACCAATACAGCTAACTATAGATAATCTTAAATCTAGATATTTAGAAAATATTGAAGAAGCCAAAAAAATTAAGTACGAAGAAAATCTTAAAACAATTCAAAAACAAATAAAACAAATAGAGAATCTTGTTAATGAATTTTCTGATTTTGCAAGAATGCCAAAACCACTTTTAAAAAAAAATAATCTTTACGATGTAATTAATGAAAATATTGGTTTATTAAATAAAATTGATCAAACAATTACAATAAAACTTATTAATCATTTACCTAAAGATAGCTATGTAAATTTCGATTATGAGCAATTTAATAGACTTTTTTTTAATTTAATAAAAAATTCTATTGAAAGTATCCAAGAAAAGAACGAAAAAGACAGTAAAATTGACAAAAATATAGATATAGAAATAAGAGGTAGAAGAGACTATATAATTGTTAACTTATTTGATACTGGAACAGGATTTAAAAATAAAAATACTAAAGATTTAA
>CACHFK010000028.1 GCA_902579085.1 uncultured Pelagibacteraceae bacterium | reverse complement strand
ATCACTATCTAATATTACTGGTGTGGTATCACTATTATAGCACTTATCTGCTAAAGCGTTTGTGGTCATTAGAATTAAAATAGATAAAGCGGTAAATATTTTATTCATAAGATATTTTTTATTTTAAAGACTTTGAATATTTTTTCCAGTTTTCTTGATAACGAATTGCATTTTTTTCTACTGCTTGAATCTCTTGTTCTGTAAGCTTTCTAACAATTCTGCCTGGGGATCCTACAACCAGTGAGTTATCTGGAATTTCTTTATTTTCTGTTATTAAAGCTTTTGCTCCAATTATACAGTTCTTTCCAATTTTTGCATTGTTAAGAATGACAGCTCCAATTCCAATCAAACTGTTGTCACCAATGTTGCATCCATGCAGCATAACCAAATGTCCGATTGTTACATTTTTTCCAATTTTTAAAGGATAGCCTGGATCGGTATGTAAAACACTACCATCTTGAACGTTAGAACCTTCTCCTATGTGAATGTTTTCAATATCTCCTCTTAATGTAGCATTAAACCAAATACTTGAGTTTTTTTCTAAAGTAACATTACCAACGACAACTGCATTGGGAGCTACCCAATTTTCGCCTGAGTTTTTTGGTTTTTTATCTTCCAAATTGTAAAACATAAATTATATATTCTTTTAACATGTCGCTTACAAAAACTCCAATATGTGATTTTGGCAAAAAAGCAGATCACTTCGAATTAAAATCAACTGATAATAAAAATATTTCTTTAAACGATATTAAGGGAGAAAATGGAACTTTAATTATGTTTATTTGTAATCACTGCCCCTATGTGAAAGCAGTAATTGAAGAAGTAGTTTCTGACTGTAAAGAATTAGAAAAAGATGGAATTAAATCTGTAGCAATTATGTCTAATGACACTGTAAATTATCCAGATGATTCATTTGAAAAAATGATTGAATTTTCAAATGATAATGGATTTAGTTTTCCCTATCTTATTGATCAAACTCAAGAAATTGCTAAAAAATATGATGCTGTATGTACGCCGGATTTTTTTGGTTATAATAACAAACTTGAGCTTCAATATAGAGGAAGAATAAGAGAACTAAAAAATTTAGAACCAGTTCAAGATGGTGAAAGTGATTTGCTAAAAGCAATGAAAATGATTGTGAAAACTGGACAGGGACCACAAGATCAGCTACCGAGTATGGGCTGTAACATAAAATGGTTTAAAAACTAATGTTTTTAATTGTTACTAGAACATTTCCTCCTGAGGTTGGTGGAATGCAAAATTTAATGTGGGGTCTAGCAAGATCTCTTGCAAAAATAGACATGATAAAAGTATTTGCAGATTATATCGAAAATCATGAAGAATTTGATAAAAAAGTATCTTTTTCAATTGAAAGAGTAAAAGGCATTAAATTATTAAGGAAATATCGAAAACCACATCTTGTAAACGAATACCTAAATCAAAATCCAAAAGTAAAATGTATAGTCTCCGATCATTGGAAAAGCTTAGAGTTAATTAAATCCAATAAAAAAAAAATATGTTTAATTCACTCAAAAGAAATTAATCATAAAAAAGGCTCTAGAACTAATAAAAAAATTTTAGATGTCCTAAATAATGTTGATCATGTTATTGCAAATTCTAAATTTACTAAAAATTTAGCAATAGAACTTGGAGTAGAAGAAAAAAAAATAATTGTAATTAATCCAGGTGTTGACCCGATTTCAGAAATTCCTAAAACTGATCTAAAAAAAGCTGACGAAATTTTAAAAGGCAAAAAGAATAGGCTTATTACAGTTTCGAGATTTGATAAAAGAAAAAATCATGAAAAGGTAATAATGGCTATTAGAAATCTTAAAGAAATTTATCCTGATATTATCTACACATGTATTGGATATGGTGATGAAGAAGAGAATTTAAAAAAATTAGTGATCGAGCTTAAATTAGAAGAACAAGTAATTTTTTTAAAAGACATACCAAATGATTTAAAAAATGCTTTAGTGGCTAAATCAAATATATTTATAATGCCTTCAATAATTCATAAAAATTCTGTTGAAGGATTTGGTATTGCTTTTGTTGAAGCAGCTCAATATGGAATTCCCTCTATAGGAGGAAAAGACGGTGGTGCATCAGATGCTATTATTCATGAAAAGACTGGTCTTATTTGTGATGGAAATAATTTAGATGACATTTATTTCAATATAGAACTTATTTTTAAAGATAATAAACATATAGAATATGGAAAAGCAGCAAAGTTAAATTCACAAAACTTTCATTGGGATAAGATCATTGAAAGTTATAAAAGAATCTTATAAAATTAATTTATGATCGAAAAATTTAATGGAATATTTTACTTAATTATATTTCTTTTACATTTTATTGGAATAGCTGTTTATTGCTTTCAAACAATTATAGGAACCAAAAAATTTATGGATAAATTTGATATCGATCATAGCGCAGCAATTATTGTTAGATTTGTTGGCGCATTAATGATTGGCTGGGTAATAATGGCTCTTTATATAATGTTTGTAAGACCTAACGGTGTTGAAGGAACTTGGGCATTCTTTAATCTATTGGTAATTATACATGCTTGCGTTTTTTTAACTAATTTCTACTCAATTAAAATTGACAAAACTGGAACAAACGAAAAAACTTCAAATGAAGGTATAATTGCACCAATAGTTTTCTTGTTATTAAGTTCGGTTCTAGTGTATGGATTATCTGATAAAATTTATTTATCTTAATTCTTTATCTATCTTTAAATTCTAGACTTCCTCTTGTATTTACGTTTTTTTTTACTTTTTGATAATAGCTAGAACTATTAATTAATTTTATTAAATCAATTCCTTTATTTTCATATCTTCTTTTAATAGTCATTCTCGGTATGATTACAAAATTCATATTATCTACAAAATTTGAAGACCATTCTCTTTCTATTCTATCTTTTATTAATTTTTTAAGAAAAATTCTAAATTCTGTGCAACTCATTAATTTTAATTTTTCATTGATTAAAGGCATTTTAATATTTTCCTATTTTTTCAGATCCACTATAAAATATTTTAGATAATTCTTCATTTGCTTTTTTCCTAGTTTTAATGTCATTATCATTCATTAATTCAGTAGGTCTGCTAACTTTTTCATGATATTTAAAGGTATCATCTCCTCTAGCTAATTGAACATAAATTTTACCTAAAACTTCATCTACGTTAGTTCCAATATAACTTTGAATAGCAAATCCAATTCTTCTTTCATTACTTTTGTTAAGACCTGATCCATGAATAATTTTTGGATGATGTAAAGACAATTGCCCTGCTTTCAATATAACGGGAGTGGTTTCATCAAGAGGAACATTATCTACAGTTTGACCTCTTGTTAAAAGATTATTTTCATCAAACATTTGATTGTGAAATTTTAAATCTTCTTTGTGAGAACCTTTCCACATTCTCATGCAACCATTTTCTTCATTTGCATCTGTTATTGCCAGCCATGCTGTGACCCAATTGTGCGGCTCTAAACCAATATATTTTGCATCTTGATGAAAACTGACAAAACCCTTTTTATCTGGATTTTTAATAAATAATGTAGTTCCACATACAAGTATATTTTTTCCTATAATATTTTCTACAGCATCCAATATCTTTGGATTATGACAAATTTTATCAAAAACTGGGGAAATAAGATGAACATAATTTCTTCCTAACCCCTCTAGTTCATTTGGCCAATTTTTTTCTATATATTCAATCTCATTTTTAACTTCATCAGCTTCATCTCTAGATAAAACATTTATTGGCGCTAAATATCCATCCTCTTGATATTGGTTAATTTGTTCTTTTGATAAGTTGGGCATTCCTAATTATGATTTTTTTTATTAATTATAATTATTAATTCATCCAAGGAAAATTAATAGCATTATCAAGATTAACTACATTACAAGGAACAAATTCCTCTTCATTTATTCTCTTTTTCTGACATTCATTCTGAGTAATATCAAATTTCTGATCAGGCATAAAAGATCTTCTGCCTGAAGGATGACAAGCATCAAGCATATCTTTTCTCCCAGTCCATTCAAATATTTGGGATTGTACCCATTCTTTTTGTGTTTGTACTAATTGTAAAATTTCATACATAATTTTATCTTCATCCATTCCATTACCATGCAAGCCATGTACTACATTTTTACCACACTCTTTATAAATAACTGGACTGCCCGAACATCCTGCAAAAATCATAGGTGGATTATCAATACCATCATGCTTGATGATTTGTCTTGAACATTTTGTTGTTTTGGCGCCATAAATCATTCCATTTAAAGTATGGGGCATTGAAATAATTCCTTTGCCTATTTTTTTTGCATCATGGTCAGGAATACAAATATGCAGTGCTTTTGTTCCAATTTCTGGAATAGAATTTGCCAAAGGGATTGGTTCAATTTTAATATCTTTATTTTTTTGACATTTTTTACAATTTCTATCGATATACAATAACAACAAATCATATCCAGGTGGATGACCATTTGTTCGTCCAGCAATATCTAAAACTTTACCAATAATTTTTTGTTTTCCTTGATAACTATTACCTTCAACTACATACATATTATTTTTAAATCTTTTCCAGTCATCAGCTGCTTTTTTAATTTTTTTTGGAGTGCAACATACTTTTTTTTCTGGATTAACACCCAAAACATGGGCTTGGGAAATTGCAATATCCTCTTCTATGAATGTAATGTTGCCTCCCCATTTTTCTGATCCCATTGAAAGCCTTACTTGAAATGAGAACTGACCTTTTAAGTCTGGTGTCCCACAATCCTTTTTACATTTTAAAACATTAGGTTCCGCTAAGGAAATATTTGAATATGATATTACTATAATAAAAAATATAATTAGTTTTTTCATTTAATTATTTTATCATTTGACCATATTTAGTGCAATTTCTAAAAAAATCTTTATATTTATATTTATATGAAAAAAATTTTTATATTTTTTTTTTTTATTTCTGCCAAATATTTCTAATTCAAATCCTTTAGGGGTAAGTTATGGTAATTTAGAAAATAATTTTAAGTGTCTAGATTTAAAAAATTCAGATAAAGAAATTAACTTTGGATTTAAAGAGTATGATAATCAAAAAGAAGTTCCAAAATTTCTGTTAAGTATTCCTTTTAACAAAAAATCGAAAAAATACTCTTCACCAGCTTCTGCTGTATATGAAGTTGGTACATATACAATTAATAATATAACATATGACAATTTACAAATTTGGTTTGAGCACGGAAATGTAGGTAACGATATCTTTATTTTTAGAAGATCTTTAGTTAAGCAAAATAATACATACGTATTAAACGATAGTCTATTTAAATCAACAAGTTCAATTCAAAAAAAACTAGATAAAATTAAAAAAAAAATTATTAATGAGTCTGATAAAGATTATGATAAAGCTGCAAAATTAATTAAAAAGTATGGCGGTATAGCTTTTGGATATGTTTTAAAAAATGATTATAAAACTTTTTTTAAAAACTATAAGTTAAAATGCTCCTTAAAATGATTTTCTTAAATTTACAGTAAAGCTGTTAACGAATGTTTCACTAGAGTTACGATAGTGATCAAAAGAAACATTTATTGTAAAATTACCGTCTAATTGCGCTCCTATACCCAGCGAAATTAAAGCGTGTCCAGAATTTTGATCACTTATTGCATTAGTGTAAATTGTAGAAGTATCGTTTATATAATAGGCTTCTGATAGAGAATTTATAGTTTTATCTTTACCAATTTCAAATTTTAAAAGTGGAGTTATAATTCCATTTTCTATTTCAATCATTTTTCTTAAATTAAAACCCACAGATAATGACGCGCTTTTAACATTCTGTTTATTATAACTTACAGCTGTACCATCACCTGTTTCTGTATAATCGTCTAGTTGAGTAAAACCTAAATCAACTCTAGTATAATAATTAAGATTTTTTTCTTCATCTTCGATATCAGGTTCTAATAAATATGTAAAACTTCCAAATAATTGATTTCCTTTTCTAACACCTTTATTTCTTCCTTCTGTCACACTTCTTTCCAGATCAATATCCATCTCTCCTATTCCAAAAGCAGTTTCGAAATAAGTGCTTTCTTTTAATTTGAAACTTCCATAGGTAATCAAAGAAATAGCAGCAGCATCCATATTGGCTTCGTTACTTCCAACTTGAGTTTCTTGCCAGGCTTGATTAACCGCAAAACCTACAGTTTTATTTTCGGTTATTTTCTTATCAATACCAAATGTTAATCCATCACTATGTATATCCTGACCAAGATTTCCATCATGATGACCAATTCTTCCAAATGAAACGTTTCCTTCGGTCCAAACAGCCCATCCTTGGGTCTCTTTTTGTGGTTTTAAAAATTTTCTTGCAAGTGAGTCGAATAATTGATTTGCAAATGGATCATCAAAATTCATTGCTAATCTTATATTTTGTTTAAAAGTATTACTGCTACCTGGCCTGATATAGTTCATACGACTATTAACTCGTGTGAGAGACTGAGCCATCGTTTGTACTGATGCGGTAGATTGATTTTTTGTTAAAGTTTTAACTGTTTTGCTAAATATCTCTCCCTTTTGAGTTTTAAAATTTAATCCTGTTGTACTTGAAATACCTGCATAAGAATTTCCTGTGTTATCATCAAAAGCTGTAGCATCTATCAATATATAATATTCTTTTCCTTTTTTTAAGTTATTGCTTGGATTAACGGTTATTGTCGTACTGCCACTTCCGCTAACTTTATTTCCTGTAACATCAATTGTTTCAATAGTGCTATCATCTGAAGCTAGTTTTATAGTTATATTTCCTCTTTCTGCATCAACAGCTTCACTAAATTCTAGCACAATATTTGCGTCAACCTTAAATCCCTTACTTCCATCCGATGGTTTTGAACTTGATAAAGAAGGATTGGTACTGTCAATTGTTGTAAAACTTAATGCTGTTGTACTTGAAATACCTGCATAAGAATTACTATTAGCATCATCAAATGCTGTGGCATCAATTAATACATAATATTCTGTTTTTTGATCCCAGTTAGTTCCTGGATTAATAGTAATTTGAGTTCCGCCACTGCCACTAGCTTTACTTCCTGTAACACTTATAGTTTCAACTGTACTATTATCTGATGTTTTTTTGATAGTAATATTTCCACTTTCAGCATCAACAGCTTCACTAAAATTTAATACTATATTAGCATTAACTGCTACTCCTGTTGCATTATCTGCCGGAGTTGATGATGAGAGAGTTGGAGCAGTAGTATCGGCAACTACGACTAAATCCCAATTATTATCACTATTACCATCACTTAATGTCCAGCTGAATGTTCCATTAGAACAAGTACATGAACCTGTTGTATTATTAAAATCGGCAGCTTCTGCACCTGTAAAAACATCAGTATAAGTTCCTGCTGATAAAGATGAACTTGTATCAATGCTAAAATTCGTATCTCCTTGTGAATAATATACTCCAGCTGTATTACACATTTTTCCATAACTAGATGTGCTTGCAATATAAATTTTATAATTTGTTGGTAAGTAGTAGTAATATTTTAAACAATCATTTCCACCTTGACCATTAGTTAACGTACCCCAATTGTCTGCGTAAGAGAATACATCATAGGTACTTCCGTTTATGGTTCCTGTTTTGTTAACTAATGTTATTCCGCTAGCTCCTGACTTAGGAGTAAACCCATATCTTCCTCCAGTTATAGTTCCTGTATTTGTTATTGTTGAATTGCTGGGAATATTACTTACATTATCTGTATAACCGGCATCATCAGCTTCAATAGTTCCAGAATTAGTAATCGTTATACTTCCGCTACCACCATAATAAATAGGATAAGTTGCAGATCTAATTGTTCCAGAATTAGTAATTACTGTTGTTCCTGTATTACCACTACCTAGATAAATTGCATAGTCATCAACAATATCTATTGTTCCTGAATTTGTTAATTCTCCATCTTCTGAATTTGTTACCCAGATTCCATAATCATCACCAGCGGTAATTGATGAAGTATTTGTAATCTCCCAATCATCTGAATAAGTAATATATATAGCTGAGTCACCGCCCGCTGAAATAGTTCCTGCATTTGTAACATCAATATCAGCTGCTCGAGAAAGACCTAGTGTATAAGCATCTCCAGCAGAAAATGTTGCTCCACTATTGTTTGTGATTGAGGTTGTTCCTGTAGCACGAGACGCACTTACTGCATAATCATCAGAAGCTGAAATAGTTCCTGAGTTAGTAATAGTTACGTTGTTTGCCTCATAACCATAAATAGCATAATCGTCAGAAGCTTCAATAGTTCCAGTATTTGTTATACGATTAGTTCCTGTAGTATCTCCAATATAAACAGGATAATCAGGAGCAGATATAGCGCCACCATTTGTCAAAGTTGTATTTGACGAACCACTAAATTGTACAGCGTAATTTCCTGTTGATGTTATTGTTCCACCAGAATTATTAGTTACAGTTGGGCTAGTTGCTGCATAATAATAAACTGCATAATTTGCTCTTCCATGAATTGTTCCTCCATTATTATTAGTAACAGTAAAATTTGTAGTTTGGGCAACATACATTGCCATACTAGAACTTGAACCAGGCTGTATGGTTCCTGAGTTTGTAACCGATCCACTTGATGTTTGACTCGCATATATAGGATAACCTTTACTTGCATCATCATTAGTAATTGTTCCACTATTAACTATAGATGGATTTGTTGAGTTGCTTATATTAATTCCAAAATTTTGATTATTTTGAATTGTACCGGCATTGTTAATCGTTGTATTATTTGCATTAAATGTAATACCGTCAGCATCTACCGAGTAATAACCATCATAATCTAATGTTCCTCCATTGGCGACTGTCAGAGTATCATTCGCTGTTAAGACTGCTCGAGTTGTTTGAGTTGCTCCATTTGCAATTGTATAATCTGTAGCAAAGACATTACTTGAGCTCAACCCAATAATTATAATTATTAAGAATTTAAAATAATTAAATAATTTTTCACAACTTATTTTCACAATTTAAATATTATACGATCCGCTATTTATATTATTATTAACACCATAGCAGCCAGCTAGCTAGAATATTGATAGTGACATATAATCAATTAATCTTATTATTTTGATATTTTTTTACCAATTTCTTCTTTGCAATATTTTTTTGCTTCTACTTTTGACATTCCTGAAGATTTATTTTTTTGAGCAATCATACATGCCTTGATGGATTTATTCATACTATGTTCACCATAATTTATTCTTGTAAAATATAGTGCAATTATAGCTAGAATAATAAACATTATAAATTTTGCATTTTTTTTCATAAAATAATTAACCAAAGTAGATATCTAATAACAATTAATTTCAATCTAAAAAATAGTTTTAATTTTTTATTTTTTGTTATTAAAATGTATTTATAAATTTATTTTTACAGGGTTATAATAAAATGAAAAAAGTAGCAATTATAGGAACGGGTCCATGTGGACTTTCAATGCTTAGAGCTTTTGAACAGGTAGAAAAAAAAGGAGAAAAAATTCCAGAAATTATATGTTTTGAAAAACAAGAAGATTGGGGTGGGCTTTGGAATTATAGTTGGAGAACGGGTTCTGATCAATATGGAGACCCTGTTCCCAATAGTATGTATAGATATCTTTGGTCAAATGGACCAAAAGAATGTTTAGAATTTGCAGATTACTCTTTTGATGAACATTTTGGAAAACCTATTCCTTCATTTCCTCCAAGAGAAGTTTTGTATGATTATATAATCGGAAGAGTTAGTAAAGGAAGTTTAAAAGATAAAATAAAATTTAATACCAAAGTAACAAATGTTACTTATAATTCTGATAAATTTGAAGTTAGTTATCAAAATAAAACTAGTGGTGAAAATTCAAAAGATAATTTTGATTATGTTGTGGTATCAACTGGACATTTTTCTGTTCCATTTATACCCCAGTATAAAGGAATGGATTCATTTCCTGGGAGAATTATGCACTCGCATGATTTTAGAGATGCAGAAGAATTTAGAGATAAAAATGTTATAGTACTCGGCAGTAGTTATTCTGCTGAGGATGTTGCGCTACAATGCAACAAGTACGGAGCCAAAAGTGTAACAATAGGATACAGACACAATCCTATGGGTTTCAAATGGCCAAATGGTATGAAAGAAGTTTATTATCTTGATAGGCTTGAAGGTAGAAAAGCAATTTTTAAAGATAAAACTGAACAAGAAGCTGATGTTATAATTTTATGTACAGGTTATCTTCATCATTTTCCATTTTTAGAAGAAAATTTAAATCTGAAAACTGGAAATCGATTGTATCCCCCTAAATTATACAAAGGAGTTATATGGCAAGATAATCACAAACTTATATATCTTGGTATGCAAGATCAATTCCATACATTTAATATGTTTGACTGCCAAGCTTGGTATGCAAGAGATGTTATAATGGATAAAATTCAAATTCCAAATGACAATGAAATTGAAAAAGATATCAACAAGTGGGTTGATATGGAAGAAAAATTAGAAAATCCAGATCAGATGATCGATTTTCAAACTGAGTATACAAAAGAATTACATGGTATGTCAGATTATCCTAAAATAGATTTTGAATTAATTCGTAAGCATTTTAAAGACTGGGAACATCATAAGGTTGAGGATATTTCAACTTATAGAAACAAATCATTCTCATCTCCTGTTACTGGCTCAATTGCACCTATTCATCATACGCCTTGGGCCTCAGCGATGGATGACTCAATGAAAACTTTTTTGAAGTAGTACCTTGATCAATTATAATGAGAAATTTTCTCAAAGTTTTAATTGATACCTAGATGTTTTTTTCTTTTATCTACCCAGGTTCGGATTAAATTGTCAAATATCAGGCCTATAAATGCTACACAAATACCAAGAGTAAATCCTATTCCTGCTCCCTTTTTATCAGATAATGCTTTTAAGATGTATTGTCCCAAATCTTCCGTTCCAATAAAGGCTCCTATTATCACCATAAATAATGCAAAAACGATTGTTTGATTTAAGCCAAGCATCATGTGAGGAAAGGCTAAAGGAAATTCTATTTTAGTCAATCTTTGAAATTTATTTACACCTGACATAGTTGCGGCATCATGCAAACCAACAGGAACGCTTCTAAGACCTTCAATTGTATATCTTGTTGCTGGTATTGTTGCATAAACTATAACAGCGATTAAAACTGATGTATCTGTTATACCGAATAACATCATCACTGGAATTAAGTAAACAAAAGAAGGGAAAGTTTGAAATATATCGCAAACTCCCAGCATAAAACTTGCAGCGTGTTTGTTTTGAAAACATAAAGTTCCAACAGTAAATCCAATTATACACGATATAATAACTCCAAAAGTTGCCATATACGCTGTCACTAATGCTCTATCCCACCATGGGCTTAGAGCTATAAATAATGTTAATGCACAAACAACTAAGGCAGAACGAATTCCACCAATTAAATATCCGGCTCCAACAACCAAAACAATTGTAGCCACTGCTGGCATTCTTAAATATAAAGCTCTCATTGGTTGAAGTACATCTTGAATTAACCATGTATTAAATGCTTTAATATAAATAAAAAACGTATCAAAGATCCAATCAACACCTTTGTTCCAAAAATCAGCTGTTGATATTCCTTTGTTGT
>CACHFK010000027.1 GCA_902579085.1 uncultured Pelagibacteraceae bacterium | reverse complement strand
ACTACAATTACTTCATCAGATTTAATATTTTGAATAGCAGTTTTTATTGCAATTTCTCTAGACGAAATTTCAACTAATTTTTTTTTATTTATGTTTGATTTAATTTCGTTTCTTATTTTTTTTGGATTTTCGTTTCTTGGATTATCATCAGTTAAATATATTTTATCACAAAACTTATTTGCAATTCTGCCCATAATTTTTCTTTTTGGTTTATCTCTTTCTCCACCACATCCAAAAACTAAATTAATTTTTTTTAATGAGAATTGATCTTTTATATTTTTTAAGCAAACTTTTAGTGCATCTGGAGTATGCGCATAATCTAAAATTACAATGGAATTATTTCTTAAATTTCCAATCTTTTCTAATCTTCCTGGCACCGGATTTATGTCTTTTATAGACGTTAAAATATTTTTTAGTTTTATTTTGCTTTTATGAGCTGCTAAAATTGACATTACTAGATTTTTTATTTGTACCTTGCCAATTAATATTGTTGAAAAATTATAAACCTTATTTTTATATGAAAATTTGACATATTGATTCAAGTTTACAAATTTATGTTCAAGAATTTTTAAATTTGAATTTTTAGATCCTATTGTTAATGTTTCAAGATTATTAATTTTTGCAATATTTTTTATTTTATTTGCAATATTGAGATCTTCATCAAAAATAATATTCGATTTTTTTTTCATTAATTTTCTAAACAAAATTAACTTTGAATTAAAATAATCTTTAAAAGTTTTATGATAATCAAGATGATCTCTGCTAAGATTCGTAAATATTCCTATATCAAATTTTAAACCATCTAGTCGATGTTGCTTTAAACCATGGCTAGAAGCCTCTAAAATTACATTATTAATTTTTTTTTTTTTTAAATTTGCAAGAATATTATTTAAATTAATAGGGTCATAAGTAGTATTTGAACTTACTTTTTTATAGCTATATCCATCTATTCCTAAAGTTCCTATTGATGAGGCTTTTATTTTATTTAATTTTAAAATTTGAAAGTAAAAATTTGCAATTGAAGATTTGCCATTTGTTCCTGTGACAGCTATTAAGTTATTGGGACGATTATAATAAATTTTTGATGAAAATTCTGCAAGAAGTTTTCTGGGATTTTTGTTTTTTAAATATAAAATATTATTTTCAAATCTTTCTTTAATTTTAGAAGATATTATAATTTTGCAACCTTTATCAATTGCATCTTTAATAAATTTGTTTCCATCAAAGTTATTTCCTTTAATTGCAAAAAAAATATAATTTTTTTTTACTAAATTTGAATCTGAGGCTATTCCTTGAAAATTAAATTTTTTAAATTTATTATTAAGTTTTGGATAGTAGTCTTTAAGTAACATTATTTACGCTCTTAATATTTTGTGGCTAAAATTGGTCCAATCTTTTCCATAATTTGCCCGGTTACCCAAACTGTTGTCCATCCTGCGGTATTTCTCCAATTTCCTTTATATGGATTTCTTCCATCTCTGTAATGATAAATAAATTCTTTATTAGCTTTTGGCTGATCTAACATTACAACTAATGTAAACTTAGGGTTAGATGTTGGAAATACTGAAGCAAATGTATTTATCTTTTTTTTAGAGTAACCTCCTTTGGAAGCAATATCTGCTGTTCCAGTTTTGCCACCTATTTCATAGCCTTCAACATTTGCAAAACTTGCAGTACCTTCATCAGTAGAAACAATTTTTCTCAATATTGGGTTTAAATTTTTTGAAACTTCCTTATTCAAAATTCTTTTGGATTTCAAATATTTTTCTTTTTTTATTAATGTTGGAAATATATCGTATCCACCATTTGATATAATTGAATAAGCTTTTGTTAATTGTAATAAAGTAGTTGCAATTCCATGCCCAAAACCAACGGTTAATAATTTACATTTTCCCCATCTTCCCATTTGAGTTTCTCCAACTTCTTGAATGTCAAAATTTATGTTAGTTAAAATGCCAATAATTTGAAGAAATTTATGATAATTATCAATTCCAATTTTTTCTGCTATTCTTGCGGATCCAATATTTCCAGACCTAATTAAAATATCTTCTGCAGTTAAAGTTGAAGGAATCTTATCATCATATTCTGATATAGCATTACCCGCACATACGATTTTTTTTTTTAATTCTTTGAATTCTGTTTCAGGTTTAATTACATCATAATTTATACCAGCTGCAATTGTAAAAGTTTTAAAAACTGATCCAAATTCGTAAACTCCTTTTGTAGCTCTATTAATATATTTTAAATCATTAATATTTTCTCTTTTATTCAAATCAAAATCAGGTAAAGAAATCATGGATAAAATATCACCAGTATTAATATTCATTAATATTGCAGCACTTCCAATGTTTTGAAAAATTTCTTTTGATTTTAATAATTCTTCTCTAATCAAGTATTGAATTTCTGTATCCAATGTAAGTACTAATGGTTTTCTAGATGTTGTTAATTCATAATCAAATGCCTTCTCTAAACCAGATATTCCATTGTTGTCATCATCTATCTGGCCCAAAACATGACTAAATAATTTTCCATTTGGATAAATTCTAGCTAATTTCTCTTCATGAATAAATGATTTGTCACCTAACAATAATACTTTTTCTAACTTTTCTTGTGAAATTTTTTTTTTAACATAAAAAAAATTTTTACCATACATTTGTTTTTGAAAATTTTTTTTTGGAAAAAGTAATTTTAAAGTAATTAATAATTTTTCTTTATCAATTACTAAATTGGGATTAATGCCAACATTCACAACCGTTACTGTTTTTGCTAAAATATTACCCTTTTTATCAATTATACTTGATCTAAAATTTTCTTTTTTTAAAATTTTATTCTTAAATTCTTTATCATCTATGCTAAGTAAAATTACTTTTGAAGAAAAAATTATCGCAATTATAAAAAATATAAAAAAAATAAAAGCTATTCTTTCAAATGAAATTATGATGTTAGATTTTTGTTCATTGTAAGAGAATTCAGAATTATATTCTTCCAAAAATTTCTTTTTTTTATCTATTTCATTCATTTTTACTTAATATTTTATTTATCATTATTTTTTTATTTTTAATTTCAACCCAATTTAAATTTTCTAGATCAGCTTCTATAAGCTCATTATCAAAGTATTTTTTTTGATAATTAATTAGTTTATTTGGAGAGGTAAGATAATTATACTCTAACATTACTAATTCAAATCTATCTTGAAGAACTCTTAAATTTTCATTTAAATCAAATATTTTTTTATCAAGTTGCTTTGTTGAGTTTTTGGTAACTGTTGTAGCAAATATTAAAAAAATTACTGGTATAAAAGTAAATATTTTTTTCATTTTTAAAATTGTAATTCTTCTATGTCTGTTAGTTTTTTAAATTTTTGAATTAATTCTTCAAAATTACCTTCGTCGTTAGTTTTAATTGCAAATCTTAATTTTGCAGATCTTGAAGGAGGATTTTTTTTTAACTCTTCACTACTTGGCGTTATGGGTTTTTTTCTTTTTAAACTAAAGCAAATACTATTTTTGTTTACATTAGGTTGATATCTTGAAGTATTTTTAACTTCAGAATAATTTTTAAAAAAAAACTTAACAATTTTATCTTCGATAGAATGAAATGTTACAACTGCAATAATTCCTCCTACTGGAATTAAATTAAAGGCGTTTATTAGTCCTTTGATTAATTCACTTATTTCTTTGTTCACAAAGATCCTTAGAGCTTGAAAAATTTTTGTTGAATTGTTTATTTTATACTTTTTAAATCCTTTAACGCTATCAATTATTTTAGTAAGATCTTGAGTATTTATTATTTTTAACTTTCGAATTTCTATTATTTTTTTTGCTATCCTTTTAGAATCTTTTTCATCCCCATAATGCTTAAAAATTGTATATAAATTTTTTTCACTCATACCTGATATTACATCATGACAAGAAAAATTATTTATTCCCATCCTCATATTAAGTATTCCAGTACTTTTAAATGAAAAACCTCTTTTCAAATCTTTAATTTGATTAGTCGAATATCCTAAATCAAAAATTATTGCTTTAAGATCTTTTGATTTAACTTTAATGCTATCAATTTCTGAAAATCTAATATTTTGAAAATAGAACCTATGAGCATATTTTTTTTGTATTTGATTTGCGTACAAAAAAACATTTTTATCTCTATCTATAGCAATTACTTTATTATTTTTATTTTCTAGTATTTTTTTAGAGTATCCACCTTGACCAAAAGTGCAGTCTAAAAAAGTGCCACCATAAAGAGGGGAAATAATGCTAATTAATTCTTTTAGCAAAACTGGAAAATGTTTGTCTTCCAGTTTTATGGTGGCACTCATTTATTTTTTTGAAGAACATTAATTTTTTTGTCTTCTCAAAAATGCAGGAATTTCAAGATCATCTTCTTCTTCTATATTTTGACTCTCTTCTTGCGATGTAAAAGTATTTTCAATATCATCGGAATTATCTGAGTTAAATAAATCAGGAGTATCTTCCTCGTCCATTTGAAAATTTTCTAAACCATTTGAAGTGGATTTTTCTGTTTCATGCTCTTTCTTTTCTTCAACTGGATTGATTATATTTTCAATATTTTCTTTTATACTGTCTGTTTCTGTACTTGAAGCAGCGGTAAAATCCGACATTTCTGCTTCGTTAGCTTGTGAGGCCTCTATACCTTCAGACTTAACTTCTTCTTCTAATTTTAATGCATTTGCTCCATGCGTAATAATAGAATTGTTTGGATTTGAAAAAGTAAAAGATTGGCTTGAATTAGCGAAATCAGAATATCCTGGATTTCTATTTTGTATTCTATGAACCATATTAATTACAGATTTTGGTTCAGGTTGTTGTCCATCAAGAGCTGTAGCAACAATTGATACTCTCATAGTTCCATCTAAGTTTTCATCAGTAATCGCACCAATTATTAGTTCTGCTTCTGGATCAACTTCAGTTCTAACTTTATTAACTGCTTCATCAACTTCAAAAAGTTTTAAATCTTTTCCTCCAGTAATATTAACAAGCAAACCTTTTGCGCCTTTTAAAGTATAATCGTCAATCAAAGGGTTATTAATTGCCATTTCAGCAGCCTTGGTCGCTCTACCTTCTCCTTCAGCTTGTCCGGTTCCCATCATTGCTTTGCCCATTGAACTCATTACTGTTTCAACATCAGCAAAATCTAAATTGATTAATCCAGGTCTAACCATCAGATCAGTAATACTTTGAACTCCATGTAATAATACATCATTAGATAATTCAAATGATTCTTCAAATGTAGTTTGTTCACTTGCAATCTTGAAAAGATTTTGATTGGGAACAACAATAATTGTATCAACATGCTTTCTTAGCTCTTCTAAGCCTTGTTGGGCTTTTCTCATTCTAGATGGACCTTCATATAAGAAAGGTAAGGTAACAACTCCAACAGTTAAAATATTTAACTCTTTAGCAGCTCGAGCAATAACATGGGCTGCTCCAGTTCCAGTGCCTCCGCCCATACCCGCAGTGATAAAAACCATATTTGAACCTTGCAAAACATTTACAATGTCATTTAACGATTCGTCTGCAGAGGCTTGACCTATATCCAATTTTGCACCAGCTCCTAATCCTTTAGTAAGATTAATTCCCATTTGTATTTTTGCATGGGCCTTGCTTAATCTTAAATCCTGTGCATCAGTATTTACTGCTATAAATTCAACCCCTTGCAAGCCCGAATCTATCATTCCGTTTATTGCATTTCCTCCCGCTCCTCCTACGCCAAGAACTAAAATTCTTGGCTTCAACTCTTTTATATCTGGTGCTTTAAAGTTAATTGTCATTTATCCCCCTTTTAGTTATTAAATTGTTTTTCCCATTTAAGGCTTGATCTATGAATATTTGATTTTTTTCTTGCGTTAACCCTAAATTTTTCAAAAGCTGTTGGCTCCCAAATTTGGAATGTCTTTCCTTGTCCAACAAAAAGAATACTATTTTTAATTTTAGCATGTTTTAATAATTTTGAAGTAAGCAAAATTCTGCCCTCTCCATCAAATTGGAGATTTACACTTTCAGATAAAATTGAAGTCGCAAAATAATCTTTTTTTTCCTCGAAAGGATTTAAAGAATCTATTGCATTTGAAATTTTTTCTACCCTGTCTTGAGGCCAAGACTCTATACATTGATTATTAAAAGACGGATAACAAATAACACCATTATAACCTATATTAGATAAGTGAGATCTAAAAGAAGCCGGCACAGATACCCTTCCCTTTTTGTCCAGTTTGTTTTCGTAAGTAGATAAAAACATACAACATATATTTAACCCATAATTGGGTTTATATGGGATAATATGGGTTTTATAATAAACCGTCAATACTTAATTATTTCGATAAATAGATATTTAATTTTAGAACAAATATGAAACTGATAGATGAAAATTTTGACCATATTGATAATGCCAGATGAACTATAAGCCGGGTTCTGTCATTTAAACCTATCATTTCTCTAGGCCTTAAATCACTTTAAGGCTCAAGCAACTAACCCTGATGACTAGCCAAAGACAGCTTTTAGTTATTTCTAACAATGTCATCTCTACTCAGTCTTGCTCCCAGTGGGGTTTTCCATGCGCTAGCTGTTACCAGCATAGCCGGTGTGCTCTTACCACACCTTTTCACCCTTGCCTTGATAAGGCGGTTTATTTTCTGTGGCACTATCCCTAGGGTTTCCCCCGCCAGCCGTTAGCTGGCACTGTGTCTCTGTAGAGCCCGGACTTTCCTCTTTAATAAATTAAAGCGATAAGTCGTTCATCTGGCAAATGCAAAATATTACTTTTTTTTTAATTTTCAATATTTATTATTTGCTTGAAATAAGGGATTTTGCGATTTCAATACACTCTCTATCAATTTTCCCATCGACTAATTCAGGTCTAAATCTTCTTTGAAAATTATAAACAATTTTTCTCAATTCTTTTTTTTTTGAAGTAGTTACAAAATACCCAAATTTTTTCAAATTTCTAAAAAAAAATATTAATTCTCTATTAAATTTTTTACCCCTCCATTTAATACAATTTCTAAAATTAATTTTGTGCCATACTCCTATTTGTTTTTTTGCAAGTAATTTCCATGGGAAATTTTCTCCTGGATCCTTTTTTCTTAAAGGCGCTATATCTGAATGACCTAAAATATTTTCTTTTTTAATTGAATACTTTTTTATTAATAATTTTGAAATTTTAATTAAACTTTTTATTTGTTTTAATTTAAATGGTTTGTAACCATTTTCATGTCCAGGATTTGAAATCTCTATTCCTATAGATGTCCTATTTAATAATTTTTCATTTTTCCATTTAGATTTTCCTGCATGCCAAGCTATATATAAATCTGGAACCATTTGAATTAAGTTTCCATTTTTACTAATATAATAATGACAACTAACCTTTGAGTTGAAATTAGTCAGTTTTCTAATTGCCAATTTATCACTTTTCATTCCAGTATAGTGGTAAATTATATATTTAATGTTTTTTTTACTTCTTTTTTGTAAATCAAAATTTGGTGAGTAATTAGTTGACATTTTTTCGACGTTTTTTGGCATAAATTTAAACAATTTAATGTTTATATTACATCAAGATATAATATAAATCTCATATGAATAAACTATTTTTGATTTTAATCTTAATATTTTTTAGTCAGTTTCAAATGCTGAATACTATTGCTGGAACTGATGGAGAAGTAGAAATTTCACAAAAAAAAAATAATAATCAACAAGTAGTTAAAGATTGTTTTGAGAGTGTTAACAGAGGTATTTTTACTTTTAATCAAGGATTAGATAAAGTTGTATTTAAACCTTTAGCAAAAGGATATAGAAAGCTTCCACAACCAATAAGATCTGGTACGAGTAATGTTATAAGCAATTTAGGAAATGTAGTTACAATTCCAAACAATATACTGCAAGGCCAAATGAAAGATGCTAGCATGAACTCTTTAAGACTTATAATTAATTCTACACTAGGCATAGCTGGGATTTTTGATGTTGCGTCATACTATGGTATAGAAAAACGTGATAGAGAGGATTACGGCCAGACTCTTGGAACTTGGGGAGTTGGTGAAGGTTGCTATTTTGTATTACCAGTTCTTGGGCCTACAACTGTAAGAGATTCGCTTGGTTCATTGGTAAATGTTATGGGTGGTGATGCTTGGTACAATGTTACAGTTGCAAATGATACACAATATTTTAATGAAGCTGACTATTATTTATCTCGAGTATTATCAGGAGTAGATTTCAGAGCAAAAAATTTAGAATCATTTGACAGTCTAGAAAAAACATCAATAGATTTGTATGCATCAATTAGAAGCTTATATCTTCAAGATAGGCAGAAAAAAATTATGAATCTTGATGAAGTCACAGAAACAATGAATGATGACGATTGGGAAGAAATAGACTAATAAATAATTTTATAAAATGAATAAATTAAAATTGTCATTAGTTATTTTATTATCTTTTTTGATTAATAATTTAAGTCTTGCAAAAAATCCTAGCGATTTAATCAATAGTATAGTGAATGAGGCTTCATTGGTTTTAAAAAGTTCAGATCCTGTAGAGTCAAAAATTATCAAACTGAATGATATTGCCGAAAGGAGCGTAGATATAAGTGGTATTGGAATGTATGCGCTTGGAAAACATAAAAAATCAATGTCTGAAGATGAAAAAACAAAATATAAAAAACTCTTTAGAAGCTATTTTTTGAAAAGCTTTTCTAGTAGATTGGTAGATTATACAGATCCAAAAATTAACGTAGTATCTGAAAAAAAAATTAATGAAAAATATACTATTGTTAATAGTGTTTTAGAAGCAACATCAAAAAGACCAAAAGTAAAAATTGATTGGAGGATCTATACAAAAAATCCAGATAAACCATTAATTAGAGATTTAATAGTAGAAGGTTTAAGTTTAGCAAGAACCCAAAAAGAAGAGTTTAATTCGGTTATTCAAAATAATGGTGGAGATTTAAATGCATTATTCAAAACTCTCGAAGAGTTTTTAATAAAGTAATTTTTAAAAAAAACCTATTTCAGAAAGACAAATATCTGATTTAAAATCATCAAAAGCAGCTACTAAACCAATTGATTTTATTTTTTGATTTAATAATTTTTTTGGTTGATAAAAATTTGATTTTTTGAATTCTGCAAAAGGTGCTTTGATTTCAGTCCACTCATTTGGGGAAAAAAAACTAAAACTATAATATTGCCAAGGAGCTAGAGTGATTCCTGTCCTCAAAAACAAATTATATTTTTTATTATTTCCAAATATTTTTATATAAATGCCATTAAATTTATTTATATGAATATTTGGAGATACTGGCGCTCTAATCTGAATAAAACCTCCATTATTTTCTTTCGTAACATTGCCGGTCATTCTATAGCATGATATATTTTGAATTTTATCTATTCTTACTTTGCCTTCTGATAGACCACCCATAACTCCATCAGTTATAAATAACCATTTTTGGTCTTGAGTAGTTTTGCCTGGGGTATTTAAATTATCTAAAATCAAATTTTTGGAATTAGAATTATTAGCAAAAGCTAGAAATAAAAATAATAATAAATATACCTTTTTCACATTTAATTTATTTTTTTTTTGCTAATTTCTGTAATAAATATATTTCTTTTTCTGTAAGAGTATTCTTTTCCTCTTTTATCTGATCAATAAGACTAAATAATGTTACTAGGATTATAAAAGAAGATAAACCAGTCAAAAGTATGAAATAAATTGAACTTAACTTTAATACTATTAGAGCAACAAAAACACTAGTCCAACCAATAAATATTCCTCTAAGAATAGTTCTTTGACTTTTTAGATCATTGATTTTCATAAATTGAATAAATAGAAGAATTAATAAAAACATAATTCCAGCTATTGAAGCTCTCAATAACACAAGAGTATCCAATCCTCCTCCATAAAGCTCTCGGTGAATCAAATATGCAATCACTGCTTTATAAGAAAAAAAAAATAAAATTATTATAGCTGTAAATATAGACACCCAATAAGCAATTTTTGGTTTTATATTTAATTTAAAATTCATGATTAATTATCAGCAATTAATTTATATGTTCAATATATTTTAAAAATTATAAGAAAGTTATAAAAATCGCTAATAATATTTAAGATATTAGTGGTGGGCCCGCCAGGACTCGAACCTGGGACCAATACATTATGAGTGTACTGCTCTAACCAACTGAGCTACAGGCCCTTGTTACAAAATGTGTTGGTTTTACTTCTTTTTTTTAATTGATTCAAGGTAAGTTTAGTACTTATTAAAATTTCTTTATATAATTTAAACTAATTAATGTTGAGTTAAGATTATTACTATTATTTTGAGACTGATAAAAACTTAAATTGTAGGATGTATTTTTAATTTTATTAATATAATTATAACTAAATCCAGCTGTAACAAATTGCTCATCTTCATTTTCATCTACAATATTGAAATTAGAACTTGTGCTTTTAATTTTTGCATTAGATTTCGTTCCATCCAATTTAATTTCATGGTTTCCAAAAATAGAAAATCCTAAATTATGAACTATTTCGTCACTATCTTGAAAATCTTTATTAAGAGAAAAACCTATCTCAGGCTTAATAATTAACATGTTGTCATTTTTTATACTTAAGGCAAGATCGCCACCAGTTTCATCAATGTCATCCTGGACTATATAATTTAAATTCGTAGAAAATGATGGTGTTATTTTTATGTTATTATTTAATTCTATTGATTTTTTTATTTCTGCATTAACGTCTATTCCATAATTGTAACTTGTACTTTTTAAAGTTTGGGCTGAACCCTCAGTTATTTTTCTTTTTAAAACATCTTCTGAAATAAATGTACCTAAGTTAATACTCGTATCAAAATTTTCAAAATTTTGGTTTTGATAAATCATAAAATGAAAAATATTGCTGTTACTTGCGCCAAATCCTTCATCATAAGTTGTATTTGCGTCAGAAATCCCAACTACCCAACCTTGTTTAATTTCACTGGTTTTATTGTTTTCATTTCCAATTAACAGACCATAAGTTGAAGACTCTGATCCAATGTCATCACCAATTCTATCTTGATTACTTAGATCTCCAAAAGATCTAACAAATAAATTACTATTCTCGCTTTTAATAGAAAATAATTGTTTATTGCTAAATATACCTGCAAATTCTTTTAAATCAAAGTTGCTTATAAGAATAACTTCTTCTTGGTTAACATTATGAATTAATAAATCATCTAAACTTAGTGTTGCATAATTATTTTTAGTATTAGTGGAGACCGAAGGTGCTGAAATTGATGAAGAAACTGCTCTTTTAAAAGAATTATTTAATTTAACATTTTGCTTTGAAGATTTTTTTATTGCTGAGCCTTCTATTTGTCTTGAAACTTTGTCTAAGGCAGTATCAGACAAGCCATCTAATGCTGTTATTAAGGACGCGTTGGTACCATTTGTATTTATATCTTCAAGAATATTCATAATTTTTTTTCTAGATTTTTTTGTAATTCTTGAATTGAAAGCTGTCCTAGCTAACTCAGTGTATGCGTACCAATAATCATCGAAACTAAACGGACATGCGTCTGGACAATCTGAGATAGCACCATTACCATCTAACCAATATATTGAAACTGCTGTACTCCCAGGTCCTCCAAAACCTAATACATGGGTTGTAGTTGCATAGGGAATTATTACACCAGGGGATGATTTACCTGCACGCCTAACATCAGTGCTTATACTTTGAGCTAATGAATTGTTACCCCAAGTTAAATTTCCAGAAGTAAAGTAACTAGTATCGTCATCATAATTTGTATATTTATAGGTTACGTTGTATTTTGTACCATTAACAGTAACTACTTTATCTACTGCTTTTGAGACACTTATTTGAAAAATAAGAAATACTACAATTATTAAAAATAATCTCATTATTTAATCCTCTCTTAAACAGTAATTTTTAAGTGTTGGGATGTGTAATAAAACTATTACAGAATTGCAAGAATTGAATAGCTGTAAATGCTATAATTGGTGGGCCGTGTTGGTTACGCTCCAACTACCCCTGCAATGTCAATGCAGTACTCTACTATTGAGCTAACGGCCCTATTAACTTTCTAGGAAACTTTTTAGTTGTTTAGATCTGCTAGGGTGTTTAAGTTTTCTAAGAGCCTTTGCTTCGATTTGACGAATTCTCTCTCTCGTTACTGAGAATTGTAGACCAACTTCTTCCAATGTATGATCGGTATTCATTCCAACGCCAAACCTCATTCTTAATACTCTTTCTTCTCTAGGAGTTAAAGTTGATAATATTTTTGTCGTAGCTTCACTCAAGTTAGATTTAATTGCCTGTTCTAAAGGAGCCAAAGCTTTCGTATCTTCTATAAAATCTCCCAAACTACTATCCTCCTCATCTCCAACTGGTTTTTCTAGAGAAACTGGTTCTTTTGAAATTTTTAAAACTTTTCTAACTTTCTCAAGAGGCATTCTTAACTTTTTTGCTAATTCTTCTGGAGTAGCCTCTCTACCAAATTCACTTAGTATTAATCTTTGAGTTCTTACAATCTTATTTATTGTTTCAATCATGTGAACAGGAATTCTAATTGTTCTTGCCTGATCGGCTATAGATCTTGTAATTGCCTGTCTTATCCACCATGTTGCATAAGTAGAAAATTTATATCCTCGTCTATATTCAAATTTATCTACAGCTTTCATTAAACCAATATTACCTTCTTGAATTAAATCCAAAAACTGCAAACCCCTATTTGTATATTTTTTAGCAATTGAAATCACCAATCTAAGGTTGGCTTCAACCATTTCTTTTTTGGCTATTCTAGATTCTTT
>CACHFK010000026.1 GCA_902579085.1 uncultured Pelagibacteraceae bacterium | reverse complement strand
TTATATGGATGCAGAGAAAGTTTAGTTGATGGAATCAAAAGAGCAACAGATGTTATGATGTCAGGAAAAGTTGCAATTGTTGCTGGATTTGGAGATGTTGGAAAGGGAAGTGCCGCATCTTTAAGACAAAGTGGAGCAAGAGTAATGGTTACTGAAACAGACCCAATTTGTGCACTTCAAGCTGCGATGGAAGGTTATGAAGTTGTATTAATGGATGAGATGATTGGACAAGCAGATATAGTTGTTACTGCTACTGGAAACAAAGATATAGTAACAGCAGATCATATGAGAGCAATGAAAGATAGATCAATACTATGTAACATTGGTCACTTTGATAATGAAATACAAGTTGAAGCTTTAAAAAATTATAAGTGGGACGAAATTAAACCACAAGTTCATGAAATTACTTTTCCAGACAATAAAAGACTTATTTTGTTAGCTGAGGGAAGACTTGTAAATCTGGGATGTGCAACTGGACATCCAAGTTTTGTTATGAGCGCATCATTTACTAATCAGGTAACGGCACAAATTGAATTATGGAATAATTCAGATAATTATGAAAATAAAGTATATGTTTTACCAAAACATCTTGATGAGAAGGTGGCAAGGTTGCACTTAGAAAAAGTTGGAGCTAAACTAACCAAACTATCAAAAGACCAAGCTGATTATATTAGTGTTAAAACAGAAGGACCTTATAAACCAGATGCTTATCGCTACTAAAAGTAGCAGAATTAATATTTCAGAAGAAATTAAAATAGAATCTATAGCGAAGATATTCTCCAACAATATTAAAGTTGGAGACACTATATTTTTAAGAGGAGAATTAGGAGTTGGTAAAACAACCTTTGTAAGATATCTCATCAACTTTTTACAAATTAAAAACAAACAATCAATTACAGAAATTCCTAGCCCAACTTTTAATTTAATACATGAATATCAAATAGATACTCTAATTATCAAACATTATGACCTATACAGGATAAATGATGAAAAAGAATTATACAACATTGGAATTTATGAAAATAATTTTGATGAGGTAAGATTAATTGAATGGCCTGAAAAAATTAAAAAAAATATAACTAAAAATAAAATAGATTTAAATTTTGAATATGATGATGAATACAAAAAAAGATTTCTTACTATATCTACAAATAACAAAGTTAGTTTTTTAGATGAATTTAAATAATCTTAAAAAATTATCAGGTGATGCATCTTTTAGATCCTTTTACAGAAAAAAAAATCATAACCAGTCATCTATTATAGTTTTTTGTAAAAAACAAAAAAAAAATAATTTAGTTATTTATGAGGCTATAAATAATATTTTAATAAAAGAAAATTTACTAGCTCCAAAAATGATAAACAATAATTACAATAAAAATTATATTGAAATTGAAGATTTTGGCGATGTAACAATATTAAAATTATTAAAAAATAAAAAAATTAAAAAAATATATTATTATAAAAAAATTATTTTATTGCTTAAAAAAATTCAAAAAATCAAAACAAAAAAAATAAAAACATTTGAAAATTCTCAATATAGAATTCCAGATTATTCTAAGAAAAAATTATTTGATGAAGCAAATTTATTTTTACAATGGTACTTGCCAAAATTCATAAAAGGAAAAAGGAGAGATGTTGAAAAAAGGAAAATTTCAAAAATTTTTAAGAAATTGTTAAATAAATTAATTTATACAAAAAAAGTATTTATTCACCGTGACTTTCATATTTCAAACATAATGAAAATGAAACAAGGTCTTGGGATAATTGATAGTCAAGACGCAGTTTTTGGTAATATAGCTTATGATCTTGCATCATTAATTGATGATGTTCGTTTTAAAACAGATAAAAAATTTAAAGATAAAATTTTAAATTACTTTTTTAAAAATAATAAATCTTTGAACAGGAATAAATTTCAAAATGACTTTGAAATATTATCTATATTAAGAAATTTTAAAATTATTGGAATTTTTACTAGACTTTCTAAAAGAGATAAAAAACATAAATATTTAAAACTAATTCCTAACGCATGGAAATTAATAGAAGATAGAATTAATAATAATATTAAATTCAAGGATTTAAAAAAAGTTATAGATAAAAATTTTCCAATAAAAATTAGAAAAAAATGAAAATTAAATCAGCTTTAATATTGTGTGCGGGTTATGGAAAAAGATTACGACCAATAACAAATGATATTCCAAAACCATTATTAAAAATAAATAATATCAATTTATTAGATAATACTTTGAAGTTTGTTCAATCTATTGGCATAAATAAAATAAAAATTAATACATTTTATTTAGGCGAAAAAATTCAAAATTTTATTTTAAGTAAAAAATATCCTTTAAATATTGAAGTAATTAGTGATGGTGAAAAAATATTAGATACTGGAGGTGGAATAGTTAATTTAATTAAGCAATTAGAGGAAGAAGACTTTTTAATTTTAAATCCAGATACACTATGGAATTCAAATTATATTAATACATTTAACAAAATGGAAAAATATTATTTTAACAATCAAGTGAAAAATATATTAATGGTAGTTAATAAAGAAAAAAGTTTTGATACACGATTTAAAGGTGATTTTAGTCTTTATAAAAATAAATTATCTAAAGAAATTAATAATGATTACATTTATACAGGATGTCAAATATTAAACAAAAAAGTATTTGAAAATATAAATAGTAATATTTTTTCAATTTCTCAAATTTGGAACGATTTAATTGATAATAAAGCATTATATGGATATGAAAGTTTAAATGAATTTATACATTTAACAGATATCGAGATATTTAAAAAATTAAATTAAGCAAACTTAATTAAGTCTTTTGCTCTTTCTTTATCCAAATATTTTGCATCTAGTAATTTAATATTTTCATCAAATTGTAAAATTAAGGGATTGCCTGTTGGAATTTCTAATTTTGAAATTTCATCATCACTAATATCAAATAAATACTTACAGAGTGATCTGATAGAATTTCCATGAGCAGAAATCATTACATTCTCACTTATTTTTTTTTCTATATATTTTTTGAAATATGGAATTACTCTATTATATGTGTCTTTCAAAGACTCAGTATCAGGTATTTTATTTTTTGGTATATCTTTATAAATTTCAATATTTAAAGGATGATAAGGATTTTTTTTATTTAATGGTTCAGGGGGTTTATCCCAAGATCTTCTAAAAATATGAATTTTATCTTCTCCCAGTTTTTTTTTCATTTCATCTTTATTTAAACCAGTTAAAGATCCATAATGTCTTTCATTTAGTTCCCAAGCTTTAATTACTTTATCATTCTTAATTCTCATTGTGATTAATATTAATTTTAAAGTTTCGATTGCTCTTTTTTGGTAAGATGAGAAAAAATGGTTAATTTCTAAATTGAGCTCTTTTATTAACTCACCAGCTTTACAAGCTTCTAGCTTTCCCTTTGGGGCTAAATCCACATCTACCCAACCCGTAAATCTATTTTCTAAATTCCATTCGCTTTGGCCGTGTCTAACTAGTATTAAGTGACTCATGATTATTTTTTTAATATAGATTAATTATGAGATTCTTAAAGGTATCATTTTATATTTCAAATTTATTTTTGTTTATTTTTTATCTTTATCCAGGAAGTATTTTTGGCTGCTTTTTATATAATGATTGTAGTACTCAACCACAATTGACTAGAGATTTTGTAATTTTTTCATCTAATCATGTATATGTTTTTATAATCTTTTCACTTTTAGGTATTTTATCTTTTACGAAAGATTTAAAAAAAATAACATACTATTTATTTTTAGTTTCTATATTTTTAGAATTAATGCATATTATTGTTCCAAATAGAGGTTTTGAAGTAGCAGATTTACTTGGTAATCTATTAGGGGTAATATTATCATTAATTTTATATAAATTATTTACTTTTAGGAGATCAAAATGAGTTCATTCGATGAAAGAGAAAAAGGTTTTGAAAAAAAATTTGCTCATGACGAAGAATTGCAATTTAAAGTCAGCGCTCGTAGAAATAAATATATTGGAGAGTGGGCTTCAAAAATTTTAGGTTATAATACGGATCAAGAAAAAGAATATATACAATCTGTAATAAAAGCAGATTTTGCAGAAGCAGGAGATGAGGATGTTTTTAGAAAAGTAAAAGAAGATTTAAAAGATCATAATATACTAGACGAAGACATTCGAAAGAAAATGGATGAGCTTAATGAAAAAGCTAAGTCTGATTTTATTTAGTATATTAATTTTATTTTCAACACAAATTTCATCTATTTCATCTGAAAAAAAAATTACTGGATTTGCAAAAGTTATTGATGGAGATTCAATAAAAATTAATGGAATAAATATTAGACTTTTCGGAATAGATGCCTTTGAACTTAAGCAAAGTTGTGAAAACAATATGTTTATTTGGAGACATTGCGGAAAAGAATCTAAGAAATTTCTTGAGGACTTGATTAAAGGACAAAGAATTACATGTTCCTACCGAGAGAAAGATAGATATGGGAGAATTCTAGGAATTTGTTATCATGGAGTTTATTATCACGATGACCCCTTATTAGAAATTAATGGAACAATGGTTTATATGGGGCGCGCTATAGCTTATACAAAATATTCTAAGAGATACTTAGAACTAGAAAATTCGGCTAAAAAAGATAAAGCTGGTATTTGGCGTTACGGATTTAAAGAAACACCAGAACAATGGAGAAGAAAAAATAAATAATTTATAAAGTTATTAGTGATTCGATATAAAAATATATTATTAGTTGTTTTTTTATTTATATCTGCCTGTTCATCTATTCCAAAAAATACCGCAGATGGTTGCTCAATATTTTCAGAAAGATATCTTTGGTATAAACATGCAGTAAAAACAGAAAAAAAATGGGGAACGCCTATTTATCTTCAGTTAGCAATAATCAAAATGGAGTCCGATTTTGATTGGTTAGCTAAACCTCCAAGACAAAAATTATTCAAAGTTGTTCCATATAAGAGACCATCAAGTTCTTTTGGTTATTCCCAGGCAGTAAAAGGAACATGGAAACAATATAAAGAAGAAACTGGAAATAAATTAGCCACAAGAACAAGATTTAAGGACAGTGTCGATTTTATTGGATGGTATACAAATAAAACTGAGAAAATTCTTAAAATTTCTAAAACAGATGCCTTTAAACAATACATTGCCTACCATGAGGGTTGGGGGAATTATAAACATTATAAAAAAAAACAAAAAATCATCTTGCTTGCAAAAAAAGTTGAAAACCAATCAAACAAATATAAAAGTCAACTTGCTAAATGTAGTAAATCTTTAACTACCAGAAAATATATTATTTTTTAATTTAATTGTTTTTTTAATTCAATATCTACAGCATCAATCCTTTTTGTATTTTTTGCTAAAGTTAAATACATTGTTGGTGTTACATATAAAGTAAAAAATGTAGATATAATCATTCCACCCAAGATAGTTGCTCCTACAGCAAGTCTTGAGCCTTCACCTGCTCCTGGTCCAATATTTCCAATTACTAAAGGTATCATAGCTATCATAGTGCTAAGAGAGGTCATAATAATTGGTCTAAATCTTAAACTACATGCTTCCCTGACCGAATCCTCAATCTCTTTTCCAGTTGTTCTTAATTGATTAGCATAATCAACTATAAGAATACTATTTTTGGTCGAAATACCAATTAGTATTACAAGTGCAATTTGAGAAAAAATATTTATAGAAGAATTTAAAAATAATATGAAAACTATACCCCCAAATACTGCAAGAGGAACAGTTAAAATAATTATAAATGGGTGAATAAAAGAATTAAATGTTGCGGACATCACGAGATATGCTGTTAGTAAAGCTAAAGCAAATATTATATACAATTCATTACTTGTTTCTTTCAATTCCTCTGATTTTCCTTTCCAAGTAATTTGCTTATCAGGCGCAACTTCAGCCATTGTATTTTCTAAATATTTAATTGCTTCTGATAATGTATAATTTTCACTTATATTTGCTGAAATTGTAACTGCTCTTTGTCTATTATATCTTGATAACTTGCTTGCTGATCCTTCCTCTTTAAAATCAACTAAATTTGCTAAAGAAATTAAACTTCCAGATTTTTGTGATCTAACAAAAATTTTACTCAAACTTTCTTTGTCTTTTCTATCTTCTAGATATTGTTGTAAAATTATTGGATATTCTTTTCCAAGCTTATTAAATTTTGTAACAGTTTTGCCACCGTACAATGTTTCTAAAGTTTGGCCAATCGCTTGAGCAGATATTCCTAGATCTTTAGCTTTATTTTTATTTATTTCTATTTTTACCTCTGGTTTATTTGTGCTGTAATCAGACTCTAATCTTGATAAATTTCTATTTTTTCTCAAATTTCTAATAACCTTAGTCTGAATATCTTTTAGTTCTTCGTAAGTATTTCCATAAATAACCATTTGTACAGGCTTGTTATAGCTAGAAACTCTTATTGATTGGGGTGAAATAGGGAAAGCCAAGGCTTGAGGAACGGTTACTATTTTTCCAATAGCTTGTCTCATTACCATTTGGGAATTTTGTTCTCTATTTTTCCAATTATCCAATAAAGCAATAATTAAAAAACTATTATCTGATCCAAAACCAGGAACAATCATTAAAAATCTGTCATAAGGACTATTATCTGACTTTAATAAAGGAATTAATCTTTGTTCAACATCAACAGCTCTTTTTTTAGTATATTCAAAAGAACTACCTTCATCAGTAAATCCAATAACTAAATATGCACCTCTATCCTCTAATGGTAGAAGTTCTTTTTTTGTATAATTATATAAGGCACCAGAGCCTACTATCATTATAATTATAAAAGTTATTATTGTTTTTTTCTTATTTAACCAAAAATCCAATGTTTCAGAATAAAAATTTGAAAATCCATTAAAGAACTTACCAAACCATCTAACTAAAAAATTAGATTTTTTTTGTTTATCTAAAAATTTACTACCTAGCATTGGCGATAGTGTTAGCGCTACAAATGAAGACACAACAATAGCAAAGGAAAGTGCAATAGCTGTTTCTTTGAATAAAGTACCCGCAATTCCTTCAATAAATATCAAAGGTAAGAATACAGCAACTAAAATTAGAGTTGTTGCTACTATAGCAAATGTAATTTGTTTTGATCCTTTGTATGCTGCAACAAGCGGTGTTTCACCATTTTCTATTCGCCTGTATATTGCATCTGTCATAATAACCGAGTCATCAGTTATTATTCCTATAGCTAGAATAAAACTTAATAGTACAAAAATATTAATTGATAAATCAAATAAATAAATTCCTAAGAAAGTTGCAATAAGACTTACAGGAAGTGCAATTGCTGGAACTATTACAGCCTTAAGATTTCCTAAAAATAAGTAGATAATTACTACCACTAAAATAAACGCAATTATTAAAGTTTTATATACTTCATTAATTGCCTCAGAAATATACGTTGCTCTATTAAAGGCAATCTCTAAATTTAGATCGCCTGGAAGGTTTTCATTTACTTCTTCAATTTTCTTTTTTATATCTCTAGATAATTCTACTGTAGAGGCCCCGCTTCTTGCATATATTCCAATTCCCACAGTTTTTAAATTCAAAGCTTTTTTGCTTTGAGCACTAAAAAGAACTTTTGACGTCACAGGTCCAAATTCTAATACCGCAACATCAGATAGTCTTACTAGATTATCTTTGCCTTTTTTTATAGGTAATTGCTTAAGTTTTTCTAAATCATTATATGATTTATCAATATTTATAGTTAAATCGATATTGTTTGCTTCAAGTGTTCCAGCAGGCAAACGAACATTTTCATTTCTAAGTGCAGTTTCTACTTCTTGAACAGTTATGTTATTTGCTGCAAGTTTTATTGGATCAATCCAAACTCTAATACTTAGCTCTCTTAATCCTCCAGTTCTAATTCTACCTACATTTCTTATACTTGAGAATTTATCAACTAAATATCTTTCAGCATAATCTCCAAGTTCTAAATCACTCCATGTAGCAGATGTTAAAGCTATCCACATTGTTGTTGAAAAACCTGCGGACTGTTTAAGGATTCTTGGTGGGTCAGACTCTGCCGGAAGTCTACTTACTACTCTAGCTACTCTCTCTCTAATATCATTTGCTGCATCATCTAAATCAATCTTAGTGTCAAATTCTATATTTATAGTACTTTTTCCATTTTCAGATTTTGAATCTATATTTTTGATACCTTCAGCTCCCCCAATCACATCCTCAAGCACTTGAGTCACAGACTCATCAACTATGGGAGCAGATGCAGATGCATATTCTACTTGCACTTGAACTACCGGTGGCTGTAAACCTGATGGCAGTTCTCTAACAGGCAATTTCCAGAATACGAATGTTCCGAATACAACGAGTATTAAAGACAAAACCCAAGAAAAAGCTGGCCTTCTAATACTTAGATCAGTTAAATACATTTAATTATTTACTTTTATCTTCTTTTTTTTTTGACTCGGATTTATTGAATATATTTAACTTTTTTATCCAATCAAACTTACTTTTTTTTGGCTCAGTACTTGTAGGTTTATTTTTTTTACCCCAAGTGCCCTTATTTTGTTTGGCGCCATCTTTTATAGGTTTAATTTTACCAAATGGTCTTACTTTTTTTAAACCTTCTGCAACAACTATATCGCCTTTATTTAGTCCAGAATTAACTTCAAGGTATCCATTGCTTCGGTTACCAATTTGAATTTCTGTTTTATTAGCAATATTTTTGTCGTCAACTCTATATATATAAACTTTGTTACCTTCCAATATGACACTTGTATCTGGAATACCCAATGAATTTCTTTCGTTATATTTAATGGTAACTTCAAGTAGCGCACCTGGTAAAATTTCAAGATCTGAGTTATACAATTTAATTCTTGCTGCCAAAGATCTTTTGCTTGTATTTATTCTGCTAGCAAGTGATTCAACAACTCCCTCATAATTTTTTTCTTTATTTCCTGAAAATTTTATATCTACTCTTAAACCTTCACTTATAAAAGTTGAAAATACTTCAGGTATATCCACATCTACAAATAATGAAGATGCATCTTCAAGATTAATTACTAAAGAGCTTTCTGATACTTTAATGTCATCTGAAAAATTTCTTTTTCCAATTATACCGTCAAAAGGAGCAACAATATTTCTATTTTTTAATTTTACTATTACTTCACCAGCTTTTACCTTTTTATTAAATTTGATTGGTTCTAATATTTCGTATTTTTCAATATTGTAAGATTGAACTCTTAGAGGAACTGCTGTTCCAAATGTTTCTATTTTGTTTTGAAAATTTCTCTGCTCTACTGTTTTTACTATTATACCTGGAGGAGGTCTTTTACTAAATTTTTTTTTAAAATGATTTCCAATCATTGTTCTTGCGATAACTACTCCAGCAATTATCATAAAGAACAAAATTATTATCGATATAACTTTTGTTGATCTTTTCATATTTTAAATTTTTCCATACTCGGCCCATGAACCATCATAAATAGTAGGAGAATATGTATTATTTACTAGAGAATATGCAAGAGATAAAACACACGCAGTAACCCCAGAACCACAAGAAAATACAATGTTATTTTGTTTTATATCTATTAATTGCTTAAATTTTTTTGAAATTTCCTCAGTATTTTTAAATGTATGATTTTCATTTATAATTTCTTTAAATGGTAAGCAAAATGAATTTGGAATTGATCCACTTCTAACATTTTTTCTTGGATCTGGAGCTGTACCTTCAAATCTTTCTTTGCTTCTTGCGTCTATAACAAAAAACTCTTTCATGTTGATATTCGAATTAATTTGATTTTTATTTTTAACTAAATTTTTATTTTCTTTTGCTTTATAATTAGATTTTATAATTTTAATTTTATTACTATCGACAACTTTATTCTCTGAAATCCATTTTTTTAAACCCCCGTTTAAAACACTTACTAGATCTGGATTATGACCAAAATAAATAAAATTATACCAACATCTACATGAACTTAGCACATCCGAGTTATCGTAAATTATTATTCTATCATTATTTCTTATACCTAAACTAGATACTATTTTTTCCCAAATAATTATAGAGGGCAACATATGGGGAAGATCTGTATTTTTTTCAGAGTATTTGTCTAAATCAAAAAATATAGCTCCTGGGATATGCTCTTTTAGGTATTCCTCATGACCATTTCTGTTAACACTTGGCATGTGCCAAGAGCAATCTATTAACTTTACTTTGCTTAAGTTATTCTCTAACCAATCTGAAGTTACTAATGACATTTTATCTCTTTTCAAGATATTTTTGATGATATTCTTCTGCGGTACAATAATTTTTTAATAACGATAATTTTGTTACAACTTTTCCCGAAAGCTTTTGATTTTCTAATTTAATAATTTCTTGTGCAATTTTTTTTTGGTTTTCATTTAAATAAAAAATTTCACTTCTATATTGTGTACCTATGTCTGGTCCTTGAAAATTTAAAGTAGTTGGATCATGCAATTTAAAAAAGTATTCTAAAATTTTATTATACGAAATTACATTAGGATCGAATTCTATCTTTACTACTTCTGCATGGTTAGTATTGCCTGTGCAAACTTCTTTATAAGATGTGTTAGGGCTATCTCCACCACAGTAACCTACTTCAGTTTTAACTATTCCATCAAGTTTACTAAATTTAATTTCTGGTCCCCAGAAACATCCCAAAGCTAATACTGCTATTTCCATTGAATAATAATTTAATTAATTTAAAGTTATATTTATGCTTTCCAAAAATCAATTAGGCTTTTTGTACATGTTTATCTCTGTTTGTGCATTTTCTATAATGGATTTAATTGTTAAATGGTCAGAAGACTATCCAGTTGGTCAAGTTTTGTTTTTTAGAGGTTTATGTGGAATAATTCCAATTTTATTTTTAATTCCTCAAGATAGATATTTTGATTTTTACACAACAAGGAGACCATTTCTTCATATAAAAAGATGTTTAGCTGGTCTAATTGCTATAGTTGCAATCTTTATTGCTTTAAGAAATCTTCCATTAGCAACTGTAGTGAGCATTACATTTGCAGCTCCAATATTTACAACAATATTTTCAATTTTTCTTTTAAAAGAAAAAGTTGGAGTTTATAGATGGATAGCAGTTTTAGTAGGTTTTCTAGGAATTATTATAATTTCTGAACCAGGATATACTGCGCTGAATAAGTTTTATATTTATCCAATTATATTTTGCTTAGGCCTTTCTTATGTTGCGATAACAATAAGACAGCTATCATCGACTGAACCAGTTTGGTTAATCGGGCTATTCTTTTCAATTTCTATTTTAGTAATGAGTATTTTTAGTATTTTTATTCAACAATGGATAATGCCAAATTTAAAAGATTTATTTTTATTATCCATGGTAGGAATTTTAGGAGGTTTGGCCAACTTGTGGCTTACTCAATCGTATAAGTATTCTGAGGTTTCTTTAGTTACACCTTTAAAATATTTAGCTTTAGTTTTTGCAATAATTTTTGGCTATATTTTTTGGGAAGAAATCCCAACTGTAAAAACATTAATTGGTTCTTTATTGGTTGTTGTGTCATCAATAATTATTTTTAGAAGAGAAATTTATCTAAAGGGTTCAGTCCCAACATCTAATCATGAGTAGAAGCCCAAAATATTGGAATACAGCCAAAATTTTTCTTAAAAAAAAAGATAAGATTATGAAAAAATTAATAAATAAATATTCAGATAATAATTTAACTACAAGAAAAGATGTTTTTTTCTCCTTATGCAAAAGTATTATTGGTCAGCAAATAAGTGTAGCAGCTGCCAGCTCTGTTTTTGCAAAGTTCAATTTAGCATGTAAAGGAAAAATAAATCCGAAGGTAGTTAGTAAAATCTCAACTACGAAATTGAAAAGTTGTGGACTAAGCAGACAAAAAATAAAAGGTATAAAAGAATTAGCTAAAAAATATATAAGTAAAAAATTTAACCCAAATTTAATAAATAAAATGAATGATGAGCAAGCTATATTATATCTATCGGAACTAAGACAAATTGGAAGATGGTCAGCAGAAATGATATTATTATTTACTTACAACAGACCAAATATTTGGCCAGTACAAGATATTGGATTATTAAGAGCAATTTCAAATAATTACAAAAAAAAATACCTACCTCCAAAAAATTTTGTAAACAAACTCAATAAAAGATTTTCACCTTACTGTTCTGTTGCTACATGGTATTTGTGGAGGTCAATAGATAATGAACCTATTCAGTACTAAATCCCTCTATTACTTGCATATGTCTTGAAGTTGTGTCTTTAGCAAGATCCCATCCCGATTTATATTCACTTGAGTTGTGGCATTCTATGGCTTTATCATAGCTTGGAAATTCCCATATCACTGTACGTAAAAAACTATCGCCATCAAAAACTTTATATTTTCCTCCTCTAACTAAAGGAACTCCTCCAAAACTTTTAATAATAGGGGTCACAACTTCTGCATATTTTTTTAAATTTTCTTGATTTTCTACTTTTGTATATAAACTTATCCAATAACCTTTCATGATAAATTCTCCTTTTTAATTTTTTTTATTTATGATACCAAATTTTATGAAGAAAAAATTAATATTTACTTTTTATATAAATATAATTTTTTTGATTATTTTGTCATTAAATACTCAAAAATTGAAAGCAGACGAGATTTTTGAAAATGGTAGAAAGATTTTTTTGGATAAAGGAACCTGTGCTTCTTGTCATACTCTTAGTAATGCGGGTTCACAAGCAAATATTGGTCCTAATTTGGATGAAATAAGACCAGATCTTAATAGAATAATAATGGCTGTTAAAAATGGAATTGGAGTTATGCCTGCTTATGATGGAATATTATCAGAGAAAGAAATAAATGCTGTTTCACACTATGTATATAAGGCTACTGAATAATAAAAAAACTTATTTTAAAATAATTAATTTAAATTGAAAAAATATCTTTTAACCTAAAAGACGCAATTTTCTTTACTTGATTTTTTGCTTCAAAAAATTCTTTATTTAAATCGTTTTGTA
>CACHFK010000025.1 GCA_902579085.1 uncultured Pelagibacteraceae bacterium | reverse complement strand
ATTAAATTATCGCATAAATTAAAAAAGTTCTTAAAAAAAAAATTTAATATAAATAATTATAAGATATTTTTATCATTATCTGATGAAATGAATTACTCAATAGCATATGTAATTATAAATAAGGCAAATGACTAAGAAGTTTATAATTGAAAATATTAAAACACTGTTTATTGCATTAATAATTGCAATATTGATACGTTCTATTTTTTTACAACCCTTTTATATTCCTTCATCATCAATGGAGTCAACTTTATTGGTTGGTGATAGATTATTTGTGACTAAATATTCATATGGATACAGTAAAAATTCATTTCCTTTTAGTCCAGCAATTTTTAGTGGAAGAATTTTATACAATGAACCTAACAGAGGTGACGTTATTGTTTTTAAAACACCAGCTGACAATAGAACCGACTATATAAAAAGATTAATTGGTTTACCTGGAGATACTATTCAATTTATTGATGGTGAATTATATTTAAACGGAATTCAAATTATAAAAACAATTAAACATAAAAATCATTCATTATATTGTGGAAAAACTAAAATTGAAGTTTCAACATATTTAGAAAAATTACCAAACGGTAAAGAATACATTGCATCATACAGAAATGATTACAGCTATAAAAATTCAGATAAATTTAAAGTACCTGATAATCATTTCTTCTTTCTGGGAGATAATAGAGATTGTTCTAAAGATAGTCGCTTTCTATCCGAAGTTGGATATGTTCACAAAAATAATCTTGTCGGTAAAGCGCAACTATTATTTTTTTCTTCCAATCCTAAAAATGGAAGTATTTTTAAAATCTGGAAATGGAACAGTATTTTGAGATTGGATAGATTTTTTAAAAAAATAAATTAATGGAATTTAAAATAAAAAAATTACAAAAAAAACTAAATATAAAATTTAACAATGAAGAATTGTTAATACAAGCAATTACACATAAAAGTTTTAATTCCAAAAAAAATTATGAAAAATTGGAATTTTTAGGTGATAGAGTCTTGGGATTGATTATTTCAAATGAAATAATAAATTTATATCCTAATGAAAAAGTAGGTATATTAGATAAAAAATTTTCAAATCTTGTAAATAAAAATATTTGTTGTGAGATAGGAAAAAATTTAAAGCTTAATGAATTTATTCTAGTTGGCAATAATAAAAAAAAAATAACAAAAATTGAAAATAAAATTATTTCTGATGTTTGTGAATCTTTGATAGGAGCAATTTTTATTGAAAAAGGTTTAAAGCTTACGAAAGAATATATTATTAGTAAATGGAAAGACTATTTAAAAACATCAAATAAAACTATAATTGACTCAAAAACTAAATTGCAAGAATATTCATTGAAAAAATTTAAAGTTCTTCCCGAATATAAGATTATATCGAATACTGGTCCCAGGCATAAGCCAAATTTTAAGGTTGGTGTAAAAATTAAAAACACAAAATTTATTTATGCAAATGGATCGTCAAAAAAAAATGCAGAACAATCAGCTGCATTTATTATGTTAAAAAAATTAGAAATATAATGAAATGGCAGGATAAAGGTTATTTATTAACAACAAATAAATATAATGAAAATTCAGCAATAGCAGAATTTTATACCGAAAATAACGGAAAAGCGACTGGGGTTATATTTGGATCTACATCTAAAAAAATTAAAAACTATCTTTTGATAGGAAATAAATTTCATTTAAATTTTAATTCAAAATTAGATTCCAAGATTGGTTATTTTAAAATTGAGATAGATAAAATAAATACACCAGGATTTCTTGATAATAAAAAAAAATTATTTTGTATAATTTATACAATGAGTTTAGTTAAACTTTTGACTGTAGATAATGAGCAAAATAAATCTATTTATAATTTACTAGATGATTTTTTTATACTTTTAAATAGTAAAAAATGGTTATCAAACTTTATATTTTGGGAACTTAATTTTTATAAGTGTATTGGTTATGATATTGATTTTAAAAATTATGTAAAAAATATAACTATTGATGGAAATAAAAAATTTATAGTTGAGTCTACAAATAAAGTTATACCTAATTTTTTAATTAATAACGATAACGATATCGTTAATAATGTTGATATTATTGATGCTTTTAAAATTGTTGGAGATTTCTTGGATAAAACAATAATCAAACCTAATAATTTAAATTTTCCTTCAACCCGTATTGAGTTAGGAAATTTAATTAAATGATTCTAAATTTATTTGATCGGCAAAATAAGTAATTATAGCGCTTGCGCCAGCTCTTTTAAATGAAATTAGTGATTCAAAAATAGATTTTTCATTAATAATTTTTTTTTGAATTCCATTTTTTATTAAACTATATTCACCAGACACTTGATAAGCTATAATTGGTATTTTGAAATTATCTTTGACGGTTCTTATTATATCTAAGTAGGGCATTCCAGGTTTAACTATAACCATATCTGCACCTTCTTTTATATCCAATGCAACCTCTCTTATTGCTTCATGGTGATTATGAAAATCCATTTGATATGTTTTTTTATCCCCCTTTAATAATTTTTTTGATCCAATTGCTTCTCTAAAAGGTCCATAATAATTTGAAGCAAATTTAACAGCATATGAAAGAATTTGAACATCTTGTAAATTTTCATTATCTAGTTTTTGCCTAATTTTTTTTATTCTACCATCCATCATGTCAGATGGAGCGATTACATCACAACCCATCTTTGCTTGTAGTAATGCTTGTTCGACTAATAAATCTACAGTTTCATCATTTACAATTTCATTTTTTTTTAGAATACCATCATGACCATGTGACGTGTACGGATCTAATGCAACATCACTCATAATTCCAATTTTGTTTTTATATTTTTTTTTTACGTAGTTGATAGCTTGACAAACTAAATTATTTTCATTTAAAGACTCAGAACCATAAGAATCTTTAATTTTTTGATTCGTGTATGGAAATAAAGCGATCATAGGTATTTTTCTTTTAATTGCTTTATCAATAATAATACCTAAATTATTTATGCTATATCTGAATACACCAGGCATAGACTTAATAGGAATCTTCTTGTTTTTTCCTTCTGTTAGAAATATTGGCAGTATAAGATCGTTCACAGAAAGATTATTTTCTTGAACAAGTCTTCTAGACCAATTAAATTTTCTTGATCGTCTAAGTCTTAAACTTGGGTATTTACCTGTGATAATCATTCTCAATAAATTTTTAATATGCGGCAATATTTATATGTATTATAGTAATAAATAAAGTATTTATTCAATATGTCTAACGTTACATCGTTATCTGCGCAAAAAACAAAAAAATTTGTCGGTGATTTTCAAAGGCAAGAATTAAAATTTGACTTAAAAAAGTTAAAGAATGCTTTAAATGAAGTTTTGAAAATAAAAGGATTTGATAGCAGTTTAGGCATTCCTCATTTTGCAGCTATTTCATTATCTCAGATTCCAGGCGATCCAGATTCAATTAAAGGATCTAAAGCACGAGGAGTATATTGGACCAAACCTGATTCTACAGGAATTGAAGTATCAAGAGATGTTAATGTTGATGAAAGTAAATACACAGAATTTGTTAAAGATTTTGAGCATACCTATTTTAAAGAAGTTTATGATGAGTTAAAAAAATATTACAAACTAGGTAGAGTTAGACTTTTACTTAAGGAACCAAGATCTACATTAAGTTGGCACAGAGATCCTGAGCCAAGATTGCATATACCAATAGTAACAAATCCTGGATGTTTAATGGTAATAGATAGAACTGCTCAACATATGCCGGCTGATGGATCTGTATGGGTTACTAATAATTTAAAGTATCACAATGCGTTTAATGGTGGAGAAGAAAATAGAGTGCATTTAGTAGCATGTGTTTTAGACTATAAATTTAATTAATTTTAGATTATAAATTCAATAACTTGAAAACTATTTTTATTGCATCTGATCACGCTGGTTATAAATTAAAAAATAGTATCATTTCAAAATTTAGTAAAAACTTAAAATTTGTTGATTTAGGGCCTAGATCTAATAAGTCAGTAGATTATCCAGATTTTGCAAAAAAACTATCAAAAAAAGTTTCTTCAAAAAAAGAAAACTTTGGTATTTTGATATGCGGGTCTGGTATGGGAATGGCAATTTCTGCAAATAAGACAAAAGGTGCAAGAGCCGCTTTATGCTATAGTGTCAAAAATACCAAATTATCACGATTGCATAATAATGCAAATATCATTACATTAGGTGAAAGGTTGATTAATAAAAAAAAAGCTTTTAACCTTATTAAAGTTTTTTTAAATACACAATTTGAAGGTGGTAGACACTTAAGAAGAGTAAAAAAGATTTAGTTATGTCTAGTGAAAAAAAATATTTAAACTCTCAATACCAAGGTTTCTTTGAGGATGGATTGGCAAAGACAGATCCAGAATTATATAAAGCTATTAATGATGAGCTAAAAAGGCAACAAGAACATATTGAGCTTATAGCGTCTGAAAACATAGTGTCACAGGCTGTCTTAGAAGCCCAGGGCTCTGTATTAACAAATAAATATGCCGAAGGTTATCCCGGAAAAAGATATTATAATGGTTGCGAGCATGTTGATGTTGCTGAAAATTTAGCAATTGAAAGATTAAAAAAAATATTTGATTGTAAATTCGCTAATGCACAACCTCATTCGGGTGCCCAAGCTAATGGAGCAGTATTTTTAGCTTTACTAAAACCTGGTGATACATTTATGGGCATGAGTTTAAATTCAGGTGGTCATATCACGCATGGATTAAAAATATCAATGTCAGGAAAATGGTTTAATGCAATAGGCTATGATGTAGATAAAGATTCTGAGCTTATTGATTATGATAATGTTGAAAGAATTGCCCTAGAACATAAACCAAAACTTATTATTGCTGGTGGAAGTGCTTATTCAAGAATAATTGATTTTAAAAGATTTAGAGAAATTGCTGATAAAGTTGGTGCATACCTAATGGTAGATATGGCGCATTTTTCAGGTTTAGTTGCAGGTAAAGGATATCCGAATCCATGTGAGTACGCTCACGTTGTTACTTCAACAACACATAAAGTTTTTAGAAGTGCTAGAGGAGGAATAATTTTAACTAATCATGAAGATTTAGCAAAAAAATTCAACACTGCAGTATTTCCAGGATATCAAGGAGGTCCTTTAATGCACATAATAGCTGCTAAAGCCGCAGGATTTTTAGAAGCATTAAAGCCTGAATTTCAAGAATATATAAAATCAGTAATAGCTAACGCTAAAATTTTATCTGAAACTCTTAAAAATAATGGTTTTAAAATTTATTCTGGTGGTACAGATTCTCATTTAATGTTGGTTGATTTAAGACCTTTTAAAGTTAAGGGAAATCTTGCTGCAGAAAGTTTATCAAAAGCTAATATAACTTGTAATAAAAATGGGATACCTTTTGATAGTGAAAGTCCGATGGTTACATCTGGAATAAGACTTGGAACTCAAGCAGCTACAACAAGAGGTTTTGGTTTAAAAGAGTTTGAAAAAGTTGGAGAATTAATAACTAAAGTCATAAAAGGATTATCAGAAAACCCGGAAGATAACACTAAAGTTGAGAACGAAGTTAAAAATGAAGTTATTAAATTATGTTCTAATTTTCCAATTTATAAAAACTTAAATAAATGATTTGTCCTTGCGAAAAAAAAGGTGAAACTTCGGTTGTAGACTCACGACCAACTGAAGATGGTACAGCAATTAGAAGAAGAAGACTTTGTGTTTGTGGCGAAAGATTCACCACTTTTGAAAGAATTCAATATAGAGAACTAATGGTAGTTAAAAAAAATGGTAGAAAATCTGCTTTTGATAGAGATAAATTAGCTAAATCAATCTATATAGCTTTAAAAAAGAGACCTTTAGACACTGAAACTGTTGAAAAATTTATAAGTAAAATCTCAAGATCACTTGAAGAATTAGGTCAATCTGAAATTTCAACTAATACCATAGGAACAATGGTTATGGAGGGGTTAAAAGAATTAGACCCAGTAGCTTATGTTAGATTTGCATCTGTTTATAGAAATTTCAGAGAAGAAAAAGATTTTGTGCAATTTGTGGACAGGTTAGATGTCTACAAAAAAAGATAAATTTACAAAAAAAGATCGTACCTATATGAGTTTGGCATTAAACTTAGCTAAAACTCATCATGGTTTAACAGGAACAAATCCATCTGTTGGTTGTGTTATAGTAAAAAATGATGATATTTTATCTACAGGGATAACTGCTAGGAACGGAAGACCTCATGCTGAGACACAAGCTATAAAATCGAGCAAAGCTAACATTATAGGAACAAAAATGTATGTAACATTAGAGCCTTGCTCACATTATGGAAAAACCCCACCATGTACCAATGCAATAATCAAATCAAAAGTTAAAGAACTTTTTTACTCCGTTGAAGACAAAGACATAAAATCATTTAACAAATCAAAAATAATATTAAAATCTAATAATATTGTAACTAAATCAGGATTGCTTAAAAAAGAAATTAAAAAATTTTACAAAAATTATGAATATGTAAAAAAAAATAAAATGCCTTATGTGATAGGTAAGCTTGCATGTTCATCAAATTTTTACATTTTAAAAAATAAGATACCTATTACAAATGATCATTCGAGAAAAGTTTCGCACCTTTTAAGATACCAAAATCATTGTATTTTAACCTCTTATAAGACGATAAATTCAGATAATCCTAAATTAAATTGCCGTATTAGAGGTTTGGAACATTTTTCACCTACCAGATTAATAATTGATAAAAATTTGAATGTAAAAATGAATAGTTTTTTAGTAAATTCTGCTAAAAAATCAAATACAATTATTTTTCACAGTTCTGATAAAAAAAAAAAAATAAAAGATTTAAAAAGTAAAAAAATAAAGTTAATATTTTTAGATCTTAATAAATATGGTGATATAGATTTAAAAACTATTTTTAAAAAAATTTATTATTTAAAACTACATAATGTGCTTGTAGAATGTGGTAATAATTTAACAAATAATATACTAAAAGAAAATTTATTTAATGAGTTTTATTTATTCAAAAGCAATAATAAAATTATTGGTAAAGATAAAATTAATGTTAAAAGTATATATAAAGATTTAAATATAACTTTTAAGAAAAAAAAAATAGTAAATACTTTTCTAGATAAAGATTTATTAATACATTATTACTAAAAATATGTTTAACGGTATTATTTTTCATAAAGGAACAGTAACTAAGCTACAAAAAAGATCAAAAGGGATTAATCTTTTTTTACGTTCTAATATAAAAATATCAAAAAAAGATATAGGGTTATCAATATCCTGTGACGGCGTTTGTCTAACACTAATTTCTTACAATAAAAAAATATTAGAATTTTACTTATCTAATGAAACTTTAAAAAAGTCTAAATTTAGAAATATTAAAATTAATGATAAAATTAATATGGAATTACCTCTTAAATTTGGTCAAAGTATTTCTGGTCACATATGCCAAGGTCATGTTGACACAGTGTGTAAAGTTAAAAAAATTCAGAAAGTTGATAAATCTTTGGTTTTTGAATTTAAATTATCAAAAAAATTTAAAAATCTATTAGTACAGAAAGCTTCAATTTTAATTAATGGAATATCACTAACTATATCAAAAATAAAAAAAGAAAGTTTTGAAATCTGGGTAATTCCTCATACATTAAAATTAACTAATCTTTCATATATTAGGAAAAATGACCTTGTTAATATAGAGATTGATATTTTATCAAAGTATACAATGAAATTTATAAATGAAAAAAAATAAATACAGCTCAATTGAATCAATTATTTCAATTTCTAAAAAAGGTGGGATGTATATTTTAGTAGATGATGAAAATCGTGAAAATGAAGGTGATTTAGTTTTCTCTGCTTCTGATGTAAATGCAAAAAAAATTAATTTTATGGCAAAATATGGAAGAGGTTTAATTTGCTTAACACTCAATTCGGGTCAGTCAAAAAAACTCGGACTAAACTATATGGCGCCTGTCAATCAATCTAGAAACAAAACAGCTTTTACAATTTCTATAGAAGCAAAAAAAGGGATTACCACTGGTATATCTGCGAAAGATAGAGCTAGGACAATTAAAGTTGCAACAAAAAGAAATGCTAACAAAAAACATATAGTTTCTCCTGGACATGTTTTTCCAATAATTGCAAAAGACGGTGGTGTGTTAATTAGAGCAGGTCATACAGAAGCATCTATAGATATTGCCAAGCTATCAAAAAAAGTACCTTCGGCTGTTATCTGTGAAATAATGAATGAAGATGGCACAATGGCGAAAGGAGATGATTTATTTAAATTTGCAAAAAAAACATAAGTTAAAAATTGCAAAAATCGAAGATTTAATTTCTTATAGATTAAAAAAAGAAAAACTTATTAAATTAAAAAAATCTTCTAAAATTATTGTTCAAAATCAAACATATAAAATTAAGGTTTTTGAAAATCTTTTAGATGGTTCAGAGCATTTTGCTTTAATCAAAGGTAAAATTAATAAAGGAATTTTGCCACGACTAAGAGTTATATCATCTAACGTTGTCGAAAATTATCTAATAAATCAAAAATTACCTAATTCTTTTGATAAAACTATAACCTATTTCAAAAAATTTAATAATTGTGTTTTAATATTTATAAGGGATCCCAATCTACAATCGGTAACTCAAACACTTAAGCAATATAAAAGTAATGAATTTTATAAAAAAGGTCATGACAAATTAATTAAAAATTATGGTATAGGAGCGCAAATAATTAAATCCTTAAATATAAAGAATATGATATTAGTTACAAGATCAAAAAAAAAAGTTGTTGGCTTAGATGGTTATGGAATTAAAATAATTAAACAAGAAATATTAAAATAAAAAAAGAAATGAAAAAAAAAATTTTAATTGTTGTTGCTGATTATTATAAAGACATTTCATTAAGCTTGGTCAAAAGTGCTATGACTGAAATTAATAATTTTTATAATATCAAAATTTTAACTGTTCCAGGTGTCTTTGAAATACCTGTAACAATTTCAAAAAATATAAGAAAATACGATGGCTTTATAGCTTTGGGATGTGTTATTAAAGGTCAAACTCCTCATTTTGATTTTATCTCTAAAGCAGTAACGGATCACATAATGAAACTTTCAATAGATAGCAAAAAGCCCATAGGAAATGGTGTTATAACATGCCTTAACATGAAACAGGCTAAAATAAGAAAGCACAAAGGTAAAGAGGCGTCTAAAGCAGTAATATCAATACTGTCACAATAAAATGTCTTTACAATATAGTCCAAAGAATAATCCTAGAGTAATAATCATTCAAAAACTTTATGGTAAGTTTTTTAATAATGAGGAAATTTTGACATACCCAAAACATAGATTTAAAAAATTTATTAAAGATGTTGTCAATGGAACGGTAGAGCGTGATGAAGTGATAAACGAAGAAATAAAAAACCATCTTGATAATGATCTTAATATGAAAAAACTAGATAAAGTTTTTCAAGTAATTATTAAAAGCGCTATTTTTGAATTTCTTTATAAACCTAAAACATCAATTAATATTATTATTAAAGAATATTTGAAAGCATCAAATTATTTTATAGAAGATTCACAAACTAAATATTTAAATGCGTTGTTAGATAAAATATCAAAAAAAATTAGAATTTCTAATGAATGAATTCAAAGTAATTAAAAATTACTTACAAAAACTTACTAAAAATAATCCAAGTGCTTTAATGTTAAATGATGATGTATTCTTTGATAAAAGAAGTAAAATTGTCTTATCTGTTGATACATATAATGAAAAAGTTCATTATTTAAATTTTCAAAATCCAGGATTATTAATTAAAAAAATTATTAGATCATCTATATCTGATCTTATTTGCAAAGGTGTCAAGCCAAAATATATCTTTATTTCTGCTAGCGCTAATAAAAAAAGTTTTAATAAAAAAAATCTTAAGTTAATTTCAAAATCAATTAAAGAAGAACAAAAAAAATTTAATATTAAGTTATCAGGGGGTGATACAACCAATTCTAAAATAACTTCATTTACTATTGTTTCGCTTGGTTTATCAAAAAAAATAGTTAGAAGAAACAATGTTTCTATAGACGATGATATATATGTAACTGGAAATTTGGGAGATAGTTTTATGGGTCTCGAAGTTTTAAAGAACAAAATTAAAGCAACAAATAATATTAAAAATTATTTTATAAAAAAATATTTTCTACCAAATATACCTATTTCTCTAAGTGGATATCTGCATAATTTTGCTAAATCATCAATTGATATTTCAGATGGTTTATTTGATGATCTTAATAAATTAATAAATAATAAAAAAATAGGTTATATTATTAATGCAAATAAAATTCCAATATCTAAAAATTTAAAAAATTATTTATCTGTTAATAGTAAAAATATTTTAAAGTTTGTTTCTAAAGGTGACGATTATCAGATTTTATTTACTTCTAGTAAAAATAGAAGAAATTATATCAAAAAATTATCAAAAAGAATCAATGTTAAAATTACTCAAATTGGAAGTACAACGAATATAAAAAATCAAAGAACAATTATTAAGGATAAAAAACAGTTAAAATCTATTAATTTCAAAGGTTATTCGCATGAATTTTGAAAAGTTAATTATTGCCTTTTACTCTTTTTTTTGTAATGTCCGGTTTTTAAAAATTAAACAATAATTTATTTTAAGGATTATATGGAAGCTTCAATTGAAACTATTTTATATTATACAATATTCGCAGGTTTATTATCAATAATTTATGGATTTTTTACAGGAACAAATATTATTAAATCAAGCCCTGGTAATAATAAAATGCAGGAAATTGCTTCGGCTATTCAAATTGGAGCAAAAGCTTATTTAAATAGGCAGTACAAAACAATAGCAATTGTTGGTGTTGTTGTTTTGATTATCATTACATTTGCATTTAATTTTTTAGTAGGTTTGGGTTATTTAATTGGCGCAACTTTATCTGGAATAGCTGGATATGTTGGTATGCTTGTTTCGGTTCAAGCAAATGTTAGAACCGCTGAAGCTTCAAAAAAAGGTCTTGCTAATGGTTTGTCTGTTGCTTTCAAATCTGGAGCTATAACAGGTATGTTAGTTGCAGGATTAGCATTATTATCTATAGCGGTTTATTATTTTATTTTACTAAAACAAGGTGTTGATGAACGTGAAATAGTTAATGCTCTTGTTGCATTAGGTTTTGGTGCTTCTTTAATATCTATATTTGCAAGATTAGGTGGTGGAATATTTACAAAAGGTGCCGATGTAGGTGCTGATTTAGTTGGTAAAGTAGAGGCTGGTATTCCAGAAGACGATCCAAGAAATCCCGCTGTAATTGCAGACAATGTTGGTGATAATGTTGGAGATTGTGCTGGTATGGCAGCTGATTTATTTGAAACTTATGCGGTTACTATCGTTGCTACAATGGTTCTTTCCTCAATCTTTTTTCATGGTGATATAAATATGATGGTTTATCCATTAACAATTGGAGGAGCTTGTATCATTACCTCTATTGCAGGGACTTTTTTTGTTAAATTAGGAAATTCAAAAAATGTAATGAACGCATTATATAAAGGTTTTATTGCAACTGCAATTTTATCACTAATCATTTTATATCCTGTAACAGATTATGTAATAGGTTTTGAAAAAAGTTATGAAGTTGGTGTTAAAACATTTAATGGAATAAATTTATATTATTGTGGAGTAATAGGTTTAATTATAACTGGTTTACTAATCTGGGTAACAGAATACTACACTGGAACTAATTATAGACCTGTTAAAAGTGTTGCCGCTTCTTCTACTACAGGTCATGGAACTAATGTTATACAAGGACTTGCTGTCTCTATGGAGGCAACTGCTATACCAGCTTTAATAATAGTTGGTGGTATATTATTAACAAACCATATTGCTGGACTTTTTGGTATCGCGATTGCAGTTACAACTATGTTAGCATTAGCGGGAATGGTTGTTGCGCTTGATGCTTATGGTCCAGTTACAGATAATGCCGGTGGTATTGCAGAGATGTCGAATTTACCAAAAAATGTAAGAAAAACTACAGATGCATTAGATGCTGTAGGTAATACTACCAAAGCTGTTACAAAAGGTTATGCTATAGGATCAGCAGGACTAGGAGCCCTTGTGTTATTTGCTGCTTATACTGAAGACATTAAACATTTTTCAAAAGTTGCAGGTTCAAATCTTGAAGGTATTGTGGTTACTTTTGATTTATCTAATCCTTTCGTCGTTGTAGGTTTATTAATTGGTGGTATGCTTCCTTATCTCTTTGGTTCAATGGGAATGCAGGCAGTAGGTAGAGCTGGAGGAGCAGTAGTTATTGAAGTAAGAAGACAATTCAAAAAAATTCCAGGTATAATGAAACGTAAATCAAAACCTGATTATGGCAGATTAGTTGATTTGTTAACAAAAGCTGCAATTAAAGAAATGATTATACCTTCATTATTGCCAGTACTTTCTCCAATAGTACTTTATTTAATTATATTACCTATTGGTGGTCAGGTCGCCGCACTGTCTTCGGTAGGTGCTATGCTATTAGGTGTAATTATAACAGGTTTATTTGTTGCAGTATCCATGACTGCAGGCGGTGGTGCTTGGGATAATGCAAAGAAATATATAGAAGATGGAAAGTTTGGTGGTAAAGGATCTGAAGCTCATAAGGCTGCTGTTACTGGAGATACAGTTGGAGATCCATACAAAGATACAGCGGGTCCGGCTGTTAACCCAATGATTAAAATTACAAATATTGTAGCATTACTGTTACTTGCTGTTATTGCTGGCTAATTTTAACAAATAATATTATTTTGATCGATTTCGAGTAGGAGCATTAATTTTTTCGCGCAAACTAGACATAATGTTAAAAAGCGTATTATTTTGTTTATAATTTTTTTCGGTAGTACCTTTATCAAATTTTAAGTTTTCCATATCTTCAAGATGTAAGATTTTTTTATCTTGTAAAATTCCTTTATTATCAAACTTAACAACTAAAATATTATTTTTATTTAATTTTTTAATACCAAGTTTAATAATTGATTGATTGGTTTTAGTTCTTTCTATGTAAAACCATTTATTTGTATCAAAATTACTTATTGATGATGGAGGTCCTATAGTTTCTAAAATATCGTTTTTATTTGATTTATTTATAGTTATTTTTTCATATTTTGATTGTAATGACTTGAAACCGTGATTATTTGATACTTTATTTGTTGAGCAGTTAAGTGTAAATAAAAAAGAAAAAATTAAAATAATTCTCATATGAAGTATAATTATCTAAATATTTACAATAATTTAATTAAATTAACTAGAAATAAAAATTTATATTTATATTTAGAAAAAAATGATACATTTTATGAAAGATTAATATTTTTATTTATCCATCTAGCTTTATTTTTAAAGCATTTCAAAGTCTCCATACCTCAAAAGAATCTTCAAGAATTATTTGATTTAATAATTAGGCAAATTGAACTCTCAATACGAGAAATTGGATATGGAGATGTAACAGTTAATAAAAAAATGAAAGATTTTATTAATTTATTTTATTCAATAGTTGATCAAATTGAAACTATGGATTTAGAGAATTATCACAATCATATCAATTTTTTAAAAAAACACTTAAATACAGACAAAAATATGGATTTTTATGTTGATTATTTTAATAAATATAGATTATTTTTGAAAAATAATACTTTAAATAGCTTTACAAAAGATATAATAAACCTTAATTTTTAAATATGGCTGTACCAAAACGCAAAACTACAAAATCAAGAGCAGGGAAGAGAAGATCTCATATTAAGTTTTCTGCAAAAAATATTATAGAAGATAAAAAATCGGGTGAATTTAGACTATCACATCATCTTGATCTAAAAACAGGTACATACAAAGGTAGACAAGTTTTAGATCCTAAAGAATAACAATTTATGAATAATCCAATCGTCATTGCCATAGATGCGATGGGTGGAGAAAATTCTCCAAAAAAAGTTATCGATGGTATTGAGCTATTTCAATCTAAAAATAATAGTTTTTTTTACAAAATTTTTGGAGATGAAAATTTAATTAAAAAATTTATAAATAATAAGAAGTTAGATAGAAAAAATTATGAAATAATTCATACTGAAGAAAAAATTAAAGGGGAAGATAGTGCTTTATCGGCTATAAAAAGAGGTAAAAAAACCAGTATGTGGTTATCAATAGAAAGTGTAAAAAATAAAACTTCCGATATTGCTCTATCAGCAGGAAATACTGGTGCATTATTTGTTATAGCAAAATTGAATTTAAAAATGATTGAAAATATTGATAAACCAGCATTATCTGGTTTATGGCCCAATAAAGTTGGCATGAATATAGTTTTGGATTTAGGAGCAAATATTGATTGTAATGAAAAAAATTTAAAAGATTTTTCTATAATGGGTGCAGCTCTTCACAAATCATTATATCCAGAAGAAAAATCTAAAGTAGCTTTGTTAAATATTGGCTCTGAAGAATTAAAAGGAAATAGTGTAATTAAAAACACATATCAAGAATTATCTAAAAATAAAAATTCTTTATTTGAATTTAAAGGATATGTAGAAGGAAACCAAATTATGAACGGTGATGTAAATGTAATAATATCTGATGGTTTTACAGGTAACATAGCGTTAAAAACTGCGGAAGGTACAGCAAATTTTATTACTTCTGAATTAAAAAAAGCATTATCAGGAAATTTATTAGGCAAGATATCATCTTTAATAAATATTAAAAATATAAATTATTTTAAAAAAAAATTGGATCCACGTTTGTATAATGGTGCAATATTATTAGGCTTAGATTCACCTGTTGTTAAAAGTCATGGTGGAACAGATTTTGTGGGATTTGCTAATGCAATATCTGTTTGTGAAAAAATAATTAAAGGTAAATTAATTGAAAAAATAAAAAATAATATAAATTAATATATGCGTATCAATTTAACTAAAAAAGATATTATAAATGCTATTTACATGCAAATTGGTTTCTCAAAAAAAATATCTGAAAATCTTCTTGAGGATATTTTTCAAATATTACTAAATAACATTATCACTAAAGGAAAGGTAAAAATTGCTAAATTTGGAACATTTAAACTAAGGAAAAAAAAGCAGAGAATTGGTAGAAACCCAAAAACAAGAGAAGAAAAAATCATTTCAGAAAGAAATGTAGTTTTGTTTAAACCATCTAATGAGTTAAAAAAATATATTAATAACAATGAATAATAATAAGAGCGATGATGCATATAAAAGTATCAGTGAAGTTGCCGAATTGTTAAAATTAGTTAACCCAAATACTGGCAAAGTATCAACCCATACACTTAGATTTTGGGAAAAAGAATTTAAACAAA
>CACHFK010000024.1 GCA_902579085.1 uncultured Pelagibacteraceae bacterium | reverse complement strand
GGGTTTTAATCATGGTATAAAATTAGGTGTTGCAGTAAAGGAAAAATCTTATTTTGTTGGTAAAATAATCAACGTTAATTTTTTAACTTCAAGAATACTTCTTGCAAGTGATTTAAATAGCAAAATTCCAGTAATCATTGAGCCAAACGGAGTGAATGCGATTCTATCTGGTCAAGGCCATAATGATTATGCAGGACTTGAATTTTTACCTAAATTAAAAAAGATTAAAGAAGGTGATGTCGTATATACTTCTGGTGTTGACGGTATTATATCTGAAGCTATACCAATTGGAAAAATTATTGATAAAGAAGAAAATTTATTTGTAGAATTTTTTGTAGATTTTAATCAACTAAAATACGTGAAAGTAAACAAATAACCATTATGGCAAAAAGTAATTTAAAAAAAATATATCATCAGTTTATTCATACCTTTCCATTACTTTTTTTATTTTTTTTAGCATTTACTGGTTTTGATCTTTCTTTTTTTTTATTTGGAAATAATTATTCTTTTAATTTTATTTATGCAGTAATCTTTTATTGGGTATTAAAAAAACCAGATAGGCTAGGATATGGTTTAATATTTTTAGCTGGAATAATCAATGATGTTGTACAAAATTTTCCAATTGGTATATCTTCAATTAATTATTTATTTTTATGTGCAATTTCAGCATTCATAAGAACAAGAACATTAATGCCAAGTTTATTATATGATTGGATTTTATTTTTAGTTGCAATATTGATTATAAGTTCTGTTAACTACATTAATCTTACATTAATATTTGACTATCCAATTAAATATGGAACTTTAATGTTTAGTTCATTTATTACGTTTTTAATTTATCCAGCATTATCAAAATTATTTGAAAAAATAACTATAATTGATTTAAGAGAAGAAAATGCAAAATAGAGCAAGCAACGTTCAAAAGGGTAGAGTTATTTCAAGAAGACTGTTCATTTTAGCTGCAGCAAAACTTTTATTGTTTGGCGGAATAACATCTCGATTATACAATTTACAAATTTCAGATAGAGAGAAGTATGAAATTTTGTCTGATAAAAATAGAATAAGAGAATGGAAAACTCCACCTCAACGAGGTCTTATTATAGATTTTTATAATAAAGTTTTGGCTGATAATGATCGTGTTTTTCAAGTTCATTTAACATTAGATGAAATAAAAGATTTTGACCAAACTATATTTAGGCTTAAAAATATAATTAATCTTAGCAATAACGAGATAAGAAAAATTTATAAAAATAAAGAGAAACTTAAACCATGGGATACATTAGTGGTTTCTGATAATATTGATTGGAGTGAATTTTCAAAGTTAAATTTATACTTGCATGAATTAGAGGGAGTAAAGCCTGTTGTTTCCTCTTCAAGATATTACCCTTATGGAAATAACTTAGTTCATGTTGTTGGTTACGTTGGAGATGCAAGTGAAAAAGATATTGAAAGAATGGAGGCTATTAAAGAAAATCTTGTTCCAGGTTTAAAGGTTGGAAAGTCAGGAATTGAATATTCAAATGAAAAAGTTTTAATTGGTAAATATGGGATCAAAAGATATGAGGTTAATTCTTCTGGAAAAAGAATAAGTCAATTAGAGCATATAAAAGAGTCTCAAGGAATTTCTATTAAAACAACTGTAGATCTTGAGTTACAAAAATTTGCACAAGATCTATTAAAGGATCAAGCTGGCTCTATATGTGTAATGGATATTTACACAGGAGAAGTAATTGTTATGGCATCATCACCAACTTATGATCCAAATAAATTTACACACGGTATAGGCCATAAAGATTGGGGAAAAATTAGAGACAACCCCCTAAAACCATTAGTTAATAAATCGATAGCTGGTTTGTATTCACCAGGATCAACTTTAAAACCTTTGGTAGCGCTTGCTGCTTTAGAGTTTGGGACAATTGATCCTGAAAAAGCCATACAGTGCAAAGGACATAAACATCCATATGAGTTGTATGGTGTAAAATATCACTGTTGGAAAAAACATGGGCACGGTTATATGAAACTTAGAAATGCCATCAAACAATCTTGCGACATCTATTTTTATGAAATGGCAAGAATTTTAGGAGTAGACAAGCTTTCAATAATTGCAAAAAGATATGGATTAGGATCAAATATTCTTAAAGATATATACTTTGATGAAAAAAAAGGAGTAGTTCCAAATACTGAATGGAAAAAAAATGCTATTGGAAAATCTTGGTATCTAGGAGAGACAGTTATAAATGGTATCGGGCAAGGATATATTCAAACAACACCATTACAGCTTTGTTTAATGACCGCTCAAATAGCTAATGGTGGATATAAAATCAAACCACATATTTTATATGACGAAAATATTAATTTTGAAAATTCAAAACTACAAATTGCAAAACAATCTTTAAAAGAGAGTATAATAGAAAATCCTATTGCAGAAGAAAATTATTTAGAAGATAGAGAGTTTCAACTTTATGAAAGACTTTACAAAAATCCGAAAAATATAAATTTTGTTAAAGATGCGATGTTTGGATCAACCAATGAACAATATGGAACTTCTTATAAATCAAGAATTAATGATTTAAAATATCAATTTGCTGGAAAAACAGGAACTTCGCAAGTAAAAAGAATTACGGAAGCTGAAAGAAAATTAGATCTAGAACAATCTCAAATAGAATATAAAAATAGAGACCATGCCTTATATATTGCTTTTGCACCATATATAGATCCCAGATATTCAATTAGTGTTTTAATAGAACATGGAGGATCAGGTAGTAAAGCAGCTGCACCCCTAGCAAAAAAATTGATAAAAAAAATTATAGATCGTCACAAAATAAGAGAACAAACTAGAAAAGCAAATATAACTTTAGCATAATGTTAACTGAAAGAATTCACACATCAAAATACTCTTTTATTGATAAATTATTATCAATTGATTATTTTTTAATATTTATAGTTATTGTAATAGGTGCAATAAGTGTTTTTGCAATACATTCTACAGAAAGTGGACAATTTTCCTATTATACAAAAAATCATTTAATTAGATTAGTTGCGTTTTTTATAATGTTTTTGTTTTTATCATTTGTAAGAATAAATTTTTGGTATCGAAAAGCATATTTATTTTATTTAATTTGTTTATTTGCCTTATTAATAGTCTTGTTTTTTGGTGTAACCGCCTCAGGTTCAAAGAGATGGATAAATTTGTATTTTTTAAATTTGCAACCCTCAGAGTTAATGAAAATTGCAATTATAGTGTGCTTTGCAAGATACTACCATCGAATTCAAAGTTCAGATCTTCAAAACTATAGATTTTTATTAATCCCAATTGTATTGATTATTATCCCTTGCTATTTGGTTATATTACAACCAGATCTTGGAACTTCTATTTTGATTGCAGGAAGTGGAATTTTTGTAATTTGGATAGCGGGACTTAATATAAAGTACTTTGTTTATTCTGGATTGTTACTTTTGGTATCCTTTCCTTTTGTAGTTTCTATCTTAAAACCATATCAGAAATCTAGGATATTAACTTTTTTTAATCCAGATAGAGATCCCCTTGGAGCTGGTTATCAAATCATTCAGTCTAAAATTGCTATTGGATCAGGAGGTTTTTTTGGAAAAGGTTATTTAAAAGGTACACAAAGTTATTTAGAGTTTTTGCCAGAAAAACATACTGATTTTATATTCACACTTTTTTCAGAAGAATTTGGTTTCTTGGGATCTATTGTATTGATGCTTTTATATATATTGCTAATAAGTCGAGTGATAAGCATAGGTTTTACTGTAAGAAGTTTTTTTGCTAGACTTTATTGCTTTGGTTTTGCATCAGCTATTTTTCTTTATGTTTTTGTCAATATTGCAATGGTTTTAGGATTGCTTCCAATAGTTGGTGCTCCATTACCAATTATGTCCTATGGTGGATCATCAATGTTATCAATAATGTTAGGTTTGAGCATAGTAATGAGCTGTAAAATATATAGTCAAGAACAGATTTCATATTATTAATTATTAAATGATCAAGGATCTATTTAAAATATCTGATCAAATAAATATTAATGAAGTTGAAAAAATATATTCGAATAATTTCGAAAAAATTATTTATGAGTTTTTAAATTTGCAGAGTGAATGGGTTTATAATGCGTATAATGTTTATAAAGATATAGATAAATACTTAATACTCGTTCATTTGATTCATAAAACTTTAGAAACTTATAATAAACATTTTTATAAAATTAGCTTTGAAAAATTTTATAATAGTCCACATATAGAAATTGAAAAAATAAGTATCATTGATTTAGTTGGATCACTTTCTATGTCAAAAGAAACTGTTCGAAGAAAATTAAATGAGCTCAGTAAAGAAGGTATATTAACTAGAAAACTAAAAAATATCAGGTTAAATAATGTAAAATTTAACCCAAAATATCAAAGAAATGTTTCTAATCTTGCCAAACTTTTAAATTTTATAATAAGTAAATTAAAAAAAGAGCATAACTTATATGACTACACAGCATCTAAAATAGAAAAAAAAATTAATGAAAATTATACTCAATATTGGAATTTATTTTTTAAATTTCAAATACCTTTTATTTTGAGAGGTAAAAAGGTTTATTCATCTACTGATAGTTTTTATATTTGGGGATTATGTTCATTAAATGAAGCATATAACTCAAAAAAATTAAGCAATAAAGATAAAGAAAGCATGTTTTCAGAAGCTCATAATTTTCATGCAAATGTTACTAAATTAAAAAATTCCAAAGGTTTAAACCCAACAACAATTTCAGAATTGAGTGGTATACCAAGAGCAACAGTTATAAGAAAGATAAATTATTTAGTCAAAAAAAATTTTTTATATAGTCAAAATAGATTATATAAAATCAATAATAGACAGGATACAAAATCTTTTAGGTTACAAAATGAAAATTTTCAAAAAAATCAAAGTGAGCTGAAAATTTTTTTAACAGAAATATTAAATTTGATAAAAATTAGCAATTAATAATTCTTTAAAATATAATTATTTATTTTCCATCTATAACTACAATAGTTAAATCATCTTTTTGTATATGACCTGTGTTAAGAATATCGTCAATAATTATTTTTAATCTTTCATTATTTGGAGTTTCTTGATATTTTTTTATATAATTTTCAAAACCTTCTGAACCTAACATTTCTCCACTAGGATTTTTTATTTCAGTAATACCATCGGTAAATATATACATTGAACTATCTGCAAAAGATATTGTATGTTCTGTATATTTAGTATTTGGCATAATTCCCAAAGGAGGCCCTGCTTCTGTATAATTTGTAAATGATCCATCTTTAGAAAATATAATTGGTGGTTCATGGCCAGCGCTAGAAAGCAACATTTCTCTTTTATTGCTATCATAAATACCAACTAACATTGTTACAAACATTCCTCTTGAAATTGTCTCACAAATTTCATTATTTAATTGTATTAATAAATTAGATGCAGAAAAATTGGTTTTACTTAAGCACCGATAAAGACTAGAAGCCTTTGACATTAGCAGAGAAGATTTAATTCCTTTTCCTGAAACATCTGCAACACCAAAGCCAAATTTTCCATCACCCAAATCTGAAAAATTATAAAAATCTCCTGAAACAACTTTTGCAGGAATATTAATTCCAGCAATAGGAAAAGCTTCTTTTTTGTTTTGTGATAACAGTGATTTTTGAATTTCGCCAACTATCTCTACTTCTTTTTGAATTTTATTTTTTTCTACCATTTCTTTTGCCATTTTTGCATTTCTTATTGCCATAGCAGCAGGAGAAGATAGTGTTTCTAAAAGCTGTCTATCATCTTCTATAAATAATTTACTTTCGGTTTTTTTATTTAAACAATGAATAACTCCCAAACATTCGTTTGCTGCAATTAATGGTGCACATAAAACTGAATAGGTTGTAAAGTTAGTTTTATTATCTAAATCAAAATAAAATTCTGCTATTTCCCTTACATCTTTTCTAACATTTCCAACTCTAATACATTTTTTTTGCTGTACTGCTTTACCCATTACACCATCTTTAATATCTAACTCATATTCGTCTAAATAATCTTGATGCAGTGATGCAATGCATTCAAATTTTTTCTTCTTTTCGTTAATTAAAAAAATATTAGCAGCTTGAGCATTTATTCTTGCAATTATAACCTGTAGTGCAGTTTTTAAAGTATCATTTAAATCAAGAGAATAAGCAAACTCTTGATTCATTTTTGTAATAATTTCTAAGTCAACATTTAAGTCAAGACTTTCGTCTTTTTCTTCAATAACTGGTTTTTTACTTTTGAAAAATATCATTTATTTATCTAGTATTTTAAGCTGATTTTGGTAAATTTTACAACAATGGAAATTATAATTAATAGCCCAAATTTGTATATACATCTTCAGGATGCAGTATTAATGGTTCAATTTCTTATAGATGGATTAATTCAAATTACATCAAATTTTAAAATATAATTAAATTTCATAGGTGGATTTTATTTTCATAGCAATTTTAGGCGGGCTTTGGGGTAGTTTCGCTAATGTTTGTATTTATCGCCTTCCAAAAAACAAAGGAGTTGTTTCAGGTAGATCATATTGTCCAAAATGTAAAAAACAAATTGTTTGGTATGATAATGTTCCCTTAATTTCTTATCTTATATTAAATGGGAAATGTAGAAATTGTAAAAAAAAAATTCCTATACAATATACTCTTGTTGAATTCTTAAGTATTTTTTCATTTTTTAATATCTATTATTTTTATGGCCTAACACTAACGTCGTTGTTACTAATGATTTTAAGTTTATCATTTATCATAATATATTTTATTGATCTCAAACATTTTATAATTCCAAATTCAATTACATTTCCTTTAATGGTTTTAGGTTTTATTAAATCTTTTGATCCCAACTTAAATTCAATGTTTCCAAATTATATAAATTCTTTAATTGGTGGATTATTTGGTTATGGAATCATTTGGTCAATTATTTTTTTCTATAAACAAATTAGAAAAAAAGAGGGGATGGGCTTGGGAGATGCAAAATTATTTGCAGTAATTGGTTTTTGGTTTGGTTGGATTTCTATTCCATTTATAATTTTTCTTGCTTCAATATTTGCGCTTATAAGCGTAATTCCAGATTTATTAAAAAATTCTAAAAAATTGTCTAGCCAAATACCTTTTGGTCCATACATTATTTTAGGCACAATTTTTTATTTAGTATTTCAAAATAAATTTATAAACTTCTTTTTTTAAATAAATGTGTTATGAAAAATTTTTACAAAATAATATTTCTGTTTTTAATTCTATCTTCAAATACTTTAGCAAGCATAACATATAAACAATCATCTTCATCACTAGATTCAGTTACGAATGCTTTACGAGGAATAAATTTTAATCCTGATGGCACCAAAATGTATGTTACCGAAGGTCAGGGAACTGAAGAAGTTCTGCAATATTCATTAAGCACAGCTTATGATGTAAATACAGCTACATTAGTGTCAACGACACCTTTAACAAATGTAAATCTGCCTCATGCTATAGAATTTAAATCAGACGGTACTATGATGTATGTTATTGATAACACCGGCACGCGAGTTGAGCAATTTACTTTATCTACAGCTTGGGATGCTTCAACTTTATCCCATGATGATGAATTTAGTGTATCAGGAGAAAACCAATTAAGAGGATTGACATTTAAACCAGATGGTACCAGAATGTATGTTATTGGTGCTCAAAAAGAAATAGTTTACCAATACACGTTAAGCACACCTTGGGATGTTGCATCAGCTACTAAAACTAACGAGTCAGATGATTTTACTTCAGATGAAAGCGATCCAAGAAATGTACAACTTAATTCAGATGGTACTATAATGTACATTGGTGGAAGCAATGGTGATGAAATAAATAAATATACGTTAAGTACAGCTTATGATGTAAGTACTGCCTCACTTTCAGACACATATTCGGTAAGTTCTCAATCGGAAAGAATGAGAGGTTTTATCTTAGCAGACAATGGTAGCAAACTTTATGTTACTGATGACATAGACTCTCCTTCTGAAAATATAATTTTTGAATATAATGTAAGTTGTGCTGAAAGAATTGCTTGCAGCAATCCTACCAATGATAAAGTTGTTTTAGGAATTGCTGAATCTCAAGTAGAATTATCAAAAAGAGCTATTAAACATGTAACACTTCCAGTTATACATCGTATGGAATGGCTTAAAAGACACGATCAGAAAGATAATTTAACTAGCCAAAATATCAAATTCAATTTTTCTAATGAAATGTTAGCGTCTGTTGCTAACGTTGTTAAAGCATCAAATAAAGAAACTATAAATTTAAATAAAAAAAATAGTGATTGGTTTTACTGGAGCGAAGGTCAGATCAGCATTGGTGATACAGACGGATCAATATCTTCTTCAGCAAAAGAAATAAATACTGAAGGAATAACAATAGGAGCAGATAAGAAAATAAGCGAAAATAAAATATTTGGTTATGCTATTCAATTAGGAAAAGATAATGTTGATTTAGACTCTTCAAATGCTCTATTAGATACTCACAATTATAGCCTAAGTATGTATGGCACGCTTATAGGAGATGAAAAAACATCTTCCGAAGGTCTTATTGGAGTAAACATGTTAGATACAGAACATATTAGAATAAATAATTCTAATAAATTATCTGCACAAAAAAGTGGTAAACAAATATTTGGGTCTATTAATTTGGCAAAAAGATTAAAAAAAAATAAATTTAATTATAACCCAACCTTAAGAATTGATTTAGGTTTCACCGAATTTGAATCTTATAGAGAATCATCAGCATTTTCGAATAAAGATTCAGATGCATTAACTTTTAATAAACATGAAATAATTACTGGATTAGCTAACATTGGTATGATTGTAGATAATACTGTTCAATTAAAAAATAGTACCGTAAAACATAATGGTCGTTTAGAGTATATAGCTGATTTTAGCCCCTCGTCTGAGCTTCAATTTTCATATGTTACAGATCAAAGTACTAAATATAATTATGTGCTAGGAAATGTGGCAACACATAATTATAGAATAGGTTATGGTATTGATTTTTCAACACCTTCAGGCTGGTCAATAATTGTGAATTATGAAAGGCAAAGCACAAATGGAAGTGGTAATTCTGATGATTTATATTTTGCAGCAGGATATGTTCCAAATGCAAAAACTGAATATGCGTTAATCCTAAATACAAGTGACGATATGAATGCTTCTTTTAATATAAATAAAAATATAAAAGGTTTAGATGTAAAGTTTGCTTTTGAAAATGACATTTTTAGTAACAAAAAAAATCAAAAGACGAATATATTTTTAAGTAAAGCTTTCTAATGGATCAATTTTTATTTATAAATATTATTATTTCAGCATTAAATATATTCATTATTGTTTATGCATATTCATTAGATTTTTTTCCACAAAAATGGAGAAAAAAAATTAATCAAGATACTCTTGTTGGGCTAGCTTTAATATTTTTTACCATGACAACAATGTTTGTCTGGATTATTTATTTTTATTTTTTATTGCTTGTTAAATAACTGATTTTCAGTTTTTAATTAAAGATTAAAAATTATTTCTCCAGGAGCTTCTGTAAGTAGTTACCTCTCCTGCTGCAGCATCTAAAACTACTAAATCTTTTTTGCTTTGTGTAGACTGACCTGCAATGTTAGCAAACAATTTATTTGCAAAAAATACTATTCTAGATAATACACCTTGACCAACATAAAAACACTGGTCAGAGCTAGCTCTTTTTTTACCAAGACGTTTAGAGAAATTAGTTCCACACTCATCATCTGCTGCACAGATAAATGCATCTCCTAGACTACATTTATTAACTGATGAAGATGGTTGATAAATTGGAAAATAAACTAAACCATTATTTACTGTAGGTTCTGCGGTTACTTTTTGTTTATTAGGTAACGTAATGTACCATCCTTTATCTTTTGGAGTTTTTGGACACTTAGCACCACTTGAATCGTTTGTTGTATTTTTACATTTCGTTAAATCATAAGCTCTATTTGGAGTTCGTACTTCTTTGTAGAAAGGATATGCAGAGTCGTGAATTCCAAGCATTAAATTTTGAACGCCTGCGGATGAATCCGCAATTCTATGATAATCCCCAGTACCAGCGTATAACCATAACGAATTTGTTGTTTGACCAATAGTTGCATCCATTGAGTGAAACATATATCTGCCATTTGTTGTATTTGATCCAGCGGTAAATAAAGTTGTACTGTCATAAAGTGCAATCGAATTTCCACTTCCATCATTAGACATATTGGTTAAATTGAATTTAGTAATTTTTCCTTCTAAATCACTTAAGTAAACTAGAGCTCCTCTAAAATTTAGACCTCTTGCAGTATCTGAAGTTATAACAACAGGTGATCCCGGAACTGAATTTACAATGTCACTTGAGACCATATCTTCAATAGGTATTACTTTGTGAACTCTTCCTGGATATGTTGTGTCTTCCAAGTTAACTAAAGTTAAATTTGAACCAAAGCCTGAGTGTTGTGCTCCAAATCCACCCCCCATAATTGCAACATAAATATCATCTTCAATGTTTGTGTCCCCAGCACCGTTATTAGGCAATCTTATAATTCTTGGAGAAGACCATGTTTCCCCAAGAGCGCTGTAATCATATTCAGGTTGTGTTTGAACACCAGTTAGTTTTGATCCAGGTTTTAAATAGATACCAAGGTTTGAGCTAGAATCAGTATTATTAGCAGGATCATAACCATAATATTTCATTGTATTATTAAAACTAATATAACTTTGTCCTGAATAAGTTCCTGAAGAATGTGTTCCTATAGAAAAACCTGTATAAGCTTTGTCATTGTAAACAACAGTTAAATCAGATGCAGAAACACCTTGTAAACTCGCAGGTAACGTCCATTTTTTAGATTCGAAACATTGATGATCTGTAGTATTGGTGCACTTTTCATCTCCTTTAGGTTCTTGAGCATTATCTGTCACAACAACCGCTTCCACTAGAGTGGAAATTGGATATGAGGTGGCCACATAATCATAGTTACTTAATGAACCGTTATGATCTATTACATGTACTTTATGTTTAACGTGATCATTTAAAATAGAATATAAGTGCAATGGTTTTTTAGGATCTGTAACATCTAACACTGAAAATCCTGCTCCACCTCTTCCATATGGAACCAATAAAATTGTATGCCATTTTTTCCCAGTGTCATAAGCACTTTGAAAATACATATCATGGGCTGTGACCGAGCCATCTACGCCATAAATAGCATTAGATCCACCTACACCTGTTCTATTTAAATTTACATTGATCATATTTGGCATTGATGCAGCTATAAATGGTGGAACGAACGCCCATTCTTCTTTTCCATTTTTTGCATTGAATGCATGTAGCATCCCGTCATTTGCACCAACATAAATAATTTCATCTCTTGTTATACCTGATGCCCACCCATCATAGCCTTTAATAGACCTATAATATGCTTCTTGGTCTGTACTAACAAAAGCAGTATCAGCTTTTGGCTTTGAGCCGATAACTACCATTTCTGAATGATAAATATCACCTAACGGATGGGGTCTTGCTTCAGTTAAATTACAATCACCATCATAATCAAAATAATCTTTTCCTCTTATGAAATTAATTAAACCTTTAATATCGTCATCGGTTCCATTTGCAACACCTGATGCAGATGCACATCTTCTAGTATTGGAAGGATCAGCACTTACACTATGGTAATCTGAAACTGTATTGTTTGTTACTTGGAATAAAGTATTAATTTCTTGCCAATTACTATCTGTAAAATTGTTATATCCACTTGTATAAGATGTACCAGGAATTTCGCTCCATATTTTTCTTTTGTCAGGGTTAATTTTCTTTAACTCTTCTTTAGCGCTCCAATTACCTGTATCTTTAAGGTTAAGATTTCCATTTTTGTCTATTGCTGTTCTTGTAAGCGTTCCTCTCCACTCTTGATTTTGTTCATAATCAAACTGTGCTTGAAATAAAGATCCATCTTGTTCAATCGTTGCTGTAATCGCTGGAGCAGTAAATGATAATTTAGATGCTATAATTTGAGATATCGCTGCTTTGAGTTGTGATTTTAATGATGCAGTCGTATTTGCAACTATTACATTATTTGTACCTCCGGCTTGTGCCATTCTATCAAAGTTTCTTACTCCACTACTTGATAAACCTCCACCGTAAGCAACCGTAAAAGTTTTAATTTTATGTTGGTTTAATAATTTAGTAACTCTTTTTTGAGCACTACCATGACCCCACCAGTCACCATCTCCAATAACCAATACATAACTATTTTGGCAATTAAGATTTTTATCAATAGGTGATAGCGAACTGTGCAAATAGTATTCTTGAGCTTGTTTCGCCCAATCATCCGCATTTGTTCCACCACCCGGGCTAACACTAGTTACTATCTGATTAATTCTTGCTGCGCCTGCCTTGTGGGCTCTTACTTTAATACAGGCATTTCTGGTACATGGATTAGCAGTTCCTGTTGTTATATTACCACTCCAACTTCTAAAACCTGGGCTTCCACCCCATGACCAATAGCCAAAACCAAAGTTTACACCAGCAGTTAAAGATGAATCTGTTACAATTGCTTTAATTGCTTCGTGTGCCCCAGACATTCTCGTACCTGATGATCCTCCAAATTGTTTTATATAATTTAGATCTAAATCAAGCGCATGTACGGATGATCCACTATAATTTGCTACCAATACTCTATTGTTTGTTGTGTCTACAGAAAGTCCATAAGGATAATACATATAAATATTAGAACCCGATGATGTACCCCTGCAACATCTTCCTTTTTTAGTATATGTAGCTGCATTTTTTGCAGTATTTAAAGTTACTTTATAAACGCCGTGTTCATAATAACTCACACCATATAAAATACTGTCATCGCTTGGGTGAGCATCAAGGCCAAAACCGTATCGCCATTGGCTTCTGTATATACTGCTTGCAATATTTGTATTTATACATCCATTAGAATTTATAGTGTATCTATATAAGTACCTATAATGATGAACATAAAAATTACTTGAAGAAGCATCGACAGTTGTTCCGGAAGTATATCTTGCATAATTTGGAGTTGAACAACTTATATCAGTGTTAGTACTAACATTTCTAACCACTCTTTCACCATAAGCGCCAAAAGCATATAAAATATTATTGCTACTTACAGTAACATTTCTTGCGTACCTAACACGATTACTATTCCAGTCACATTTTCCAGTTGATAAATTAATTCTAAATACTCTATGTTGATAATATGCAGCTACATAGAGATATCCATTATGTACTTCCATATCAAAAGGGTAATAACTTCTGCAATTTCCACTTCCTCTATAAGTTCCATTTTGAGCAAATGAAGTGTCGACAGCTTTACTTCCATATGTAAATTTTTTAATTCCATATGTATAATATTGTCCTGCATAAACATCCCCATTAGTATCAACTGCAACACTGTAAGGATAATAAATGCCTGCACCACTAGTCATCCTTGCGCCCATACTTCCAGATTTATCTAAAAGAATTAATACATTTGCAGGCACATCACTAATTCCAGATCCAGGGGGAAGATTTTTTGCAATAGCATTTCCCGAAAGCAAAATTAAAGATAAAATTAATTTAATTATTACTATTTTTATTCTCATTTTAATTTTCTTCTGCCGCTTCTTCAGCTTGTTCTACATCGTAATAAAATTTACCTAATTTTTCATCATATTCATTATTACTAATGTATATTTCTTCATTAATTAATTCTTCAGAATCAAACATTCTCTTGTAAATAATTAATTTGTTATTCTTTTCCCATGCGTAATAATTATTAAATACTTTTGGATTTGGACCAGTATCAAAATCACCATAAACTTTTTTTGCATAGTTCATTAGTGTTAGCTTGTCGCTTTCAGTATTGTTACCATCATTCAACACAACCATCCTAATAGCTGCCAGTTGTGCCGTATCTTCTTCTTCACCTAAAAAAACATATTCAACAGCGATCATGTCATTTAACTTATCATTTGGACATACCTCTTGAGATTGTATTGGCAAATAAAATTGACCTTTAAATCCTGGCATAGGAGGTGCAAATTTTTCAAATACTTTTGTTCCTTTGTCTCCTATATTAATTAAAAAATCGCAGGCAGCTTGAGCTAAGCTAGAACAAGAGAAAAATATTAAAAAAGTAAATATAATTTTTTTCATAAAAATTTATTATAAGTGTTTTTTTATTAAAATTTCATTAATTTTTAAAGCTGATTTAATCATTTACTTAGGTAAAACTACTGTACTTTCTAGTGAAATAATCATTCTGTCCTTGCCAGCTCTTATACCACAGCCAAAAACTCGATAAGCTATTCCATCTAGGCCACTATCTGTTGCACCTTTTTTTATACTTGTGCCAAATCCTCTAAATGGAGCGGCACCAATTCGAACTAAAAAAAATTCATAAAAATATTTTTTTAATTTATCAGCTTCGTCTTGTTCTGCTACTGAGGCATTGGAATTAAAACTATCTCTTATGATCTGTCCAAAATTCCAACTTTCTGAAACAACAACTTTAAAAGCCGATTTGTCTATATCTTTAAAACTATTGTAACAATAATTACTAGTGTCATAATAAAAACTACTATTAGTAGTATAATTTTTTCTATTAGAATTCACTATTGTTCCACTCCAATTACTAGTGCCATTTGCAGGTAACTTTCTTTTAGCGGTATCTCTTGTATGAGTAGAAGTATTCCATGGTCCCAAATATTGATTTAATAAATACTTTTCTCCTTCTATTAATGCTGTTTCTGCAACATAAAAAGTTTGTTGGTATTCATCACTAGTATTATTACTTTGATGATCTCCAGCGCTAATAACAATTAAAGCACCGCCCATTAAAGACATAGCTAATAGTAAAACTAATGATAAAACTAAAGCAAAACCTTGTTCATTTTTATTCTTCATTGTATACCTAAATTTCTTGCATGAGCTGAAACAACAATTGTCTCTCTTAAAAATTTATCTGTTTTAGCTTTAGTATTTGATCCACTCCCATCTCTTTGAGAGTCTCCAAGAGCAAAAAATTTTCTTAATTTAGCAGCTCTAAAAAATTCTTTTGTCGATCTAACATTTAAAGCAATATCAACTGTTTTTATTTTATAAAGGTAATCTTTTTTAGCGTTAGTTGGAGTTGGTGGCGGACTAATTAATAAACCTTTATCATCGATAGCATTAAAAATTAAATCCTGCACATAGTCTACAATTATTTCTTCTGAATAAGTTCGACTGTCATTGTCCACACTAGGGTTCCACCAACTTTGTGAATTTGAATTCCATTTCACTTTAGATTTATAAACTGCAAATGCATCAATTGGAGGATAAGTACCATTTGACCTCACTGGTTTCGTTTTGTCAGGTGCAGTAGATCGCTTGCATTCATATGTTATTTTAAATCTTTCGTAAGTATATTTTGGAGAACCAGTGGCATTATAATTTACATCGCCATAAACTATTTCTATTTTATCGCATTCTGTTGCAAAGTTAGAAGATTTAGTGATTATAATTGGAGCATGTGCATTTGTTGTTTTTATACTGTCACCAAAATATTTAAAACCAGCCATCCTAACATCACGCACAATCATACCTACAATATCCCTTCCTGCTTGAGAAATTTTTGCTCTATCTGTGACTTGTGTGTAAGTACTATTAACGGCAGTGTATGAAGCAAACATAGCCCCCATCATTACGACTGAAATTAAAATTCCAATTAAAATTTCTACTAAAGTAACACCAGCGATTGAATTTAATTTTTTTTTCATTAATGAATTTGGAAATAAAGATATTTCTTCTTTTTACCATCGTTCATGTTTATTTCCATTTTTCCCAAGTACCATTTGTC
>CACHFK010000023.1 GCA_902579085.1 uncultured Pelagibacteraceae bacterium | reverse complement strand
TGATATGTTTTGTTACATTCGGCTCCAATCTCTTCATCTTTATAACCAGGTCCTTCGGGATTGGTGTCTCCATGAATTAATCTTACAATTTGAACTTCGTAATTTTCATTTTTTTCAGCATTAACATAAAATTTTATTTCTTCACCAGGGAATGCTGTATATTTATCGCTATAGCCAGTAATTCTTAACATTTAATCATCCACCATGTCTTTCTAATAAATCTAAAATTCTTTTTAAAAATATTGCATGTTCACAAGCTTCTTCTGAAGAAAATGACTCATCTAAAATTTCTACCGGTTGTCCTCTTACTCCAGTTAAAATACCAATTCTATAATCTTCAAAATCTTTTTTACACACTGTTACATATTTTTTTACTGCCATTGGTTGTCTTCTTAATTTATCTAAAACTATTTGAAGTTCTTTACTGTGCTCGACCATTGGTTGGCCTTTATGTGGTTGAGCCGCTTTACCAACTGGACAAGCTCTGTGTTCTTCAATTAATTTATTTCTCATTTTTTCGTCTCTCAATAAAGGCAAAACATATTTTTCAGTTATAAAATCATCAGTGCTTGTATGTCCTAGATTAAGCTGTACACCTGTTTTATCTTTTTGCATTTAATCCCCTTAGTAATAAATTACTTATTAGTCCTTTCTTGAATTATTTTTAAAGCTTCCATTAAATAAACTCTAAACAGTTCATGATTTTCGCTCATTGGAAAATGTCCTATATCTGGCATTTCTATATAAACACCTCCTTTAATCTGTCTTGCGGTATTCTCAGTTGCTTCAGGAGGAGTCAAATAATCATAAGTTCCAGTTAACATAATTACTGGACATTTGTGACCATCTATATTTTGTAAATCATTTCTTAAGTCATGATCAACCGAGTAAAAATACAAATCTCCCTTAAATGCTTCAGAACCTTGAGTATAATAATGCCAAGTTAACCATCTATCTTTTTCTGGTGATTGAGGTGCCATAAGATCCCAGGTACCACTAGCACAAACTTGTGCAGCATTTGCGTGTGGATGTCTCCACCAATCAAGATAAAAGCCTGGAGCATAATCAGCTGCTTCAACCGGTATAACTGCTCTGAATTTATTAGGATGTCTTAAAGCTAATTGTAAAGCTACATTTCCACCAAATGAAGAGCCCATAAATATAGGATTTTGTAAACCCAACGCATCGCATAATTTTACTATAAAGTTACAATAATGTTCAGCTGTTAATTTATATTCTTCTTTCCACCATTCTTTATTATGTGGTGGGTCTGATTTTCCATGTCGTGGTAAGTCATATGCAATTACACTATAATTTTTTGTTATTTCTGGATCCTCTAATAATCCTCTCCACTGATGATTATGACAGCCAGCAGTATGTTGGCAAACTAAAGGTATTCCTTTTCCATTTTGAAGATAAAAAACTTTATATTCACATTCATCGACTTCAATAGTAACGTATCTACCAACTACATCATGATGTTTAACCATTAAAAAATCCTCCAATAAATTTTATTCATCATACAGGCACTCCAGTTTTTCTTAATAATTCGAATTGAACAGTAAAATTTCTCAAATTTTTCATAAGAACTAAATGATTGCCCTCAATTTTAAGATCTCTTAAAAAGCTAGCTGACCATATACCATGATACATGGGCTTAGGTATTGGTTGGCCAAATTCTTTCCAAGTATTTGCTGATGCTCTTAAAGCAAAATCATAAGGGTCCAGTGGTGATGGATTTGTATTTATATTTTTTACTTTACCATCATGCATTTCAATAATTACTTTAGCTTTTTCCATGTCAAACATAAAAGTACAAGTATAGTACTTGGCCATAGCACCAATTGTGTCATCGTTATTAGTCAAGTCTTCGTATTTCTTTGCCCAATTTTCTAATTCTGCACTCATAGTTTTTATTCTTTATTTATTTTTTTGGAACTTTTTCTCCTTTAGAATCTGATGCAACATTCTCACCAAAGTTCATATGATAATCTTTTTTTGGATTACCATAATCACCAAGGATATTTCTTATGTTGCTTATTTCTCCAGGATGCATTCCGATTTCTTTTAGAAGGCTATCTAAAAATGGTTGATGTGCTCTATATCTTAATGCTGAACTAACAACATTATCTGCTAAATTTCCTGAGCTTTTACCTGAACCGTCTTTTCCTCCTGCTGGTCCTCCAGTGGCGCTTGTCCCACTAAAACCTGGCAAACCATTAACATCAACAATTTTGATATCACCAATATTTGCCATTGGTTTAACACTTTCTCTAATAATAGATTCTATTTTTTCTGCTAATTTGTTTCTTAGTGCGCTTCTTCTACTTGCATCACTTCTGACATTCTCAGCCATGTTTAATGCTTCTTTACCAGCAGCATCAATTTCATATCTTAATTTTGCTGCCATGGTTGCATACTTATCTTGCTCTGCTTTAGATGCCGCAGAAATAACATCAACTTGTTTCATACCTTCAGCTTTTTCGATATATCTCATTGAATTTGCTTTTTCCTCAGCTTCAACTGCTTTTGCCCTCGTGTTTTGTTCATCCGCTTTGGATTTTAAAACTTCTTTAGATTTCTCAATAATTTCGAGCTCTTTTTGGTGTTCTTCTAGCTGAATTCTTTTAGCTTTTTCAATATCTAAGGTTCTCACTTCTTTTTCAGATTCAATTCTGTGAGCATCAATGTTTTTTTGTTGTTCAATTTTTGCATTTTTAACTTGTTGTTCAGCAATAATTTGGGCTTCTTCTGACTCTCGCTGTTTATCTGATTGTTCTTTAATAATTTCTGCTTTTTCCTGAGCTCTTTTTGTGTCAACTAGTCTTTGCTTCTCTAGTCTTGCATACTCACTTTCCTTGTCTAGATTAAGAATTTTTATCTCTGTGTCTAAATTTTTCTGTCTAATATCCAATGCAGAATCTTGCTCAAGTGCATTTTGTTCTTTTCTTCTTTTTTCTATTTCTTCAATTAATCTTGTTTCTGTAAGTTTTCTTTCGACTTCTATAACTTGATTTTGAGATATTTTTGCAACTTCAATAGCTTCTTGACTTTGAATTTCTGCCTCTTCTGCTTCTCGCTCTTTTTCTGCTTTTTTTCTTATAGTTTCTGTTCTTTCGTTAGCTTTTTGGATCGCGATTTCTCTTTCTTGTTGGTATCTAGAGAATTCTTCATTTTTTTTAATTTCTAATTCTTTTTGAACAGTTTCTAAATTTTTATTTTCAATAGAAATTTTAGTATCTTGAGTAATATCATTTCTCTTTTTCTTTCTATTTTCAATTTGTTCTGTTAATTGAGTTAAACCTTGTGAGTCAAAAGTATTAGCTGGATTAAATTGTTCAATAGGTGTCTGGTCTAATGAAATAATTGAAACAGTTTCTAAAGCTAATCCCGTATGTCCTATAGACTCGTCTGCAATTTTTCTTACTTCTTTAACAAAGGATCCTCTATTTTCTTGAATTTCATCCAAAGTCATTTTTGCAGCTACCTCTCCTAAAGCGTCCGCAAATCTACCTTGAACTACTTCTCTTAAATGTTCTGGATCTAAAGTTCTATTACCTAAAGTTTGAGCTGCGGTTGATACTGCTCTTGAATCAGGTGGAACTTTTGTAAAAAATTCTGTTACTAGTTCCGCTCTCATTCTATCTTTTGTTATAAGAGACTTATCTCCTCCTCTTTTTATAGTTATGCTCAATGTTCTCATACCTACTTGGGTAATGTTATGAATTATAGGTAAAACAAATGCTCCTCCTGATATAACAACTTTTTCACCAAGCATTCCTGTTCTTACAAAAGAAACTTCTTTTGAAGATCTTCTGTATAGCCAATGCAACAAATAAACTATTATTGCTATTGCAAGTGCTAATAAAATTATTGCTGCTATTATATCTGCTCCTTTAGTCATAAATTATACCTCCCCTATTGAGCTTCTTTCTTTGTATCTTGTATTGCCGCACTATAAATTATCATTCCAAAAATTATTTTATTTAAAAAATCAGCTAAATTATAAATTACGTTAAGACTATTTATATTAGCTCCACCAGCTAAGTGTTCTATAAAGTAACCAATATGATAAATTGAAAAACCTATTGTTATAATTAGTCTATTCGCAAAAAATGCCATTTGAACACTTTCGTTATTACATGATGAATTAGCTCGACCTGCATCGCCCATATAAAGTTCTCCAATAATATAAAGCCATCCGACTATTCCTACAAGAAAACCCAAAGTAACACTCATGTAACCGTAAGCTCCTAAAAGTTGTGCTATTACCCACACCAAGGTCCCAACTAACAACCGCCAAAACATACCTCGTTTGACTTCAGATACCGATCTTAACATTACATAAAAAGTTAATATTGTAAGTGGGAAAGTTAATAGCCAATCTATATATCTTAGTTGAGTTGGGGCTTGTCCATTTAAAACCCATAAGTTCTTTGCATAAAAGTAGTGGATAGAAGACATAAGTGCAATTACACCAATTAGTGTCATAACTGTACTCCACCTATCGGACAAGCGTCTTCTTTCTAAAAAAAAGAATATCGCTGCACCAATCATACCAACAGAGATTAACCAAAACGAACCTCCAACTATATCCTGTGGTAATAATAGCTTATTCATAATTCTGCTTAACTTTCTATTTTAAAATAACCTAATTAATTCAATAACTTCTCATTATTTAAAATTAAAAAATAATATTTTTTTTATATATATATTTTATAAGTTAATAACTTATTGTTGGTGCCAAAAAAAATTTAATGATAGTAAAATACAATTTGAAGTAGAAATTTTTTTTAACGTAAGAGTAGAATTTAAAATTTTATTTCTAGATGGATTTAATAAATATATTATGAGTAATGCTTTCAAAAGTAATAACTATTTCACAACAAAAAGGTGGAACAGGAAAAACAACATTAGCAGTTCATTTAGCGATGGGTTTTGTAAAATATCATAATTTTAAAGTGGCCGTTATAGATACTGACCCCCAGGGAAGTCTAGGTAAATGGTTTATGATTAGATCAGAAAAAAAAATATCAAATGATAATTTAACTTTTAAAACAGCAAGTTTGTGGGGTGCTCAATATGAGTCTAAAACATTAAAAAAAGATCATGATGTAGTTATTATTGATACACCTCCTAAAATAGAGTCTGATGCCCGTCCCGCAATTGAAGCATCTGATTTAGTTTTAATTCCTATGACACCTTCTCACGTTGATTTTTGGGCAACAGAAGCAATTATAGAAATTGCAAAAAAGGCAAAAAAAAAAATTATGATACAGATAAATAGAGCAAATCAAAGATCAAAACTAATTATTAAAACAAATGATTATATTAAAAGTTTAAATGTTCCATCTGTGAATACAATAATTGGAAACAGACAGATATATGCATCATCTATGGGAGAGGGAAAAACTGCGATTGAAAAACAAAGAAAAGGTAATGCTGTAGATGAAATTAAAAAACTTTCAGAACAAATTTTATCAGAATTGAATTAATTAATGTCTATACTTCTTTCAACTACTAGAATAATTAATGAATGGACTGATTATAACGGTCACATGAATCTAGCTTTTTATATTTTAGTTTTTGATAAAGGAGCAGAAATAATTTTATCTAAATTTAAAATGGGTGAACAATCGGCAAATACAACTAAAAAAAGCACGATGGCTGTTGAAAGCCACACAACATACAATAATGAAGTAAAAGAAAATGAAGAAGTTGATATTTATTTATCATATTTTGATCATGATAAAAAGAGACTACATTATAAGTTGGAAATGTTTGAAAAAAAAAATAATATTTTATCATCAACGACCGAAGTTTTGTCTTTATATATGGATTTAAATATTAGAAAAGTTACTGAGTTTGAGCATGAAAAAGTAATGATTATGGATCAATTTATTAAAGAAAAAAGATCTGAATTTAAATTTGAAAATTTGCAATTTTTAAATAAACTTAAAAAGTAAATAAAATTAAATGCGAATTCAAACAAAACTTTTGTCAGGGGCGCTTGGAGCTGAAATAAAAGGAATAGACCTTACTGATATTTCTAATGAAAATTTTAATAAAATTAACGATTTATTATTAGAGCATAAAGTTATTTTTTTTAGAGATCAGACTTTAACTGCAAATCAACATATAGCTCTTGCAGAAAAATTTGGGCCATTAGAAACGCATGCTTATGTCCAAGGTTTAAAAGATCATCCAGAAATCGTAAGAATTATTAAAGCTGAGGATGAGAAAAATCAGTGGGGAGAAAATTGGCATAGTGATGTCAGTTATAATTATAAGCCAACTAAAGCTGTTATTTTAAAGTCACTTAAGATTCCTCCAGTAGGTGGGGATACTTGCTTCTCCAATATGGAACTTGCTTGGGAAACTTTAGATGAAAAAATCAAAGATAAAATTAAAGACAAAAAGGCAGTACATAGTTCATTGGGTGCTGAATTCTTTATAAAAGATTATAAAAAAATGAAAGGTAATAATAAAAAAAACTATGACGAATACTCCAATGAACATCCCATAGTTAGAACTCATCCAGAAACAGGAAAGAAAATTTTATATGTTAATTGGACTTATACTAAAAAAATAGTTGGTTTAGATCAGAAAGAGAGTGACGAAATTTTAAAAAAAATATTTGAGCATCAAGCTAGGCTTGACTTGACTTGTAGATTTAATTGGACGGAAAATGCAGTTTGTATTTGGGATAACAGAAGTGTTATTCATTACGCTATAGCTGACTTTTATCCAGGCAAAGGATTGGGTTACGAAAGAATAATGGATAGAATAGCTGTCGAGGGAGACCACCCTCAATAATAAATGCAAATAGTAGATAAAATTGTTTCAAACTTTAAAAATAACAAATCACTTTATATTGGTGAAAAAATAACAATATCTGAACATATGATACAATCTGCAATGTTAGCCGAAAAAGCAAAATGTAATGATGGAATAATATGTGCATGTCTATTACATGATTATGGTCATTTTATTATTGAAGACCCAGATGATCTAGTAAAAAAAAAAAGAGATGGTAAACATGAAAGTATTGGTTATGAATATCTTAAGAAATTTTTTAGGAAGGAAATTGTAGAACCAATTAAATATCATGTTTTAGCAAAAAGATATTTAGCAAGAAATAAAAAATATTTTAGTTTTTTATCAGAAGCTTCAAAATTAAGTTTAAAACTTCAAGGGGGAATTTTGAATAAAAAACAGAGCGAAGAATTTATAAAAAAAAAATATTTTAAAAACTCTGTTCTAGTCAGAAAATTTGATGAAGCTGCAAAAAAAACACATATCAAAATTAAATCAATTGACACTTACAAATCTTTATTGGAATCAAAATTAATATGAAATTTGATTATTTAATTATCGGAGCAGGATCTGCGGGATGTGTTCTTGCAAATAGATTATCTGAAAATAAAGAAAATAAAGTTGCAATTTTTGAAGCAGGAGGATCAAGCGATATTTGGAAAGTTAAAATGCCACTTGCTCTTCTTTATACTATGCATGATCCAAAATATAATTGGAAATATTATTCTGAGCCAGAACCATACCTAAATAATAGAAGAATATTTTGTCCAAGAGGAAAAATGATTGGTGGCTGTTCTTCTCACAATGGAATGGTTTTTGTTAGAGGTAATAGAGATGATTATACAAGATGGGAAAACTTTGGACTTAAAAATTGGTCTTATGAAAAAATATTACCTTATTTTAAAAAAATTGAGACTTGGTCAGAAGGAGAGGATCAATTTAGAGGTTCATTGGGTCCTCTTCCAATAAATTTATCTAAAAATTCTAACCCATTATTTAAAGCTTTTATTGATGCAGCAGGTCAAGCTGGTCACAAAATAAATATAGATATGAATGGTCAGGAACAAGAAGGATTTGGAATGTTTGATACTACAATGCACCAAGGAGAAAGAGCCGGTGTTGCAAAATATTATTTAAATCCAGTTAAAAATAGAAAGAACTTAGATATTTTTAAAAATTCTTATGTAGAAAAAATATTATTTGATGGAAAGAAGGCAATTGGACTTCAAGTTAAAATTAAAAACAATGTTCATAAAATTTATGCAAATAAAGAAGTGATTTTAAGTGGTGGCTCAATAAATTCACCTCAATTACTAATGTTATCAGGAATTGGGGAGGCAAATCATTTAAAAGATAAAGGAATAGAGGTTGTTAATAATGTTAAAGGTGTTGGAAAAAATCTACAAGATCATTTGGAAACATATATTCAACAAGAATGCAAAACCCCAAATACATTATACACCTACACAAAACTAATTCCTAAAGTGCTTGCTGGAATTCAATGGTTTATGTTCAAATCAGGACCATGCTCTAAATCTTTTTTAGAAGCAGGTGGATTTGCAAAATCATCTCCTGAAAGAGAAGTTCCAAATATTCAATTTCATTTCTTTCCTTCGTTTGTGATTAATCATGGTTTAGAGCAACCTAAATCTCATGGTTTTCAATTACACGCAAGTCCAAATCATCCAAAAAGTAGAGGACATATTACGCTTAATTCATCTGATCCTTATGAATATCCAAAAATATTATTTAACTATCTACAAGATGAAGAAGATTTGAAACAAACAAGAGAATGTATTCATGTTGCAAGAAATATTTTATCTCAACCTGCTCTTGCTGAACATACTGGAAAAGAAGTTGGGCCAGGAATAGACGCTCAATCAGATGATGAGATAAACGAATACATTAGATCGAAAGCAGATACCGCATACCACCCAAGTGGAACCTGTAAAATGGGTATAGATGATATGGCAGTAGTAGATGAAAACTTAAAAGTTAAAGGAATTCAAAACTTAAGAGTGGTTGATGCATCAATAATTCCAGAAATTCCAAGTGCAAATCTAAACGCACCAACACTTATGATTGCCGAAAAAGCTGCTGATTGTATTCTATATTAAAGTACTTCAGTCGGTATATCGTGATAACCTTTTTCATTTAATGTTATTTCGTATTCTGCAACAACGTTTATTATTTCAAAAGGTTCATAAAGATGTGGAAACATATCGCCATCTGAAATTTGTTCATAAATAAGATTTTTTAATTTTAAAGCATCTACTTTTAATAAAAATAAATTGTTCTGATTGAAAAAAAATTTATTAAAAGTATCTTTTAATTGATCTTTATCAGAAAAGTGAATAAACCCGTCTTCTTTATCTTTTTTAGATCCCACAAACTTTCCATTTTTTTTTGCTTCATTCCACTCATCTCTTGTACAAATTTTATAAACATATTTAAAATCCATTATTTATAGATTTCATCTACTTCTACCTGATAACCCTCAACTAATCTATTCGTCTCATTTGCCATTCCAACAACAGCTATCATCTCACTTATCATATCATTTGTTGCACCCTTTTTTTTTGCAGCTAGGCTATGTGACTTTACGCAATATTCACATCCATTAGTTACAGAAACCGCAACATAAATTAGTTCTTTTATAACCGGATCTAGTGCACCTTTTTTCATTACTTGTTGTAATGAAGTCCAAGTTCTTTCTAAAGTTTCGGGGTTATTTGCAAGGCTTTTCCAAAAGTTTGGTATTTTATCGATTTTTCTCACTTTTTTTATTTCATCGTATATCTCTTTTACTTTTCCTTGAGCTTCATTTTCTTCTATTGTTTTAAATATTGGCATTTTCCTCCTTAGTTATAAATAGATTCTATTTTTGGCATTAATTTTAGCAATTCTTTAGTGTAATCGTGTGATGGGTTTTTAAATAATTCTTCAGTTTCTGAAATCTCACAGAGTTTTCCATTTTTTAATACTGCTATTCTATCACACATTTGTCTTACAACTGGTAAATCATGACTGATGAATAAGATTGTCAAATTTAATTGCTCCTGTAAATCTTTTAATAAATTTAATATTTGAGCTTGGATACTTACATCTAAAGCTGAAGTTGGTTCATCACAGACGAGTAATCTTGGTTGAGTGGCAAGAGCTCTTGCGATTGATATTCTTTGTCTTTGTCCTCCAGAAAATTCATGTGGGTAACGTTCTGCAGATTGTTGGGTTAATTCAACAGATTCTAACAAATCATAAATATAACTATCTAAATCTTTAGCACTAATTGAGGGATTGTGAAGTTTTATAGGTTCTGAGACTATATCTTTAACTTTTAATCTTCCATTTAAAGATGAGTAAGGGTCTTGAAAAATCATTTGAATTTGTTTTCTAAACTTCATCATTTCTTTATTGCTTTTAATTTTTGTTATACAAACATTATCAAAATCAATATCTCCAGCACTTGGGCTATATAAATTAACAATCATTTTTGCTATTGTTGATTTACCACTTCCACTTTCACCAACTAACCCAAACGACTCTCCTTCTTTTATATTAAATGATACATCGTCAACAGCCATTACAGAATTTTTGTTACTTTCTGTAAAAAAATTATCATCAAAAGTTTTACTTAAATTTTTTACTTTTACTAGATCCTGATCAATAATTTCTTTTTTAGTCCACCTGTTTAAAATTTTAATATTAGTTTCCCCTTCTGCTTTGTTTTTCTTTTCAATAATTTTAAATCTATCTATTTTTTTATTTGTAGGAGGAACTGAACTTACAAGTGCTTTTGTATAAATCTCTTTAGGTTTTGTTAATATTTCTTTCGTAGGTCCTATTTCTACAAGATCTCCATTTTTCATAACTGCAACTCTGCTTGTTGTTTCAGAGATAACTCCCATGTCATGGGTAATTAATATAACTGCTAGATTTCTTTCATTAGTTAATCTTTTAATTAAATCTAATATTTGAGATTGTATTGAAACGTCTAGTGCCGTTGTAGGTTCATCAGCAATAAGTAGCTCGGGTTCGCAACAAAGAGCCAATGAAATAACAACTCTTTGTCTCATTCCACCAGAAAATTGATGTGGATAGTTATTAAATCTAGTTTCAGCATCTTTTATCCCTACTTCCTTTAATAAGTTAATTGCTTTATTTTTTGCTTCTTCTGTATTTAATTTTAAATGAGTTTGAATTGTTTCGATCAACTGTTCTCCTATTGTAAGTATAGGATTTAATGAAGTTTGAGGATCTTGAAAAATAAGGCCTATTTTTTTTCCTCTTAATTTAAGAATATTGTCAGGATTTTCATAAATATCAGTTCCATCCAAAATTATTGATCCACCAGATACCTTGCCAGGCTCGTCTATAAGGTTAATTATTGCATTGCCAACTGTGCTTTTTCCAGATCCAGATTCTCCTACTAGGCCAAGTATTTCGCCTTTTTCAACATTTATATTTACTTTTTTTGCTGCATAAACTGTTTCTTTTCGCATTTCATAATTAACACTTAAATTATTTATTTTTAAAAATGTCATTAGTTAAGTTTTGGATTAAGAGTGTCTCTCATCCAATCTCCTAAAAGGTTAATAGAAAATGCTAATATTACTAAAAATATAGCAGGAAAAAAAGTAATCCACCATTCACCAGAAAATAAAAAATCATTACCTAATCTAATTAATGTGCCTAATGAAGGTGTTGTAGGAGGAACGCCAACTCCTAAAAAACTTAGAGTTGCTTCTGCTATTATTGCAAGCGCAAGTCCTATTGTTCCAATTACTAAAACTGGCCTCATTATATTTGGCAAGATATGTTTAAACATAATAATTATATTTGAAACGCCAATAATTGTTGAAGCAGAAACATAATCCTTATTTTTCTCAACCAATGTTGCGGCTCTTGATACTCTTGCAAACTGAGGCCATTCAGAAATACCAATTGCAAATATTAAAACATAAATTGCCATTTCATCATGTAATTCTCTTGAAATAATTCCGCGAGCAATTCCATCAACTAAAAGAGCCATTAAAATACTTGGTACAGTTAGCTGTACATCTGTAAATCTCATAACAAACATTTCATATTTTCCACCAAAATACCCTGCACTTAATCCTAATCCTACTCCTAAAACTAAAGCAAATATAACTGCAGAAAAACCTACGATTAAAGAAATCCGTGATCCATAAAGAATAGTTGCTAACATATCTCTACCCTGACCATCAGTTCCTAAAATAAATTTAGCAAGTCCTTCTTCTGTCCAAGCTGGTGGAGTAAATGCGTCCATTAAAGATAATGATGACGGATCAAATGGATTATATGGTGTTACTAATTCAACGAAAAAAGAACAAAAGAAAATTATAATTAAAATTAAAGTAGAGAGTATAGCTGTAGGAGATTTTATAAAACTAAAGTAAACATCACTATCTTTTATTCTAGTAAATAATGTTATATTTTTATTATCCACTTACTGCCTCCGCTTTAACTCTAATTCTTGGATCAATAAAGTAGTACAAAATATCTACTATAAAATTTATCATTACAAAGACAAATGCAATAAAAACCAGGTATGCAGACATAATTGGTATATCCACAAATTGAACGGCTTGAATAAATAAAAAACCCATACCAGGCCATTGAAAAACAGTTTCTGTAATTATTGAAAATGCAATTAAAGTACCAATGTTTATTCCTGCAATTGTAATTACAGGTATCAATCCATTTTTTAGTGCATGTTTATAATGAATACTTTTTTCATTTATACCTCTTGCTCTAGCAAATTTAATATAATCAGTTTGCAATATTTCCATCATTTCTGCTCGAACGAGTCTGATAATATAAGTCATTTGAAATAGACTAAGAGTTACAGAAGGAAGAATTATAGCTTTTAGTCCAGATAAAGTTAAAAAGCCTGTTGTCCAATAACCAAGGCTTACAACTTCCCCCCTACCAAAAGAAGGTAATATTCCTAAAATTACAGCAAATAGATAGATAAATAATATTCCAATTACAAATGTGGGTAACGAGACGCCAAGTAAAGAAATGGCTAATATAGCATCACTCAAAAAACCTTTACGATTTATTCCTGTGTAAACACCTAATAAAGTTCCTGAAACTAGTGCAATCAAGGCTGAAACTAAAACGAGCTCTATTGTGGCTGGTAGTCTTTCAGATATTAATTCTGAAACAGGTCTTCTTAACTGGTAAGATATTCCAAATTCTCCTTTTGAAGCATTAACAACAAATCTTGAAAATTGAACATATATAGGGTCTGTTAAACCTAATGTTTCTCTAAGTTCAGCTCTTTCTTCATCGGAAGTTTCTTCCCCAACCATATTATTTATCGGATCTCCAACAAAGTTGAAGAGCGAAAAAGATACAAATGCAACAACCAGCATAACCATTGCAGATTGAAACAGACGTTTAAAAAAATATTTTATCAATTTTAGAAAAACTTGTTTGTTTACAAGCCCTTTAATAAAATAAAGGGCTTGTAATAATTACTTTAGTTAAAGCTAGCAAAACGGAATAACGGTTCGTTATTCGGTCTTATTGGTACGTCAACATCACTCTTAGATGCCCAAGAAATTACTTGATGGTGTAAAGGAAGATAAGAGATATCATCTTTTACAATTTTCCATGCATTTGCAATTGCAGCATTTCTTTTGTCTAGGTCAACTTCACCTTCCATAACTCTAATAGCAGCGTCAACATCAGAATTGCTAAAGTTAACTTTGTTCCAGCTAGCACCTGACTCATATAAGTAGTGGAATACATAGTGACTGTCTAAAGTAGGCACTCCCCAACCTAGCATATAAAAATCACCTTGATTGTCCTTAAGTTCTTTGAAGTGTTTACTTTTGGTTTGAGCAAATAAATTTACTTTAACACCAATTTTTCCTAACATTCCAACAACAGCTGTACAAATTGCTTCATCATTTACATATCTGTCATTTGGACATCTTAGTTCAACTTCAAAACCATTAGGATAACCTGCATCAGCTAATAGTTTTTTTGCTGCATTAACATCATAAGGCAATCTTTTATCAAGATCTTTTGTATAACCATTTACTCCTGGAAAAGTTATAATTCCTGCTGGCTCACTTAAGCCTCTCATAACTTTTTTCTTAATGGCTTCAATGTCTATTGCTTGATAAAGAGCTTGTCTTACTGCTTTTTTCTTAAATGGATTATCACCAGTATTACCTGTTCTTAACTTATCAGCAGCTTGATCCATACCTAGAAATATTGTACGCATCTGTGGCGTACTTTCAACTTTGTGGCCAGCTGAAGAGGTTATACGTGCTAAATCTTGTACAGGAGCATCAGTAACTAAATCTATTTCTCCAGATAATAAAGCTGCTACTCTAGTTGCGGCATTTTTGATTGGAAGTAATTGTATTTCAGTTACTTTGTTATCTTTCATTGATCCCCACCATCTACTATTTCTTTTGAAAACTGTTTTAGTATTTGGTTCTCTTAAAGTAATTTTAAACGGACCTGTTCCCATAGCATTAGTAGCAGAGAAAGTTTCTTGTGATGCATCCCAATTTTGCGGAACTATTGCAAAATTTTCATTACACCACTCTTTAGACATTATAAATATATTTGATAATTGGTTTAAAAGAATTGGATTTGGTTTACTTGTTTTAATTTGAACCGTGTAATCATCAATTGCTTTAACTCCTGAAATTGTACTTATATATTCTTTAAAATCTGATGTAGGTTGTTTTGCCCTTAATATACTAAATACAACATCTTCTGATGTCATTGCTTGTCCATTAGAAAACTTTACATCTTCTCTTAAATAAAAATACCAAGTATTTTCGTCAACAGTTGCCCATTTTGTTGCAAGCTGAGGTCCAATTGACATATCTAATCCTCTAGTAACTAAAGCTTCATAGATTTGTCTTGATACTTGTGTAGTAGGACCTTCGTTCTGCGCATGAGGATCTAGCGTTAAACTATCTCCTTGCATAGACCATTTAATAGTTTTTGCAAAAGTTTGTGTTGATGCAAAAACAAATAAAAATGCCAATAAAATTCTTAGCAAATTTTTAGGTTTCATTTTCCCCTCCTATTATTTTATTTCAAAATCTAGCCTATTAATGAGATAAACTAAAGTGTTTTAAGTAATTTTTTTAAAATTTTCGTAAAGAATTTTTGAATATTTGTTCATGTTTGCCATGTTATTTTTAGCATCTAAGTCAAATTTCTCTAGAGCTCCTTTCCCAAGCTGTTTTTCTAAAGAAGACTTATATTCTGGAACACATCCCCATTCTCCAACTGTAGAATCCTTGATTTCAATATGAAATTGAATTCCATAAGCATGATTTTGATATTTAAATATTTGATATTTTGTTTCAGGCGATGATGCTAATAAAGTTATATCTTGATTTTTATCTAGATCTTGTACTTCGTATGAATGCCATTGAAGAGATTTTATCTGTTCAGGAAACTGGTTAAATAATTTATCTGAATTTTTATTATTTGAAAAGTTAACATTTAACATTCCAATTTCTGGATTTTTTGATTTAACAACTGAGCCACCTACTGCTTCTCCAAGCAATTGACATCCTAAACAAAAACCCAAATATGGTTTTTTTAAATCAACAACAAACTCTTTAATTTTTTTTTTTTCATCAATGAGCCATGGATAATCTTTTTCCATCCATGTATCCATTGGTCCTCCCATACAAAACATTGCATCATAAATTGATAAATCTTTTGGAATTATTTCTCCTTCATCTAATTCGATAGTAGTTATATCAATATTATCATTTAACATTAAGTCTTTAATGTAACCAGGGTCTTCAATTTTAATATGTTGAAGTACAATTATGTTTTTCATGTAGCGGGTTTTAATAATTTCAAAACTTCCTTATGATTTCTTAAGTTATTTGAAACAACTATATTACCACCTATAATTGGGTTTTTATTATCCCAAGTACTAACCGTTGCTCCAGCAGCTCTAACTATTGGAATAATTGGATGAATATCCCAAATTTTATTAGCACATTGTGCAACAATTTCAATTTTTCCTTCTGCTAACTGACAATAAGTTAATGCGTCAAAACATGGAAACTGCATTCGTGAGATAAATTTTCTAATTTTAAATTGTTTTTTCAATGATAGTTCATTATGAAAAGCTGCA
>CACHFK010000022.1 GCA_902579085.1 uncultured Pelagibacteraceae bacterium | reverse complement strand
ATTTTTTCAAAAGATGGAAAATTAATATCAGAAGCAGAAAAAGTAAAACAAGCAACTAAAGAAATTAAGAAAGAAGTAAAAGAAAGCGCTAAATAAATTATGGCAACAAAAAAAGCTGGTGGATCATCTCGAAATGGAAGAGATAGTGCAGGGCGAAGACTAGGAGTAAAAAAGTATGGTGGCCAAATGGTTGTACCTGGGAACATAATAGTAAGACAAAGAGGTACAAAAATATTTCCTGGTGAAAATGTTGGAATGGGAAAAGATCATTCTATATTTTCTGTAGTAAAAGGAAAAGTAGAGTTTAAAAAAAGTAGATCTGACAGAACTTACGTTTCAGTTAAGCCCAATTAATAATCGCAACTTAATTAAACGGTTGTATCATGAAATTTCTCGATCAAGTTAAGATATTTGTTAAGGCAGGTGACGGTGGATCTGGTTCACCAAGTTTTAGGAGAGAGAAATTTATTGAATTTGGTGGTCCTGATGGAGGAGATGGAGGAAAAGGTGGATCTGTTATTTTAAAAACTGAAAGAAATCTCAACACACTAATTGACTTTAGATATCAACAACACTTTAAAGCAGAAAGAGGTGGTGATGGAAGTGGTAAAAATAAAACTGGAAGAGGTGGTAAAACTTTAGTTTTAAAAGTTCCAATAGGTACCCAAGTTTTTGAAGAAGATAATAAAACTGTAATTTATGATTTTAAAAAAGAAAATGAAGAATTTGTAGTTGCAACTGGAGGTAAAGGAGGTTTTGGAAATACAAGATTTAAATCTTCAACAAATAGAGCTCCAAAAAAATTCACAAAAGGTGTTATTGGAGAGGAGTATTGGATATGGTTACAATTAAAAACAATTGCTGATGTAGGAATAATTGGACTACCAAATGCAGGTAAATCAAGTCTACTTGCTTCATTAACTAGTGCAAATCCTAAAATTGCAAATTATAAGTTTACAACTTTAAACCCAAATCTTGGGGTTGCCATGTATGATGATAAAGAAATCACATTAGCTGACATACCTGGGTTAATTGAAGGAGCACACTCTGGCACGGGACTAGGAATAAAATTTTTGAAACATATAGAAAGATGTAAAACGTTATTACATTTAATTGATATTACTGAAGAAGACTTAGTTAAATCATATACACAGGTTAGAGATGAGCTAAAAAAATATAGCAAAGATCTTTTGAAGAAAGAAGAATTAGTCGTATTTAATAAAATTGATTTAATTGAAAAAGATCAAATTAAGAAAAAAATATCAATTTTTAAGGAAGAAATTGATAAAAATGTAATGTTTATGTCTACCCTCGATAAAAAAACTGTTTCTGATATTAAATCTAAATTAATTAAATATGTATCTTAAAGAATCAAAAACAGTTGTAATTAAAATAGGTTCATCATTAATTATAAATGATAGTAAAATTATTCGAGAAAGATGGCTATCAGATTTTGCACAAGATATAAAAAATCTGCAAAGATTAAAAAAAAATGTAATTATTGTAAGTTCAGGTGCAATTGCTTTGGGTTGTAAAAAACTTAAGTTAAATAAAAAAAATTTAAAATTGGATAAGAGTCAAGCAGTAGCTTCTATTGGTCAAATAGAGTTAATGAATTTATTTAAAAAAAAATTTAATTCAAAAAAAATTAACCTCTCGCAAATTTTATTAACTCTTGAAGACACAGAACAAAGAAGAAGAGCTATTAATGCAAAAAGAACTTTTGAAAACCTTTTTAAATTAAAATTTGTACCCATTGTTAATGAAAATGACAGTATTGCTACATCCGAAATTAAATATGGAGATAACGACAGATTAGCTTCTAGAGTTGCTCAAATTTCTGGTGCTGACTGTTTAATTTTGCTTTCTGATGTAGATGGCTTTTATTCAAAGAATCCAAAAATAGATAAGAACGCAAAACTTATAAAAGAGATAAGTAATATTGATGAAAAAATTGAAAAAATTGCAACAAAAAGTATTGGTGAACATGGTACTGGCGGAATGAAAACAAAAATTGATGCTGCAAAAGTTTGTCAATTAGCAGGTTGCCATATGGCTATTTCTAACGGTTTGATTAATAGACCAATAAAAAATATGTTGGAAAAAAACTTATGTACTTGGTTTTTACCAAAAATTTCTAAACTTGACGCTAGAAAAAAATGGATAATAAGTTCTATATCTCCAAAAGGCGAATTAATTATAGATGAGGGTGCATTAAATGCATTAAAAAGAGGTAAAAGTTTACTTTCTCCAGGAATAAAAGAAGTTAGAGGAAAATTTAATAAAGGAGATCATGTTAAAATATTAGATAATAATATGCATGAATTTGCTAGGGGTTTGAGCAGTTTTACATCTGATGAAATAATAAAAATAAAAGGACAACATTCTAATAAAATTAACAGTTTATTAGGATATACTTCAAAATCAGAAGTTATTCATAAAGATGATATGGTTGAAGTTTGATGAGCAAATTATTAAATAAAATTGGAAAAAATTCTAAAATAGCATTTAGAAGTAAAATTAATTCAAAAAAAAAAAATAAAGTATTAAAAGATTTCTCTAATTTAATAATTCAAAATGAAAAAAAAATTATCTCTGAGAACAAAAAAGATATTAAATTTGCAAAATCGAGAGGATTAAAAGAAAGTTTAATAAAAAGACTTTCTTTAAATTCTAAAAAAATAAAATCAATAATTAAATCAATTAATACAGTAATTAAATTTAAAAATCCTGTTGATATTGAATTAAATAAGTGGAAAAGACCAAATGGCCTTAAAATAAAAAGAGTAACTATACCAATAGGTGTCATTGGAATAATATATGAAAGCAGACCTAATGTTACTGCTGATGTTGCTACTTTATGTTTTAAATCTGGGAACTGTGTAATTTTGAGAGGTGGATCGGAGGCATATTTTAGTAATAAAATTTTAGCAAATCTATTTAGACAATCATTAAAAAAAAATAAAATAAATATGAATTTTGTTCAATTTATTAAGAGCAAAGATAGAAAATTAGTAGATTTCATGCTTTCAAAAATGAATAAATATATTGATATAATAATTCCAAGAGGAGGAAAAAATTTAGTAAAGAAAGTTCAAGATCTATCGTCTGTACCTGTAATTGGTCATCTTGAAGGAATATGTCACACATACATCGATAAAGATGCTAATATTAAAATGGCAAAGAAAATTATAATTAATGCCAAATTAAGAAATACAAGTATTTGTGGTGCAACAGAAACTTTGCTTATTCACCAAAAATATTCAAAATTTGTTAATAATATTTTAGATGAATTAGCAAAAAATGGCTGTGATATTTATGCAGATTCGAAAATAAAAAAATTATATAAAGGAAAAATAAAATTTGCTAATGAAAAAATTTGGTCTAAGGAATTTTTATCTTCCAAAATATCTGTAAAACTTGTTAAGGATATTAACGAGGCCATCTATCATATTAATAAATACGGAACGATGCATACAGATGCCATAGTAACTAAAAATAAAAAATCAGCAAAACTATTTATTAAAAATGTTAAAAGTTCAATAGCAATACACAATTCATCAACTCAATTTGCAGATGGAGGAGAATTTGGATTTGGTGGAGAGGTAGGGATATCAACCAATAAATTACCTCCCAGAGGTCCTGTGGGACTTAACCAGCTTGTAAGTTACAAATACGAGGTTTATGGCTCAGGTCAAATTAGAAAATAAAAAAAATATTGGAATTTTAGGTGGAACATTTGATCCTGCCCATACAGGACATATAATAATTTCAAAAACAGCAAAAAAAAAATTTAAACTGGATAAGGTAATTTGGGCAATTACAAAAAAAAACCCATTTAAAATAAAAAGCTCTCTCAGTTTAAAAGATAGAATTAAATATGCAAAAAACATAAATTTAAAAAATAGATTTATTAAAATTGGATTTTATGAAAAAAAAATAAAATCAAATAAAACTATAGATTTGATTAAATACTTTGTAAAAAAAAATAAAAATTCAAATATTTATTTCATAATGGGTGCAGATAATTTAATAAATTTTCATAAATGGAAAAATTCTAATGAAATTCTTACTTTATGTAAAATTCTAGTCTTTGATAGAAATGGATATAAAACAAGATCTTTAAAATCACCATCTTTTAAAAAATATAATAAAAAAGCAATAAATTTTATAAAGTTTAAAAAAGTCAATATTTCATCTTCTCAATTAAGAAATATTTGATATTCTAAAATGAATTAATGGATAAAATTTCCAATCTTAAAAACAAAATAATCAATACTTTAGATTCAAACAAAGCTATAGATATAGTATCTATTGATCTTGAGGGAAAATCCTCAATAGCCGATTACATGATAATTGCTAGCGGCACTTCTTCTAGACATATACAATCTTTGTCTGAGCAAGTCTTTGAACAATTTAAAAATAATGGAATTCAAAATTGTAAAATTGAAGGAAAAGATAGTAATGATTGGAAGTTAGTTGATGGAATTGATTTAATTGTACATATTTTTAATCCAGAAAAAAGAAAGTTTTACGAATTAGAAAAGATGTGGTCTGAACTTATGCCAAAAGAAAAAGTAATAATATGAAAAATTTATTAAACATTTTATTGATATTTATATTTTCTTTTTCTGTAGCTTACTCTGCAAACGAAGAGGATATTTACAAAAAAATTGATTTGTTTAGTGAAGTATTAGATAAAATAAATAAAGAATATGTAGATGAAGTAAATCAAAGTGAAGCTATGGATGCTGCTATAAATGGTGTTTTGCAGTCTTTAGACCCTTATTCGGCTTATATGTCTCCAGAGTCTTTTGAAAATATGCAAACTGAGACTAGTGGAGAATTTGGAGGTCTAGGAATTGAAGTTGGAATGGAATTTGGGGTTGTTAAAGTAATATCACCTATAGACAATTCACCTGCATCTAAAGTTGGAGTAAAAGCTGGAGATTATATTGTAAAAATAGATAATATTCAGGTCCAAGGAAAATCACTCTCAGAAGCAGTTGAGCTAATGAGGGGACCAGTTGGAACAGACATTGAAATAACTGTAAGAAGAAGAAATGAAAAAAAAGCTCTAACGTTTATAATAACAAGAGACATTATTGAAGTTGCTTCTGTAAAATCTAAAATTTTAGATAAAAAAACTGGATATCTAAGGCTTACTTCATTTAATGAAAATAGCAGCAATCAAATAAAAGATAAAATAAATGAATTTCAAAAAAATGGTGAGGTAGAAAACTATATTTTAGATTTAAGAAATAATCCTGGAGGCCTTCTTTCTCAAGCAATAAAAATATCAGATTTTTTTTTAGATAATGGAGAAATTGTTTCTACAAAAAGTAAAAGAAAATATGAGAATAGAAAGTGGTTTGCAAAAAAAGGTGATATTTTAAATGACAATGTATTAATAGTTTTAATAAACTATGGATCCGCATCTGCGTCTGAGATAGTTGCTGGTGCATTGCAGGACCACAAAAGAGCAATTTTAATTGGTCAAAGTACATATGGAAAAGGTTCTGTACAATCAATCATACCTTTAAAAAATGATGGCGCCATAAGATTAACTGTTTCAAAATATTATTTACCTTCTGGGAAATCTATTTCGAGCGTAGGAGTTACTCCTGACATTGAAGTAGATGAAAGTTCAGAAGATTTTAAATTAAATACCGAAACTGATAATCAGTTAAACTTTGCTTTAAAACTTCTCAACGGCTAAATGAATAAAAAACATAAGGACTTACCCTTAAGAATTGGCGTAGGTATCGTTGTTTTAAATAAAAAAAATCAGGTATTTTTAGCAAAAAGAATTGATAATCCAAAAAATTTTTGGCAAATGCCGCAAGGAGGAGTTGATAGTGGGGAAGAATTTTATCAAGCTGCCATTCGTGAATTAGAAGAAGAAACTAGTATTAAAACTGTATCATTAATAAAAGAAATTGATGGTTTAACTACTTATCTCTTACCAAATCATTTAGTAGGAATTATTTGGAAAGGTAAATATAAGGGTCAAAAACAAAAATGGTTTGTTGTAAGATTTGATGGAGATGAAAAAGAAATAAATATTAATACTAAACATCCAGAATTCTTAGATTGGAAATGGGTAAATATTGAGAATTTAGCGGATGAAATTGTTAGCTTCAAAATTAATGTTTATAAGAAAATTCAAAAAGAACTTAATAAAATTATCTAGTTAGAACTTATAGATTTTAAAACTTCAATTTTGTGATTTAGTATAAATCTTTTTTGATCATCTATTTCATCTTTAGATAATTCATTTTCAGCTTCTGAAATAGAATTGTTTATTCGGTTTTTATCAATGTCCTTTAAATTAAAAATTGAGCTAGTAAGGATAGATAAAGAATTATCTTTAAATTCGACAATTCCATCATCTACATAATAATTTTCTACATCCGAGCCAATAAAAACTTTAATTATTCCAGGTTTTAAAAAAGATATTATAGGTATGTGATCTTTTAAAATACCAATCTCTCCCTCAAAAGCAGGAACAACAACTTCAGAAACATTTTCTTTTGATAAAAAAGATCTTTCAGGATTTACAATTTCTATATTAAAGTTTTCACTCATTAAGCAGCAGCATCTTTTGCCATTTTTTCAGCTTTTTCAATAGCTTCTTCAATTGTTCCAACCATATAAAAAGCGGCTTCAGGCAAATGATCATATTCTCCCTTGCAAATAGAATCGAAACCTTTAATTGTTGATTCTAAATCTACAAGTTTTCCTGGCGATCCAGTGAACACTTCAGCCACAAAAAATGGTTGAGATAAAAATCTTTGGATTTTTCTAGCTCTTGCAACAATTAATTTGTCTTCTTCAGATAATTCATCCATACCTAAAATTGCAATAATATCTTGTAAAGATTTATAAGTTTGCAAAATTTTTTGAACTTCTCTCGCAACTCTATAATGCTCATCTCCTACAATTCTAGGATCTAAAATTCTTGAAGTTGAATCTAGAGGATCTACAGCTGGATAAATTCCAATTTCAGCAATTTGTCTAGATAAAACAGTCGTTGCATCTAAGTGAGAAAATGATGTTGCTGGAGCTGGATCGGTTAAATCATCAGCAGGTACATAGATAGCCTGTACAGATGTAATTGATCCTTTATTTGTAGTTGTTATTCTTTCTTGAAGATTTCCCATATCAGTAGCTAAAGTTGGTTGATAGCCTACCGCTGATGGGATTCTTCCTAATAAAGCTGATACCTCTGATCCTGCTTGAGTAAATCTAAAAATATTATCTACGAAGAAAAGAACGTCTTGACCTTCTTGATCCCTAAAATATTCTGCAACAGTTAGACCTGATAACGCTACTCTTGCCCTTGCTCCTGGGGGTTCGTTCATCTGACCATAAACAAGTGCAGCTTTAGATCCGGTTCCTTCTGGTTTAATAACTCCTGACTCTATCATTTCATGATAAAGATCATTACCTTCTCTAGTTCTTTCTCCAACTCCTGCGAACACTGAAAATCCACCATGTGCTTTCGCAACGTTATTAATTAATTCCATAATAAGTACTGTTTTTCCTACACCAGCGCCACCAAACAAACCTATTTTACCACCCTTTGCATAAGGAGCTAACAAATCAACTACCTTGATACCAGTTACTAAAATTTCTGTTTCCGTTGATTGTTCATTAAACTCTGGTGCTGCTCTGTGGATAGGCCAACTTTCTTTAGTTTTAACTTCTCCTTTTTCATCTATAGGCTCACCAATCACATTCACAATTCTACCTAAAGTCTCAGGACCAACTGGAACTTTAATTGGAGCTCCAGTATCAGTTACTTCATCTCCTCTTTTTAGTCCTTCTGTTGCATCCATGGCAATAGTTCTCACACTTGATTCCCCTAAGTGTTGAGCAACTTCTAAAACTAGCCTAGTACCACCATTATCGCACTCTAATGCTGTTAATATTTCGGGTAGTTCTCCGTCAAATTTAACATCCACTACCGCCCCAATAATCTGTGTAATTTGTCCTTTTCTCATAATTATAAACTTTCTGCTCCTGATATAATTTCAATTAGTTCTTTTGTAATAGCTGCTTGACGACTTCTATTATATTGAATAGTAAGCTTGTCAACCATTTCACCTGCGTTCCTGGTTGCATTATCCATTGCACTCATTCTTGAACCTTGTTCGCTAGCTGAATTCTCTAACATTGCTTTAAAAATCTGAGTTGAAATATTTTTTGGTAATAAATTTCCTAAAATCTCATCTTCATCAGGCTCAAATTCATAATTTTCCTCTGATGATTTTTCTTCCTCATTTATTTTTAAAGGAATTATTTGTTGTTCTTGAGGTATTTGAGTAATGACATTCTTAAATTGATTATAAAAAATTGTACATACATCAAATTCTTTTTGCTCAAATTTTTGGATTAGAATCTTTCCAACCTTATCTGCATCAAAATAATTTGCATTTTTAGACTCTTTAAATGAAATATTTTCAATAATATTATCTTTATAAGCTCTTTTAAGTTGATCATAGCCTTTCGAACCAACTGTAATAATCTTTAATATTTTTCCACTATCTGACAACTTTTTAAAATATGATTTAGCTTTTTTAATAATGTTTGAGTTAAATCCACCACAAAGTCCTCTATCTGCAGTCAAGACTAAACAAAGATGTACTTTATCCTCACCTGTTCCAGACAGTAATTTTGGAGCGTTCTCTTTATCTGAAATGCCACTTGACAGATTTAGGATAATGTTATTCATCTTTTGAGAGTAAGGTCTTCCTCTTTCGGCGCTTTCTTGAGCTCTTCTAAGTTTTGCTGCCGCAACCATTTTCATTGCTTTAGTAATTTTTTGCGTTGATTTTACGCTCGATATTCTTTTTTTTAAATCGTCTAAACTTGCCATTTTCTAAGAATTAAAGTTTTTTTTAAGATCTAGAATTAATTCATTTAATAATTTTTCAACATCATCCTCTAGCTTTCTTGAGGAAATAATTGAATCAATTATTTCTGGTTTTTCTGATCTACATTTTTCAATTATTTTTGCCTCAAAGCTTGCAATATCTTTTTGCTCAACATCATCTAAATGACCTTTTACACCGCAGAATACAGATATTACTTGTTCTGCTACAGTCATAGGTGAATATTGTTTTTGTTTTAATAGTTCAGTTAGTTTTGCTCCTCTATTTAGTAGTTTTTGTGTTGAAGCATCTAGGTCTGATCCAAACTGTGCAAATGCTGCCATTTCTCTATACTGCGCCAATTCAAGCTTCATTGATCCTGAAACCTTCTTCATAGCTTTAGTTTGAGCTGACGATCCTACTCTTGATACTGACAATCCAACATTAATTGCAGGCCTAATCCCTTGATTAAATAACTCTGTTTCAAGGAAAATTTGTCCATCAGTAATTGATATAACGTTAGTTGGAATGAATGCAGATACATCACCTCCTTGGGTCTCAATAATTGGAAGCGCTGTTAAAGATCCACCACCATGCTCATCGCTTAATTTTGCAGCTCTTTCTAGCAATCTACTATGTAAATAAAATACATCTCCTGGATATGCTTCTCTTCCTGGAGGTCTTCTTAAAAGTAATGACATTTGTCTATATGCTACAGCTTGTTTTGAAAGATCGTCATAAATGATAAGAGCGTGCATACCATTATCTCTAAAATATTCTCCCATCGCACATCCTGTATATGGTGCTAGGAATTGTAGTGGTGCTGCATCTGAAGCTGTTGCAGCAACAATTGTTGTGTATTCCATTGCTCCGGCTTCTTCTAATGTTTTTTCAATTTGTCTAACTGTTGATCTCTTTTGTCCAACTGCTACATAAACACAATATAATTTTTGTTTTTCATCTCCAGATTCATTTATTTTCTTTTGATTGATAATTGCATCGATAGCAACTGCTGTTTTACCAGTTTGTCTATCACCGATGATCAATTCTCTTTGCCCTCTTCCAATTGGAACTAAACTATCAATTGATTTTAATCCTGTTTGCATAGGTTCACTAACAGATTTACGTGGTATAATTCCTGGTGCTTTAACTTCTACTCTACTTCTTTTAATTCCCTTATCTAAAGCTCCTTTGCCATCTATTGGATTTCCCAAACCATCAACAACTCTACCTAACAATTCTTTTCCTACTGGTGTGTCAACAATTGCACCTGTTCTCTTAACTGTATCACCTTCTTTAACAGCTCTATCATCTCCAAAAATTACAACACCAACATTTTCACTTTCTAGGTTTAAAGCCATTCCTTTTGATCCATCAGAAAATTCTACCATTTCTCCAGCTTGAACATTGTCCAAGCCATAGATTCGAGCAATTCCATCTCCAACTGATAATACCTGACCTACTTCAGAAACTTGTGCTTTGTCTCCAAATTGTTTTATTTGTTCTTTTAATATTTTTGTTACTTCTGAAGGATTTATTTCCATTTATGCCTCTATCATTTGTTTTTCAATTAGTTGAAGTTTATTTTTTATGGAAGTATCAACCATAGTACTACCCACTTTTAGGACTAAACCACCTATTAAACTTGGATCATGCTTGTAGTTTAATTTTATATTCGAGCCAAAATTTTCCGTTAGCTCATTTTTAACTTTTGTAATTTCTTCACCATTTAATTCTTTTGCAGCTACAAGTTCAGCATTGATTTCCCCTCGTGACTTAGAACATACATCTAAATAATCTTTAAATATTTTTTCTACATAAAAAAATCTTCTTTTTTTAATTATAAAACTTATAAATCTTTTTAATAATTCATTGTGATTATTTTTTTCCGATATCGTTTCCATAACTTTGATTAAATCTTCAATTCTAGTTGTAGGGTTTTTAATCAAATAACTAAAGTCTTCGCTATTTTTTATTAAAATTAATATAGAATTTACCTGTTTTTCAATTTCTGAAAGCACATTGCTCTCTGTTGCTAATTCAAATAAAGCTTGTGCGTAACTGTTGTTAGATGATACTGATATTTTATTTTTGCTCAATTTATGCTCTCATTAATGAAGATATTAAAAAATTTCGCTTAGATAACATAAGAATTATCAGTCTTCAAGGCTCAGAATGTAAAAAAGTACAATATTTGATGGGCTAATTGAAGCTAATTGGGTCAACATCAACCGTTAGTTTTATTCCTTTTGAAAGATTAAATTCATTTAATATAAATTTTAGTTTTTTCTGAATCCTTGAAGATTTTTTTGACCTAATTAGCAGCCTATTTCTAAATTTTTGATTAATTCTATAAATGGGAGCATCAACAGGTCCAAGTATTTTTTCATTTATTGAATTTGAAATAATTTTTTTTAATTTTATAGCTTCTGTATCCAATATTTTTTCATTGGATGAAGATAAAATTAAAGAAATAAATCTTTCATAAGGAGGAAGATTGTTTTTTTTTCTAAGTTCTAATTCTTTATCTAAAAATTTAAATGGATCTTCATTTGTAATTTGTTCAATTATATCTGGTTTCAAGTTATATGTTTGAAAATAAATATTTGCAGGTTTACCAGTCCTACCAGCTCTTCCTGATAATTGATGGTAAAGTTGTAAGTTCTTTTCAGTACTTCTTAAGTCGTGACCATGTGATGTTAAATCAATATCTAAGACAACAATACAATTTAAATTTGGAAAATGAAATCCTTTTGAAATTAATTGTGTTCCAACAAGAATATTTATTTCTCCTGATATAATTTTATCTAATATGCTTTTGCCAGAAGATTTATTCATAGTATCACTTGAGAAAATTGTAGTTTTTTTATTTGGGAATAACACTTTTACTTCCTCTGATATTTTTTCTACTCCAGGGCCACTAAATACAAAATCACAAATATTATCTTTCTTACATTTTCTACCTAAGTTTGTTGAATACCCACAGTAATGACATAAAAGTTTTTTATTGTTTTTATGATAAACAAGATTAATAGAACAATTTGGACAAGAAAATACATTTAAACATTTTTTACATAAAACATAAGGTGCAAATCCTCTACGATTAATAAAAAAAAGAACTTGATCGTTTTGACTAAGATGTTCTTTAACTTTTTCTATTACTTTATTTGATATAAAATTTTTCTTAGCTAATTTATTTTGATTTAGATCTATTATGTGATGTTTGGGTAAATTTGCATTTTGATATCTGTTAATTAATCTAGAGTATGAATATTTTTTACTTTTAATGTTTGCATAAGTTTCAATAGATGGAACTGCTGTAACTAAATTAATTGGAATATTTTCACTACTTGCTCTTGCAATTGCCATATCTCTTGCATTGTAAGTTACACCTTCATCTTGTTTAAAAGATTGATCATGTTCCTCATCGACAATTATTAAACCTAAATTTTGAAATGGAAGAAAAAGTCCAGATCTTGCACCGATTATAACTTTTATATTTCCATTGGATAAACCACTCCATATTACCTTCTTTTTTTTAGCTGAAATCTTTGAGTGCCATATAGCTGCTTCAAAACCAAAAAAATTTCTAAATTTCTTTTCAAATTCCCCTGTCAAACCTATTTCAGGAAGTAAAATTAACGCTTGTAGACCTCTAGCAATTATTTTCTCTATTGCTTTAAAATACACTATTGTTTTTCCAGATCCTGTAGTTCCTTGAAGCAAATGAACTCTAAAAAAACTATCGTTTTTTATTATATTTTTAAATGCTTTTTCTTGTTCATCTGTAAGGTTAAATTCCTCTTTATTAAATTTTTTTTGATAAATCCCATATTCAGATTGATTTTTTTTTTCAATGCCATTGCCACTTAAAAGATGTAATTTAAGCGTCATTCCTAAAGGAACAAGATTATATTCTGAAAACCAATTTAAAAAATTAATAGTCTCTATTTTTAAAGTTTCTATATTTAATTTTTCTTTAATAGATTTTATTTTAAAATTTTTGTTATCATTATTTTCAAATTTATCCCAAATAACTCCTGTTATTATTTTTTTGCCAAATGGAACATTTACATAGTCTCCAATTTTTAATTTTAAAGAACTTTCATATGTAAATGGATAATCAAAAATATTAGGTAATAAAACTGGATATTTCATAAATTGCGTTATGAAATTATATTACGAGTGAATTTGTCTTTTATCTACAGATAATGCAGCTTCTTTAATTGCTTCTGAAAAAGTTGGATGTGCATGACAAGTTCTTGCAATATCTTCAGAACTAGCGCCAAATTCCATGGCGACTGACATTTCTGCTATCATCTCTCCTGCATGTGGTCCAATTATATGAACACCTAAAACCTTATCTGATTTAGTATCTGCAAGAATCTTGACGAATCCTTCTGATTCATTAATTGCTTTAGCTCTTGAATTTGCCATAAATGGAAATTTTCCAACTTTATAATTTGTTTTATTTACTTTTAATTGTTCTTCTGTTTTTCCAACATATGCAACTTCAGGAGAAGTATAAATAACTCCTGGAATTACTTCATAATTTACATGTCCAGATTGACCTGCAATTATTTCAGCAACTGCTATTCCTTCCTCTTCTGCTTTATGAGCTAACATTGGTCCATCAATTACGTCACCAATTGCATAAATATTTTTAATGTTAGTTTCAAATCTTTTGTTAACTTTTACCATTCCTTTTTCATTAGTTTGAACTCCAACTTTTTCTAAATTTAAATATTTTGTAAAAGGCTTTCTTCCAACTGAAATTAAGACAACATCTGTTTCGATGGTATTTTTTTTATTGCTTTTATCTATCGTATTAATACTGACACCATTTTGATTTTTATTTATTTTCTCTACTTTGGTGTTTAAATAAAATTTTATCCCTTGTTTTTTTAAAATTTTTTCAAATTCTTTAGAAATTTCTTTATCCATACCTGGGGTGATGTGATCTAAAAATTCAATAACTTCTACTTGTGTTCCTAATCTTGACCAAACAGACCCCATTTCTAATCCTATATATCCTCCTCCAACAATAATCATTTTTTTTGGTAATTTTGAAATTGATAAAGCACCTGTTGAGGAAAGTATTTTTTCTTCATCAAAATCTATTCCTGGTATTGAAACAGGTTCTGATCCAGTGCTAATTATCGTTTTAGCTGTTTGAATTAAAGTTTCATTGTTATCCGCTGAAATTAAAATTTCATTTGAACTTTTAAATGATCCTTTGCCTTTAAAATAGGTAACTTTATTTTTTTTAAATAAAAATTCGATGCCTTTTGTTAGGTCAGTAACTGCTTTTTCTTTATTTTTCATCATTTTATCTAAATTTAGCTTAACTTCGCCAACTTCAATTCCAATATTTGTAAAGTTTTTAGCTTTATGAAAATTCTCTGAAAAATTTAATAAATTTTTAGATGGAATACATCCAACATTCAAACAAGTACCACCAAGAGCTCCTCTGTATTCAATACAAGCAGTTTTTAAACCTAGTTGAGATAGTCTAATTGCACAAACATATCCACCTGGGCCACCTCCAATTACAGTTACATCAAATTTTTCTGACATTTAAATATTTAAAAATAGTCTTCTTGGATCTTCTAAATTTTCTTTTATTGTTTTAAGAAAAGATACCGATTCTTTTCCATCAATAATTCTATGGTCATAAGATAAAGCTAAATACATCACTGGTTTAATTTTTATTTCTCCATTCTCTACAATTGGTCTTTCAACTATATTGTGCATACCTAATACTCCTGATTGAGGTGGATTAAGTATTGGAGTCGAAAGCATAGATCCATAGACACCGCCATTGCTTATAGTAAATGTTCCTCCTTGTAAATCTTCAATTGTTAAACTTTCATTTTTTGCTTTTTCAGATAGCTTTTTTATTTCGTTTTCTATGTCTGCAAAAGACATTTCATCTGCATTTTTTAGCACTGGCACAACTAAACCTTTTTCAGTTGCTACGGCGAAACTTATATTATAATAATTTTTATATATTATATCTTGTCCTTCTATTTCAGCATTTATTGCTGGAAACAATTTTAAGCCGACAACGCAAGCCTTAACAAAGAAAGACATAAAACCTAATTTAACACTATACCTATTTTGAAAATCTTCCTGATTTTCTTTTCTCATAGATATTATTCCAGACATATCAATTTCATTAAAAGTAGTTAACATTGCTGCATTTTCTTGAGCTTCCTTTAGTCTTTTTGCTATAGTTTGACGAAGTCTCGTCATTTTAATTCTCTCTTCTTGACCAAATTGAATTTTTCTCTGATTTGGTTGAGGATTTTCTCCCATTAGAGAAATTAGATCACCTTTTAATATTCTGCCATCTCTTCCAGATCCTTGAATTTTTTTGATATCAATATTTTTTTCAGTAACAATTTTTCTTACTGCAGGAGATAAGTTTATTTCTTTTTCGGAATCATCTAATTTTTTTTCATCTATTTCTACTTCTTCATTTAAAATTAGCGGCTCTTCTTCTTCATTTAATATTAAGGGTTCAGTTAAAATCTTAGAGTCTTCTTTTGGTTCTATTTCACTTGAATTAAGTATTTTTTCTTCTTTTTGAGCTTGAGTAATTTTAGGTTTTATTTTTTCAATATTTCCTATTTCAACTTTTGAATCTGAAATAATACCTAACACTGTACCTACTTGAACTGTATCTCCTTCATTTGAATTAATTTCTGATAAAACTCCACTTACTGATGCTGGAACTTCTAAGTTAACTTTATCTGTTTCAAGTTCTACAATTGCTTCATCAGCATTAACATTGTCTCCTTTATTTTTTAACCATTTAGAGACAGTTGCTTCATTTAAACTTTCTCCTAATACAGGAACTAATATTTTTTCACTCATCTATTCAAATACCTTGTTTATAATTTCTTGTTGTTCGGAAAGATGTCTTTTTGCATAACCAGTTGCTGGTGAAGCATCAGGAATTCTTCCTATGTAAGAAATTTCGTTATTTTTAGCCTTAATAGTATCTAATGTCCATCTGATATAATCTCTAACTAACAACCATGCCCCCATATTTTTTGGTTCTTCTTGACACCAATAAAAATTAGCATTTTTTGCAAATGGTTTTAATTCTGTTAAAAGACTTTTTGCAGGAAAAGGATAAAGCTGTTCAATTCTAAAA
>CACHFK010000021.1 GCA_902579085.1 uncultured Pelagibacteraceae bacterium | reverse complement strand
GCGTACTAAGTCTAATTTTTCTACTATCACGAGAAATTACAACTAATACTATTATTGTTACTATGTAAGGTAAAGCTGTTAAAAACTGGACAGGAATTCTTACACCGATTGCTTGCATATGAAATTGAATTATAGTTAGTCCACCAAAAATCATTGCGCCAATTAAAATTTTAATTGGATTCCATGTTGAGAATACAACTAGTGCTAACGCAATCCAGCCTCTTCCACCAGTCATATTTTCAATCCATTGTGGAGTATAAATCATTGATAAATATGCGCCAGCAAGACCACACATTGCACCTCCATATAATATGCATGAATAACGAACTAACTTAACATTTATTCCTTGGTTTGATGCAGAATCCGGAGAGTCTCCCACGGCCCTTACTATTAAACCTATTTTTGTTTTTTTTAAAAAATAGCTTGTAAAGAAAGGTAAAGCAAAAGCAAAATAAAATACAATTGAATGTCCAAACAAAATTGGGCTTAAAAATGGAATAGATTCTTTTAAACTTTTAAATAAAACAGGAAATTCTTTTCCAGGAATACCAACAAAACTTTTTCCAATCATTGCAGATATTCCAATTCCAAATATTGTAAGTGCTAAACCAGTAGCAACGTGATTTGTAATTAAAGTTTGAGTAAGAAATGCAAAAATTGTAGAAATTAAAACTCCAGCTAACATTGCACCAAAGACTGCTAAAATCAAACTTCCAGTAATAGTCATTAGCGCAAAACCTGAAATAGCTCCGATGATCATCATTCCTTCAACACCAAGGTTTAGAACTCCTGATCTTTCTGTAATAAGCTCTCCACATGATGCTAAAATCAACGGTACAGCAGAGGCCATGATTGATGCAATTATTAGTCCAACAAAATTTATATCTATGATCATTTTTTTGCACCTATAAATTTAATTTTGAAAAAAAGTAAATAGTCTGAAGCAAGAAGAAAAAATAAAATCATTCCTTGAAATACTTGGCCAGTATATTTTGGTATTTGCATAAATATTTGAGCTGTTTCTGCACCTAAGTAAGTTATTGCAACAACTAATGATGCAAAAATTATTCCAACAGGATGTAAACGCCCTAAAAATGCAACAATTATTGCAGTAAAACCATAGTCTGGAGATACTTCTCTATGAAGTTGCCCAATAGGCCCAGTTATTTCTCCAACTCCAGCAAGACCCGCGCAAGCACCACTTATTAAAAAAACAAGGATAATCATTTTCTTACCTTTATAGCCAGCATATTTTGCAGTTTTTAAACTAAAACCTGAAACTTTCATTTGGAAACCCAAATAAGTTTTATAAAAAATAAACCAGCTTATAATTACTGAAGCCAAAGCTAAAAATATTCCTGCATGAATTCTCAGTCCATCAAATAGAATAGGAAGTCTAGCTGAGTCGCTAAATTGTCTAGTCTCTGGAAAATTAAATCCCTCGGGATTACTCCACGGCCCAACAACAAGATAGTCAAGAATTAGCTTTGAAACATATACCAACATAAGACTTACTAATATTTCATTTGTATTGAAGTAAGTTTTTAAGATTGCAGGTATTGATGCATAAAGCATTCCTCCTATTGCACCAGCAAGTATTACTATTGGAAGAATATAAAAGCCTTCCTGGTTATAAAATAGTAAAGCAACACCTCCTGAAACTATAGCTCCAAAAGTTAATTGACCTTCTGCTCCAATATTCCAATTATTACTTTTAAAACAAAAAGATAAACCTATTGCTATTAAACAAAGAGGAGTTGCTTTTAAAAGTAATTCACTGAAACCATACATATCAGCTATTGGAACTATGAAAAAAAACTTAAGAGCTTCAAAAGGTTTAAATCCTAAAATAAAAAAAATTAATCCTCCCGCAACTAATGTAAGAAAAATTGCCAAAATAGGTGTAAGAAAAAATATGGCTCTTGATGGTTGATCTCTTTTTACGATCTTAATCAATTTCTCCTCCTCCCATAAGTATTCCAAGTTTTTCAGAAGTAACTTCATCGGCATTCATTAACTTTGATAATTTACCTTTGTGTATTACAGAAATTTTGTCACTTAATTTTAACAATTCATCAGTATCTGTAGAAATTAATATTATTGACTTATTTTGTTCATTTATTTTAATTAATGTTTCATGGATATAATTAATAGCTCCGACATCAAGACCCCAAGTTGGATTAAAACAAATTAAAAGGTCAGGAGAGGTTATTAATTCTCTTCCAATAATTAGCTTTTGTAAATTTCCACCAGATAAAAATTGACTTTTTAATTCTACGTTGTTTGTATTTACTGAAAAATCTGAAAGAATTTTTTGAGAATGTTCTTTTATTTTTTTTTCATCAATTAAACCTTTATTAAAAAAATTAGAAGATTTAAAATTATTTAAAGCTACATTTTCAAAAATTTTCATTTGTGGAATTGCAGCTTGTTCCATCCTATCCTCTGGAGAAAAGGCCATCAAAAATTCTCTTCTTTCTTGAGGATTTAGATTTCCAATAGGATTATCGTTTAGAATTATTGAATTATTTTGTGAAATAATTTCACCACTTAAAATCTGAAATAATTCACTTTGACCATTTCCTGAAATACCAGCTATACCAAAACATTCTCCACGATTTACTTCAAAATTTATATTTTCTAAATTTGTTTCAAAAGGATCTTCGCTATGAAAATTAATATTTGAAATTTTAATTAGCTGATTTATAGATTGGTTTTTGGATACTTTTTTTTTAACAGTTTTTAAATTTTGACCAACCATTTTATTTGCTAAAGTTTCAATTTTTTCGTCTAAAATTTTACTTACAGATACTAACTTTCCTTTTCTCATAACTGCAACTTCATCACATAATGACATAACTTCTTTAAGCTTATGAGTAATATAAATTATCAAAATTCCTTCCAAAGAAAATTGTCTTAAAGATGAAAATAGTTCACTTGTTTCTTGTTCAGTTAAAACTGAAGTTGGCTCATCCATTATTAATACCTCTGGATTTCTTATTAAACATCTTATGATTTCCACTTTTTGTTTTTGACCTGCTGAAAGATTTAAAACTGGAATATCCAAATCAATCGAAAAATTATACTTTTTCATTATTGATAATATTTTTTCTCTGAGGTTTTCTATATTTTCACCGGAATCTATAATTAAATTTTCAAATACAGATAAAGTCTCAAACAAATTAAAATGTTGAAATACCATACCAATTTTATTTTTCTTGGCATCAATTGGTGAATTTAATTTAATAATTTTATTGTTTAAAACAATTTTTCCTTCATCAGGAATTACCACACCTGAAAGAATTTTTACTAATGTTGACTTTCCTGCACCATTTTCTCCCAGCAGAGCATAAATTTTTCCACTTTTAAATTCTAATGAAATATTATCATTAGCAACACACCCTGGATAAATTTTTGTAACATTTGATAATTTTAAGTGTGTATTCATAATTTATTTTAAAGGTATAGAATTTTTTTGTTTTGATGACTGATACTTGTTTGACAAATCAATATATGTATTTTTAATTTCATTAAATGAATCTATTATTTGTTTTTTATTTGCATCTTTCAATTCATTTATTAATGTATTGATATTATAACTTTTCCAGTATGAGTTTTTTTTAACGTATTTTCCATCAGAAATATTAAAAACTTCTTTTAGTATATTTAAATCATGTGGAATATTAAATTGATCAAAAGTAGATTCATATGGAAAAAGGTAATAAAAATTATCAAATCCTGAGAATGTAATTGCACTTAAACAAAGGCTACAGGGTTCATGTGAGCTTAGAAAGATACAATTTTTTTCATCAGGTCTTATATTTTTATCTAATTCGTAAAATTTTTTTAAAGTGTGAATTTCTCCATGCCAGATTGGGTTTTCTGTTTCATTATTGGTCTCAGCTACTACTAATGAGCAATCACTTTTATTTATAATAGCGGCACCAAAAATTTTATTACCAGCATCTACACCTTTAATTGTTAAGGGTAAAATATTATTTTTAAAAATATCTGAAAATTTATTTAATAGAATTTTGTTCATTTATTTGAATTATCAAATAAAAACCACATTTGTTAGTATAATAAAACTTAATTATGATCTATTTAATAACTGAAGTAATACAACTTAAAAGTTAATATTTGATAATTACAATAAATGGTATGATTCTAAAATGAAAAAATTTAAAAATTTATTTTGTCTACTCTTGATTTTGATTTTATTTTCTGGATGCCAGACAATAAAAAAGAAGTCAGATGAGGTGGCCGAAAGAGAAAATGAAAAGTTTGGGCTTTTTGTTGGCAAGGATGTAAGTGAAATGAGAATGGAGTTGGGCTCTCCAAAGGAAGATTATATTGGTGAAAATGGTAATGAAATTTTGGTTTATAAAACAAAAAAATATGGAATTCCTTGTGAAAGAAAATTCGAAGTTAATTCAAGTGGTGTAATAGTAGCCTTTTCATCAAGTGGTTGTATTTAATTAACTTGCAATTTGGTTATGTTCAATTTGGGCCAAAAAAATAAATTGATTTAATACTTGTGGGGAGAAATCCCCACAAGCAAGGTTAGTACTTATTTAATTTCAATAAGTCTTTTTTTCTTATGTTCTGGCAATATTCTTTCACAAGCTATTGTTAAAAGACCATCTTTTAGCTCAGCACCACCTACCTTTACATCGTCTGCAATTGTAAATGATCTTGCAAATTGTCTTTGAGAAATACCTTTATGAATTATTTCACCATCTTCATTTTTATCTTCAGATTTATTAATTTGTTTTGTTCTCACAGTTAATAAATTGTCTTCAAACTCAACTTCGACATCTTTTTTATTAAAACCAGCAAGAGCAACCTCAATTGAGTATGCATCTCTCCCAGTTTTTCTTATGTTGTATGGCGGATAATTTGATTGCATACTCAAACTACCATTGCCCAACATACTTTCAAATTGGTCAAACATATCGTCAAAACCAATTGAAAAGGGTCTTAATGAGTTGAAAATCGATAGATCCTTACTTGTCATAATAACCTCCTTTATTTTAGCAAGTTTATTTTTTATAGGCCCCAAATGGCAACCTATGAAAGTGATATAAGTATTATTTTTTTATTTTCAAGAAGTTGAAATCAAGATTTTTTTGTAATTTTTAAAATAAATGCATAGTCAATTGCTATTTCTTCAATGGCCCCATCTCTACCAGATTTTCCACCATGACCAGCATTCATTTCTGTTTTTAATAATAATAAATTATTGTCAGTTTTATAATCTCTAAGTTTTGCAGTAAATTTTGCAGGCTCATCAAACAATACTCGGTTATCACTTAAGCTAGTTGTAATTAAAATATTTGGATAATCCATTTTTTTTATGTTGTTATAGGGAGCATATGAATAAATATACTCAAAGTGTTCTTTATTTTCTTTTGCATTTCCAAATTCATCAAATTCTCCAACTGTTAAAGGCAGTGAATGATCCAGATTTGTTGATAATGAATCTACAAAAGGAACTGCCATAATTATTCCAAGAAATAATTCAGGATATTGATTTGTAACAGCACCCATAAGCAAACCTCCTGCAGAACCTCCCATTCCTATAATTTTTCCACGAGATGTATATTTTTTTTCAATTAAATATTTTCCAACTGAAATATAGTCTTCAAATGTATTTTTTTTGTTTAATAACTTTCCTTCTTTCCACCATTTCATTCCTCTTTCCATTCCACCTCTAATATGTGTAGTAACCCATATAATGTCTCTATCAATTAAGCTAAATCTGGTTGAAGAAAAACCTGGTGACATAGAATTTCCATAAGAACCATAACCATATAACAATAAGTTAGCAGAACCATCAATTTTTGTTTTTTTGTGTCTTGTGATTGTTAGAGGAACCATTCTTCCATCATGAGAAGGACACTCTAATCTTTCAACTATATAATCATCAGAATTATGTCCAGAAGGTATCTCTTGTTCTTTTACAAGCTTTCTATCTTTAGTTTTTAAATTATATAAATAAGTTCTACCTGGTGTTTTAGGAGAAGAATATGAAAGATAAACCAAATTAGTATTTTTATCTTTTTGCATTAAAGAAATACTTGGTACAATTACTTTTTCATCAGAAAAAATTATTTCTTCCTCATTATTTGTTTTTGGATCTCTTAAAATTAATCTTCCAATAGCATCAGAGACTTCTGATCTAATAATCCAATCTTTTAAGAAAGTAAGTCCTCCTATCAAAACTTCATTTTTTGGAGGTATAAAAATTTCCCAATTTTGTATTTCTAAATTATCAGATCTTTCTATTTTGAAATCCTCTGCATCTTCATTAGTATGTTTATAAAAAAAACCATTCCAAGAATTTACCGAATAAATTATTCCTTTTTTCCTTTTTTGAATTAGTTTTGGTCTTGGTTTTTTTTTCATTTGTATCAAAATAGTACTGTTCAGAAGTATTATGGTCTGAAGTTGAAATAAAAAAATACTTTTCATCCGAACTTAATCCAATACTTACTGTAAATGCCTCACTTTTTTCTTCAAAAATTAGTTGATCGTCCTCAACAGAAGAGCCCAGCTTATGTCTAAATATCTTTCTTGGTCTATGATTTTCGTCTAGTTTTGAATAAAATATAAATTTATTGTCTGGGCTAAAATCAATACTTCCACCAGTTTCTTCTATTTTTTCTGTAATAAGTTTATTAGATTCTATATCTCTTATATAAATAGTGAAGTATTCTGAGCCTTTAAGATCTAAAGAATAGCCCAGAAACTTGTCATTTTCACTTACTTCCAAGTCTCCTAAACCAAAATATTCTGTTTTAAGTTTTTCTTTTTCTAGATCACCATTCCAAATTTCTTCAATCTTATTAGACCCAATTTTTTTTCTAAGCTTAATAGAGTAATTTCCTTTTGTGGTTGTTTTTGTCCAATATTCATAGTTTTTATCTTTAAATGGCAGCGATTCATCATCTAGTTTAATTCTTCCTTTGATTTCGTCAAAAACTATTTTCTGAGTTTCTTGTGTATCCTCCATATTATATTCGAAGTATTCATTTTCTTTTTCCAAATATTCTCTTACTTCAGGCAATAATTTCGAACTATCCTTTAAAACATCTAAAATATTTGATTGATGTATCCAGCTATAATTATCTTCCCATGTCTTGTTGTGACAAGATTTTACTTCTAATTTTTTTTTAAGTTGTGGTATTTTCATTAATATAGATATTAATTTATGAATATTTTTTTTATAACAGTTATTATTTTTATAGCTATTTATATTTTCCTTAATTGGTTTGCAAAAAGTTCTACTAAGAAAATTTCAAAAATGATTAGATTTTTGATTATCATATTATCTGTTTTTTTAGCATTAATTATGGCTTATGCAGGACGATATATATTTTCATTGCCATTTGTTCTAGCTATTTTACCATTAATTAAAACTAAAGCAGGAATATCATTGTTTCAAATTCTAAGACTCTGGGGGTTGTTTAGAGTTTTAAAAAATTCAGGAAGATTTAATTTTAATAATATTCATCAAAATATTAACAGTAAAAGTATGTCAATTGATGAAGCTTATAAAATACTTAATTTAGATCCAAATAAGAAATATACAAAATCAGAAGTTCTAAAATCTTACAAAAAAATTATGAAAAAAATACATCCAGATGTTAGTCCAGAATTAAATAGATTGGCAACAATTGTTAATGAAGCTAAAGATTTAGTCTTAGAGCAATCATCTTAATTCTTTAATTCAATAATTTTATTTAAAACTTTTTCTACACTTATTGAGTCAGCTTTATATTTTGATGAATGATCCATGTCTTCTATTTTGGCATTATCTGGAATTATTCTGTGCTGGTTTATACTATAATCAGAGTAAGCTTTTGGGGTATTTAACAACATTACTATAGATGGTTTATTACATTGTGACGTTACATGATGAGAGAAAGAGTCATTACCTACATACATATCACATAAATATAAAATTGGAATTATTTCTCTTATATTCATCCTACTTAAATCCATACAATTTTTTTTTTTCACTTTTTCTATTATATTTTTTGATATTTCTTTTTGCTCTGGTCCACTTTGGATATAAAAATAATAATTTCCAACCTCATTTAACTTGTTAATTAGAGATGAAAAATTCTTTTCTCCCCATCTTGTATCTGGACCAGAAGATCCTGCCCCAATTATAATATTATAATTATCTTCTTTAAAATATTTCTTTGAATTAATAATTTTTTTATTATTTACAAAAAATTTTGTTTCAGTAGGGCAAAAATTTATTTTTAAACTTTCACAAGTAAATTTTTTTGCTGCTTCAATCAAGTGTAAATTTTTTTTTTTAAACAATGGATAGTTATATATTTTTTTTATACCAGCTAATTTTGATGCAAGAAATAATCTTGGGCTTGGATAAAAAATAAATATTTTGTCTAATAGCAGTTTCTTAAGCGATATTGATATAGAGGGAATGTCTGATATTTTTTTATTTTTTTTAATTAATATCACTTCTTCTATATTTGGATCATCTTCAAGGGCCTGATCTAGATTTCCACATAATGTTATAATTTTTACAGGACCATACTTTTTAGCTATTTCATGGCAATAGCTTAAATGTAATAGATTAGAACCTAATCCTTTATAATTTAAAAAAACTCCAACATTCATATTTAAAATTTACTATTAATTTTTTTAATAATTTAATCTATATTTATACTAAGAATTAACAATTATGATAAATGGTATATATGCAGCTTCTTTATCTTTGCTAAATGAAAATTTAGAACTTGATTGTAATAAGACTATTTCACATGCAGAAGCTTTAATTGATAATGGATGTCATGGCGTTGTTTTTTTTGGAAGCACTGGTCAATCCCAACTAATATCTTTGAGTGAAAAAATTCAATTAATTAACCATCTTCCTAGGAGTAAATATAAAGACAAATTTATTATTGGAACAGGTCTAAATTCATTATTTGATACAATTAACTTTATGAAAATTTCTAAAACTTTAAATTTTGATAAATTTTTAATTATGCCACCAGCATATTACAAATATGGAGATGAAGATGTAATTAGCTTTTACTCAAGAATCATTAATGAAGTTAAAGATTGTAAAATTATTTTGTATAATTTTGAAAAACTTTCAGGATATAAATTCAGTATAGAATGTGTAAAACAATTAGTAGAAAAATTTCCACGTCAAATAATTGGAGTTAAAGATAGTTCTTATAATTTATTTGAAAACCTTAAAATTGAAAACTTTTCAGTAATGCCCGGTTCTGAATCAAAGTTATTAAAAGGACTCGAAATAGGATGCTCAGGCATAATAACCGCAACCACAAATGTAACTTCAAGTTTAGCTAGAGAAGTCTATGATACTTTTCAAAATAAATCTCCACAAAGTTTAAATAAAAAATTGTGTGATGTAAGAACAGTTTTTGAAAAATATAATTTAATTTCTGGTCTTCATTCTTTCATGTCTAAGAAAGATAAAATATATAAAAATATTCTTCCTCCATTAAAACTTTTATCAGAGGCAGATGAAAAAGAAATGCTTTCAAGTTTGAATAAATTAGACTTTAATATTACAAATTTAAAAGCTGCATAGTATGAATTTGATAAACTTTCTTAATAATTTATTTAAATATGATGGATTTATTTTGATTGATTCTGATTCTAAAAAATATGTAATTGGAAAACCTATTAAAGAAAATCCAATAATAATAAAATTACTAGATAAAAATTTAAATTATAAATTACTTTTAAACCCTGATTTATACTTTGGTGAAGCTTATACAAATGGATCTTTGATTATTGAGAATGGAACACTCACAGATTTTTTAGAAATTGCTTTAAAAAATATAGGTAGAAATGACATAAATATTTATGGAAAAATACTTAATAAAATAAAAGGAACTTATAGGTATTTAACAAATTTTAATAAAGGTTTAGTTTCGAAAAATAATGTTAGTCATCACTATGATATTTCAGAAAAACTTTATGATCTGTTCTTAGACGCTAATAGACAATATTCGTGTGCATATTTTAAAAATGAAAATGAAACTTTAGAGCAGGCACAAGAAAATAAGATGAATCATATAATAAAAAAACTTAATATTAAACCTAATCAAAAAGTTTTAGATATAGGTTCTGGTTGGGGTACTTTAGCAATAAATATCGCACAAAAAACCAATGCATATGTTACAGGAATTACACTTTCAGAAAATCAATTAGAATTTAGTAAAAATAAAGCTAAAGAAATGAATTTAGGAAACCAAGTCGAATTTAAATTAATAGACTACAGAGAATTAAATGAAAAATTTGACAGAATAGTTAGTGTTGGAATGTTCGAACATGTTGGAAGAAAATTTTATAAAAAATATTTTAACACCGTATCAAAACTTTTGAATGAAAATGGTATAGCTCTTATTCATACAATTGGGTCAAGCAACCCTCCAAGAAACCCTCATCCCTGGATTACAAAGTATATTTTTCCAGGAGGATATACTCCAAGTTTGAGCCAAATAGCCAGACCAATTGAAGATTCTGGGCTGATTATTTCTGATATTGAAGTATTAAGGATGCACTATTCTCATACTCTGAGAAATTGGAAAGAAAGATTTTTATCAAAAAAAACAACAGTTTTAGAAATGTTTGATGAAAAATTTTTTAGAATGTGGGAATTTTACCTTGCTAGTTGCGAAATGGCATTCAAATGGGGAGATCAGGTTGTATTTCAGTTACAATTAACTAAGGATAACGTATCAGCCCCAACTACTAGAGACTATATTTATTAATTTATTACTGATAAATCGATAAATTAAATCAATGAAAAAAAAAAGAAAAAAAGCAAGAAAGATTAAAAGAAAAATTTTTAATTTAAGAAAATCAAAAAAAAACATTAAAATTAAAATTAAAAAAAGAAAAAAAATAACAAAGAGAAAAAAATTAAGTAAAAACAAAAAATTTAGAAAAAAATCAAAAAAAATAATATTTAAAAAACCTATAAAAAAAAGATCAGAAAACCTGATTTCAAAATCTGTAAGATTAGAAGAAAATATTAAGTCAAATTTTAGCTTCAAATTTAAAATTGACTTTTTAGCTATTGATAGATTTATTGCAAAATTTTTTCAAAAAATCGAGGAGAAGATACAAAAATTTAAATTATTAAGATTCGAAGAAAAAAGAAGATTAAAATTAGAAGCTATTGAAAAGGCTGAATTAGAAAAATTAAAAATAGAGAAAGAAAAGAAAGAGGAAGAGGCAATTCAATTTAAGATAAAAGAAAAACAATTAAAAGATGAACAGAGATTAGAAAGAGAAAGAAATAAAGATATAAAATTATTTTTACGAAAAGAACAGGCTATTTTAAGAAAAGAACAGGCAGAAAGACAGAAAAAATTTTTAGAAGAAATTAAACTTGATAGACAAATTGAAAAATTTAGAGTTAGAGAAGTTAAAGAACTTGAAAAATTAGAAAAAATATCATTAAGAGAAAAAAGAGAAGACTATTCTGGTCTTCAAGAAAGAATAGAACAATTAAAAAATAAATATCGACTTATAAGAGATCAAAAAATAAGAGAAAGAGTCGAGGCTCTTGGAGTTAAAATAAGAGAAGGCGATGATAGAGAAATTCTTTTACAAAAAGAAAGAGAATATTATTTATCAAGACAAAAAATAGAGCTAGCTTTAGAAAGTTTTTATAGAAGTGCCAATAGCTTAGTTTTCCAATTAAATAAGAGATATATTACAAGACATATGTCGATATTAAAATGTATTGATAGAAGATTTGAAACGGGAGAAATATTTATTAAATGGGATGAGTCTATAGATGAAGAATGGTTAATACTAATTTATATTAAAGATAATTCTCCAGATAAAGGTATAGTAATTGAAGATAAGTCTAATGAAGAAAAAAACTTTTCTCACGAGTTTAAACCAAGCGAAATTTTTAAAGCTTCTGATATTATGGTTGATGCTTTGACTCAATTAATCTCAAGAAAAAGAAATAAAAAAGAGTAAAGTTAAGTAAAATAAAGACTTTTTTACTCGCTTACATAAACGGAAACACCTCTTGAATTAATATCAATATCAAATTTTTTGTGCAATGGCGGAAATGCTCTTTGAGAACAATCTAATCTATCACAAGTTCTACAAGACACACCTATCGGTAATTCTGACTTTTTATCATTTAAATCTAAATTTTCAGTATAAACAAATTCTTTTGCATATTTAGCTTCACATCCAAGTCCAATTGATAATATGCTTTTTTTTTGTCCATATCTACCAACTCCTTTTTCTACTGTCCTTGCAATACATACATATTTTTCTCCATTGGTCATTTTACTCACTGCAGCTTGAATTACCCCAGGTCTTGAAAAGGCTGAATAAACATTCCATCTTGGACACGCACCACCGTAACGCGGTATCTCAATTCCTGATAATGAAAATCTTTTTGAAATATTGCCCGCAACATCAACTCTTAAAAAATGAAAAGGTATGCCTGGAAGATCAGGATCTTGTAAACAAGTCACTCTATGAGCAACTTGTTCAAAAGATGTGGCAAATGTATTTTGTAAAAGCTCTAAATCGTATTTTAATTCTTTACATTCTTTATGAAAAAGTTTGTAAGGCATTAAAATTGCAGCTCCACAATAGTTTAATAATGCAACTCTTGTTAATTTTTTTGCTTCTTCTGATGGAAAGCTAAATGATGATAAGTATTCATCTATTTCTTTTGATGCTCCTTCTTGTGAAATTTGTGCTGCAGCATGTAATTTTTTGGTTTCAAGAGAAAGGTAATCAGATAAAAATAACTCTTTCTGCTTTGATTTATATATTTTTGAAAAAGGTTTTCCTTCTTCAGGAATAACATCTTTAACAGTTATACCATATTCGCTTTTTAAAAAATCGCAAAGAGCTATATATCTTGTTCTATTATTTTGTTTAACTTTTTCAAAAATATTATCTGCAAAATTTTCTAATTTTGGAAAAAAATTTTTATTTTCTTGTAAAAAATCAGATATAACCTCTCCAGGAAAAGCTGCTTTTCTACTATCAATTATTTTTCCAGATATATTTTCAAGTTTGTTAACAATTTCATGATCTTTTTGTTTAAAGTTATCACCTAACTTAATCAAAGCTTTTGCAATTTTTGGATTTGTATTAACTAAATCTTTTACTTCAGGACCTAGAATATCTAAGTCTTCAAACAACTCATCACTTAATAATTCAGAAATATTATTTTCTAGATTTAAATCTGTTTTACTCGTCAAATCCGAGAGTTCTATTCTTAACTTTTCACAGACTTTTAGTAGCAAATCCCCATCTATTTTTCTTTCACCTTTTTCAATAAGATTTAAATAACTTGGAGAAATATTAAGTTCCTCAGCAAGTTTATTAGCCTGTATCCCCAATTGCCTTCTAAAAGCCTTTATTTTTGGTCCAATTTTATTGTCTATTTTACTCATTTTACTATTAGTAAATTTTGTAAATTTATTTTTACAAGAAATTTATGATATTTACAAGTAAAATCAATTATTAAGTAGATTTTGTAAATTATGTAAATTATAAAATTTACATAATGGAAAAAAATAAAATTAAAAGCACTGAAAATAACCAACAAATCACTAGTCAACAAGAGCAATCTGAGCATCAAACTAGAGGGGTTTATCTAAGAGATGATCATTGTGATTGGGGATCAAGTGGCATGAACGAGTTTACAGAAGAATTTACTCAAAATAACTAGTTCATAGTTTTAAATTAAATTTAACCATCATTAATAGAGGGAATTGTAATTATGTCAGCAGAAAACGTGTCTTATGATTTAAAGAGATTTGCAGGAATAAAAAGAGATTATACTCCAGAGGAAGTAGAAAGGTTAAAAGGATCGGTTAAAATTGAGTATTCAATGTGCAAGCATCAATCTCAAAAATTGTGGAAATTATTAAATTCGGAACCTTATATAAATACTCTTGGCTCTCTTTCTGGAAATCATGCTGTTCAACATGCAAAAGCAGGATTAAAGGCAATATATCTTAGCGGTTGGCAAGTAGCTGCAGATGCGAACAGCGCTGGAGAAATGTATCCAGATCAATCATTATATCCTTACGATAGCGCTCCAAAATTAGTCGAAGCAATGAACAACTCTTTAACCAGAGCAGATCAAATCCAGCACATGGAAATAATTGATGGTGATATGGAAGAAAGTAAAAGAGTTGACTACATGTTACCAATTATTGCTGATGGAGAAGCTGGTTTTGGTGGACCTTTAAATGTATTTGAACTTGCAAAAAAATTTATAAAAGCTGGGGCTGCAGGTGTACATTTTGAAGATCAACTTGCTAGTGAGAAAAAGTGTGGGCATATGGGTGGTAAAGTTTTGGTGCCGACAGGCACTATGGTTAGAAACCTAAAGGCTGCAAGATTAGCCGCTGATATTGCTGATGTCCCTCTTATAATTCTCGCAAGAACAGATGCTAATGCTGCTAAATTGATTACTAATGATTTCGATGAAAATGATAAACCATTTTTAACTGGCGAAAGATCTCCCGAAGGATTCTTTTATGTAAAAGAGGGAATTCAACAAGCAATCTCAAGAGGACTTGCGTATGCACCTTATGCAGATTTAATATGGTGTGAAACTGCTACTCCTAATTTAGAAGAAGCAAAAAAATTTGCAGATGCAATTCATGAAAAATTTCCTGGAAAATTATTAGCTTATAATTGTTCACCTTCATTTAACTGGAAAAAACATTTATCTGATGATGAAATTGCTTCATTCCAAAAAAAAATTGGAGAAATGGGTTATAAATTTCAGTTCATTACTCTTGCAGGATTTCATACCCAAAACATCGCAATATTTGAACTAGCTGAAAAATATAAAACCGAAGGTATGACTGCCTACTCGAAAATTCAACAACATGAATTTTCAAGAGAAAAAGATGGTTATACGAGTGTTAAACATCAACGAGAAGTAGGAACATCTTATTTTGATGCAGTTTCAAATACGATTAGTTCGGGAAAAAGTTCTACTACGGCAATGGAAGGATCAACAGAGTCTGAACAATTTTAATTAGACTTTAGTTTTTGAACTTGATCCCATGCAGAGTTAATTGCCCTCATTTTTGCTTTACTTTCATCTATAACTTCTTGAGGAACACCTTTGCTCATAAGTAAATCAGGATGATGTTCTTTACTTAATCTTAAGTATCTTTTCCTTATAATATCAATTTTATCATCAGGTTTGCTTTCTAAAACTATATACGGGTTAAGTTTATCTGAAGATTTTCTGCTTTCCTTTATACTGTTAAATTGAATTTCACTTAATCCAAATATCTGAGCAATGCGCTCAATCATTTGAAGTTCAGAGTCACTAATTTTCCCATCTGCTTCTGCTATATAAAATAGTATATTTATAACTTCTTCTAATACATTAATATTTCCTTTGTAAATTTGAGCAATTTGTTGAGCATATTGCTCATAGCCAGCACTTTCCTCCTTTGCCTTATTAAATATTTTTCCTACTTGATCTAACTCATTATCTGGAATTCTTAGTTTATCTTTGACAGCTATTAGCTCCTCCTTGCTTACCTGACCATCAGCTTTACTTAGTTTGGCAGATAAGACTATTAGAGATAAAGCAAAAATTTGTTGAGGTTGAGCAAAAGAACCAAGGCCAGCTCTAGATTTCGCTCTAGATATTTTTCCTCCTATTAAAGAACCAAGCAACATTCCAAAAGGTCCTCCTAGAGATAAACCAATCATTCCACCAATTAGACTTCCCCAAATAGACATTATTCAAAATTTTTTAATTTATATTCCCAATTTCCCATTTTAGAATAAGAAACTCTTATTATCAAATTGCTTTCTGGATTGTACCATATATCAAAATTTAATTTCTTATCATTAGGCAAACTATCATCTTTTGATTTTAATTTATAATGTTCGGTTAAATATTCTTTATTATTAATAGTAATTTTTTCTTTACCGATAAAAGTTACAACTTGCTCTTTAACACTTCCCGAAAGAGGACTAATTTGTTTGCTTGATTGAAAAATCTTATGATTCCACCAGTTTCCTATTATACATTCTGAGCTAGCCTCACCCTTGTATGAGGATCCGTCAATTATAAATTTATTTGATGATTTGTCATAATTTAAATTTACATATTTTTCCTTATCGTTTTGAAATGTA
>CACHFK010000020.1 GCA_902579085.1 uncultured Pelagibacteraceae bacterium | reverse complement strand
ATGCTTTTTGGCTGCTTCATCCATTGGTGCCATATGGTCTTCGTGTTCTCCTGATTTTGGCCCTTTAGGTGTAATAGAAAGATTTTCTCAAATTAAACCAAAGGTGTTAATTATTACAGATAGATACTATTATAATGGTAAAGAGATAAATATTTTAGAAAGACTACCAGTAATTTTGAATAATATAAAATCTATAAAAACTGTTATAATAGTAAATTATCCTGGAAAAAAATATTTAAAGCAAAAAAAAATAAAAAATGTAAAACTTCACAATTTATCTCATATTTATAAAACTAAATATAATGAAATTAAATTTAAAAAATTTAGTTTTGATCATGAATTAGCAATCTTATATTCAAGTGGAACTACAGGAAAGCCAAAATGTATATGTCATCGATCAGGTGGAGTTTTATTACAACATTTAAAAGAACACCAATTACATTGTGAAGCTAAACCTGGAGATAACGTTTTTTATTTTACCACATGTGGCTGGATGATGTGGAATTGGTTAATAACATTTCTAGCATCAAAGGTATCGATTGTATTATTTGATGGTTTCCCAATGTATAAAAAACATGATTTATTATTCGAAATTGCAGAAAACGAAAAAATTACTCTTTTTGGAGTAAGTGCTAAGTATATTGATCAATTAAGAAAATTAAAAATTAAAATAAAACAAAAATTTAAATTAAAAAGTTTAAAAACAATTTGTTCAACAGGATCACCTCTTTCAGGCGATAATTTTGAATATGTTTATCGTAATATAAAAAAAAATGTCCATTTAGCTTCTATCGCAGGAGGTACTGATTTAGTTTCATGTTTTGTTTTAGGGAATATCTACTCACCTGTATATAAAGGACAAATCCAAAATAATGGTCTAGGAATGAATGCTGATGTGTTTTCAGATAGAGGCAAATCATTAATAAATAAAAAAGGGGAACTAGTATGTAAATCTCCATTCCCGTCAATGCCAAAATTATTTTGGAACGACAGAAATAACACAAAATATAAAAAAGCATATTTTAAAAAGTTTAAAAACGTATGGCATCATGGTGACTACGCAGAAAGAAAAAAAAATGGTGGTTATGTTATATATGGAAGGTCAGATGCTACATTAAATCCAGGTGGAGTAAGACTTGGAACAGCAGAGATTTATTCAGTTGTAGAAAAATTTAAAAATGTAAAAGAGTCTATTGTTGTAAGCCAGTCTTGGGATAATGATGTGAGGATTATATTATTTTTAATATTAAATAAACCCAACTCATTAAACAATTTTTTTATTGAAAAACTTAAAAAAGCTATAAGAATTCAAGCATCTCCAAGGCATGTACCTTCAAAGATTATCCAGGTCAATGATATTCCTAGAACAAAAAATGGTAAAATTGTTGAGTTAGCTGTTAAAAATATAATAGAAGGAAATAAAATTAAAAACATTCAAGCACTAGCAAATCCAAATGTTTTAAAACAGTATAAAAATTTAAAACAATTAAAGACATAATGATAAAAAATAAAATAAAAAATTTAGATTTATCTGCAACACTAAAGATAAATGAAATTTCAAAAAATTTAGAAAAAGAAGGGAAAACTATAATTAAATTTGGTTTTGGACAATCTCCATTTCCAGTTCCTGATAAAATTGTAGATGAATTAAAGAAAAATGCTCATCAAAAAAGTTATTTACCTATTCAAGGTTTACAAGAACTAAGAAAAGCTATTTCTATTTATGAGTCAAAAAAAAAAAATATAAATATTTCACCTGAGCAAGTAATTGTAGGACCAGGATCAAAAGAGCTTATGTTTTTACTTCATATTTCTTTTGATGGAGATATAATACTTCCTTCGCCTAGCTGGGTATCCTATAAACCTCAATCAATAATAGCAGATAACAAATACCACTGGATTGAAACTTTTCCAGAAAATAATTGGTATCCATCTGCAGATAGCATTGAAAAATTAGTGATTAAAAATAAAAAAAAGAATTATTTATTGATTCTTAATTCTCCAAATAATCCTTCGGGTCAAGTATGCAAGAATATAAAATCAATTAGTCAAATTGTAAAAAAATATAAAATAATGGTCTTATCTGATGAAATTTATTCTGAATTAACTTTTGATGAAAATTATGAATCAATTTCTAATTTTTGTCCAGAAAATGTTATTATTAGTAATGGGCTTAGTAAATGGTGTGGAGCTGGAGGTTGGAGGCTAGGTTACTTTGTAATTCCAAATGAATTAAATAAGCTAAAAAACTCTATGAAAGTTTTAGCTAGCGAAACATTTTCGGCAGTTAGTGCACCAATTCAATATGCTGCAATTTCAGCTTTTAAAGATGATCACAAAGACTTTATTTTAAAGTCAAAAAAAATTCTAAGTGGAATTGGCGAGTATGTTTATAATAACTTAAAGTCGAATAATGTTATCATTAGCAAACCAATGGGTGGCTTTTACTTAATGCCAGAATTTTTAAATAAAACATTTAATTCATCAACAGAAATGTGCAAAGATATTTTAAAAAAAAAAGGTGTAGCAATTTTACCAGGATCTGACTTTGGTTTTTCAGCTGAAAAAATGATAAGTCGTTTAAGTTATACAGATTTTGATGGAAAAAATTTTATGTCAAATATAAATTTAGATACAAAAGTTGACGAAGGTTTAATTAAAAAATATGCACCAAAAATTATTGAAGGAACTAAAAGACTTAAAGATTGGGTTGAAAAAGGCTAGTATATATTAGAATTATTCTAAAAATCTTCTGGACAATCTTATTAAATTTTGTTTCAATTATTGATTATAACTAACTAGAGAGAGGTGAAATGAGAAAAATATTATCTACCCTATCAAGTGCTCTAATTATTTTTGCTGCATTGTTTTCTTTTAATACTGTAGCAAAATCTGCAGAGTTCTTTACGATAGGAACAGGTGGGCCAACTGGAGTTTATTTCCAAACTGGTAATGCTATTTGCAAAATGTTGCATAAGTCAGCTATTGCAAAAGAACATGGAAGAAAAAAAGGTATAGATAAAGCTTATAGATGTACAGCTCCTTCAACAGGAGGATCTAACTATAATATTGGCCAAATTAAAGAAGGTGAGTTTCAATTTGGTGTTGCTCAATCAGATTGGCAATTTCATGCAGTTAATGGTTCAAGTAAATGGGAAGGAAAACAATTCAAAGGTCTAAGAGCAGTTTTTTCAGTCCATAATGAGCCATTCCAAATTTGGGCAAGTAAAAAATCTGGTATTAAGGATTTTAAAGGCCTAAAAGGCAAAGTTGTTAACATAGGAAATCCTGGTTCTGGTCAAAGAGGAACCATGGAAGAGCTTATGAAGGCAATGGGTGTAAATAATAGCTACTTTAAATCTGTTACTGAATTAACTTCTTCTGAACAAGTAAAGGCCCTTTGTGATGGTAAAATAGATGCATATGGTTATTCTGTTGGATTTCCTAATGGAGCTATGGAGCAAGCAGCTACTTGTGCAGCTAAAGCAAGACCAATTAATCTTACAGGTGGACCTGTTCAAGGATTAATTGATGGAGCCGATTATTATGCTAAAGCAGTAATTCCTGCAGGAACTTATACAGGACAAACTTCTGATGCTACTACTTTTGGTGTTAAAGCTACTGTTGTAACTAGTAATGCAGTTGAAGCAGATCTTGTTTATTTAGTAGTAAAAGCTGTTTTTGAAAACTTTGATGATTTTAGAAAACAGCATCCTGCTTTTGCTCCTTTAAAAAAGGAAGACATGATTGCAGATGGATTATCAGCTCCTTTACACGAGGGTGCTAAAAGATACTATAAAGAAGTTGGGTTAATGTAATCCATACAATAAAGAAATTAAAAAAGGCCCAATATATTTGTTGGGCCTTTTTTTTTGTAGTAATATAACATTTTAAATGGATCAAAATAAAAGTAAAAAAATTAAAACTAAAATTCAGGAAGATTTATCTCCTACTAGAAATATTACTGGAATTCATTTAAAAATTGTTGCAGCAATAGCAATTATTTGGTCTTTATTTCAACTTTGGTATGCCTCCCCTTTTCCATTTTGGTTTAATATTGGTATGTTTAAGGGTTTGCCAGCTAGAGCTATTCACTTAGGTTTCGCATTATTACTTGCATTTTTAATATTTCCTTATTCAAGAGGAAAAAAAATATCAGTAATAGATGTTCTAATAAGTTTCATAGCAGCGTTTTGTTGCCTCTATATTTATTTATTTTATGATCAATTAGTAGACAGAGGAGGCATTTTATTAAAAATTAATTTAACTGAAGATTTAACAATACCTATAGAATTAATAATTGGTATTTGTGGAATACTAATATTACTTGAAGCAACAAGAAGAGTGATTGGAATTCCATTAGTTATTATAGCAATCTGCTTTTTATTATTCTCTTATTTTGGAAAATATGCTCCTGAAATGATATCTCACGGAGGTTTATCACTCAAAAGACTTGTAGGATTTCAATGGTTTGATCAGGAAGCTATTTTTGGAATACCAATTGGAGTTTCTGTAGATTTCATATTTTTATTTGTTTTGTTTGGTGCATTATTAGAAACCGCAGGTGGAGGAAAATATTTTTTAAATTTAGCTTTTGCAATGGTTGGAAAAATGATAGGTGGTCCAGCTAAAGCTGCAATTTTAGGATCAGGTATGACTGGTTTAATATCTGGATCATCGATTGCAAATACTGTTACCACTGGAACTTTTACAATACCTATAATGAAAAATACTGGTTTTTCTAAAGAAAAGGCAGGAGCAATAGAAGTATCATCATCTGTTAATGGTCAAATAATGCCACCTGTGATGGGAGCTGCAGCATTTGTAATGGCAAGTTTTATTGGCGTGACATACTTTGAAGTTGTTAAACATGCATTTTTGCCAGCAATAATTTCATATATTGCATTGTTTTATATTTCTCATTTAGAAGCGTTAAAATTAAATCTTAAAGGAATGGAAGACGATGAAGTTCCTAACCTAAAAAAAACTTTTCTTTCTGGACTTCATTTTTTAATTCCTATTTTTGTTTTAGTTTATTTATTAGTTTTTATGAGATTTACTGCATCATATTCAATATTTTATGCAACCTTATCTCTAATATTAGTCAACCTAGTAAATAAAATTATTAAAGAAGCTAATTTTAAAGATGCATTAATAGTTTGGTATAATCAGACGATAGTTGGATTTGAAAAAGGTGCTGTTAATATGGTTGGAGTAGGTATTGCAATAGCTACAGCGGGTATAATTGTTGGTGCAGTTGGATCAACTGGCCTAAGTACTAATTTGATTATTGTTATAGAGTCAATTGCTAAAGATAATGTAATGATACTTTTGTTCTTAACAATAATTTTATGTTTGCTTCTAGGTATGGGGCTTCCAACTACTGCTAACTACGTTGTAGTTGCATCACTTATGGCGACAGTTCTAGTAGATGTGGGTAATGCTTCAGGTTTTATATTTCCATTGATAGCAGTCCATCTATTTGTTTTTTATTTTGGTTTAATGGCTGACGTTACTCCTCCAGTGGGTCTTGCGTCATACGCTGCAGCAGCTATATCAGGAGGAGATCCACTTAGAACAGGAGTACAAGCATTTTGGTATAGTTTAAGAACTGGAATTCTCCCTATAGTATTTTTATTTAATCATGAATTATTGTTGATAGGTGTTGAAAACTTTTGGCATGCACTTTTAATTATTGTAACTTCTTTGATTGGCATTTTAATATTTACATCAGCCACACAAGGATGGTTTATTAATAAATTAAAATGGTATGAGACTATAATTTTTCTTGTAATTTCAATATCATTTCTTGCTCCAGAGTTTGTTTTAAATAAATTTTATCCTAAATATAATTATTTTGATATTAATCAGATTCAAAATTCAAAATTAGATTCAGATAAAGAAGTGAGAATAAAGGTTACCAGAGAAAGTGAATATGGAGAAAGATATAAATTATTTGTAATTAAAAAGAATACATTTAAAGAGAATTTTAGTTTTCAAGAATATGGAGTTAATCTAATGGAGCAAGATAACAAAATACTAGTTGATACAATAAAATGGAATGGACTTGCAAAAAAATCTGGGATTGAGATGGGAGATATTATAACTGAATTTAAAATTGAAAACTTAAATAGACCAGACAAAATAATAATATATCCAATTGCATTACTTTTAATATTTGTTTTTGGTTTTTTAAATATGAGACGAACTAACTAGCCACCAAAGCCAGCGTTAGGCAGAGGTTTTTTTAATATTTTCCATATACCTGATGCAGAAGCAATTAATTTACCCTTACATTCTAGATGGCATATTAAGAAAACCATACTATTTGTTACTTTTTGAATTTTAGTAAATCCAATAACTTCATCACCTAATTTAGTTGAACTAATAAAATTAATATCTAATGAAATAGTTACACAAGGTTTATTATTTGTTGATCTATGTGCGCCTGTACCAGCTCCAGCATCGATAATAGAGGCTATATAACCACCATGAGTAATTCCTGCCATATTTAGTTGGTTTTTTTCTATTTTAGTTTTGAATTCGTATTCATATTTCGATATTTTTCTGAATAAAAGTCCACCATTATGTCTCATATATCCAGGCTTAATGCTTAACTGTTCAAATTTTTTTGTCATTAGATTAATATTGTAATTATAAATAGTAATATCAATACCAAGCAAAAAAAATAAATTACAGATTTTTGTAAGGATACTCTCATTTTACCTCTTTTTTGGTGCGCCTGCTAGGAGTTGAACCCAGAACCTCCTGGTCCGTAGCCAAGCGCTCTATCCAATTGAGCTACAGGCGCATTTTTTTAAATTTTGCTTTATTATTAATGTAAATTATTTATTTAGCAAATATTGATGTATATTAAACTATATTATGAGTTTAGAACTATTAGTTCCAGACATTGGTGATTTTGAAAATGTAGAGATAATAGAAGTCTTGGTAAAAAAAGGCGATAGAATCAATAAAAACGATTCTGTAGTAACCTTAGAAAGTGATAAATCAAGTGTTGAAGTTCCCTCAAACTACGAAGGCGTTATTGAAAATATTAAAGTAAAAATAGGTGATAAAGTTTCTAAAGGTGATTTAATTTTAACATTATCTTCTAGTGAAAAACAAAATAATAAAACATCTGCAAAAAAACAAATAGATGAAAAAATACCTCCTATAACAGAAAAAATTATACAAGAAGCTGAAGGAACAATAAAAACCGAAGAAAAAACTCAAAAAAAAATTGAAGTTAAAAAAATTGAGAATGAAGTTAAGATGGTGATTAGTAATGATGATATAGATCCAGTCGAAACTAAAGAGTGGCTTGACTCATTAAGTGCAGTTCTTCAAAATGATGGTTCGGAGAGGGCTCATTTTTTAATAAAACAATTAATAGATCAGTCTTATAAAGCTGGTTCTAGAATTCCTTATACTCAGACAACTCCTTATATAAATACCATACCCCCAGAAGAAGAAAAAAAATCACCGGGTGATCAAAATATTGAACGTAAAATTAGATCCTTCATAAGATGGAATGCTGCTGCAATGGTTGTTAAAGCGAATAAAAAATTTCCAGAGCTGGGAGGTCATATTGGAACATTTGCATCAGCTGCAACTTTGTATGATGTTGGTATGAATCATTTTTGGAGAGCTAAAAATAATAAATTTGGTGGAGATCTAGTTTATTTTCAAGGTCATAGTGCACCCGGTATGTATGCAAGAGCTTTCCTCGAAGGAAGATTGACCGAAAAACAATTAAATAGTTTTAGGCAGGAAGTAAAAAATGATGGACTCTCTTCCTATCCACATCCTTGGTTAATGCCAAAATTTTGGCAGTTTCCAACTGTTTCAATGGGCCTTGGACCAATGTTAGCAATATATCAAGCTAGATTTATGAAATATTTAATTAATAGAGGTTTAATTAAAGATGAAGGTAGAAAAGTTTGGGCATTTCTTGGAGATGGAGAAATGGATGAACCAGAGTCTTTAGGAGCAATAGGTTTGGCTGCAAGAGAAAAATTAGATAATTTAATTTTTGTAATTAATTGTAATCTTCAAAGATTGGATGGTCCAGTTAGAGGAAATGGTAAAATTATTCAAGAACTTGAGGGTATTTTTAGAGGAGGAGGATGGAATGTTATAAAAGTAATCTGGGGATCTTATTGGGACTCTTTGTTAGCTAATGATAAAACAGGTCATCTAGTTAAAATAATGAACGAAACAGTTGATGGAGAATATCAAGCATTTAAGGCTAGAAATGGTCTTTATGTAAGAGAAAAATTTTTTGGAAAATACCCTGAAACAACAGAGTTAGTTTCAGCTATGTCAGATAAAGATATATGGAGATTAAATAGAGGTGGTCATGATCCTCATAAAGTTTATGCAGCTTATGACAAAGCAATAAAAAATATCGGAAGCCCAACAGTGATAATAGCGAAAACTATAAAAGGTTATGGAATGGGTAAAACTGGTGAAAGTGTTAACACAACACATCAGCAAAAAAAATTAGATGTAGATGATTTGCTGTATTATAGAGATAGATTTGATGTACCACTCACAGATGATCAAGTTAAAAAACATAGAATATTTTAAACCAGATGAAAATTCTGAAGAAATAAAGTATTTAAAAAAAAGAAGAATGGAATTAGGTGGCTTTATTCCAGAAAGAACATCATATTCAAAACCAATTAAAACTCCAAATAAAGATATTTTTGATTTTATGAAAGTTTCAACTGGCGAAAAACAAATGTCAACTACAATGGCTCTAGTAAGGTTATTGACTAATTTATTAAGAGATAAAAATGTGGCACCTAAATTAGTTCCTATTATCCCAGATGAAGCCAGAACTTTTGGCATGGAAGGTTTTTTTCAAAAAATAGGAATCTATGCCCACGAAGGTCAAAAATATGAACCAGAAGATTCTGCTCAACTTTCATCTTATAAAGAAGAAAAAAGTGGACAAGTTTTAGAAGAAGGAATAACAGAAGCAGGATCGATTTCCTCATGGATTGCTGCAGGGACATCTTATTCTAACCATGATATTGAAATGGTTCCAATTTATCTATTCTATTCGATGTTTGGTTTTCAAAGAATTGGGGATTTTGCTTGGGCAGCTGGAGATAGTCAGGCTAGAGGATTCTTAATAGGAGCAACAGCCGGTAGAACAACTTTAGCTGGAGAAGGTTTGCAGCACCAAGATGGACATAGTCATCTAATTGCATCAACGATACCTAACTGCATATCATATGATCCTACTTTTCATTATGAGTTAGCAGTTATTTTTAGAGAAGGATTAAGAAGAATGCATGAAAAAAATGAAAATGTTTTTTATTATATTACAACTATGAATGAAAATTATACTCATCCAGATATTCCAAAGGATAAAGATTGTGAAGATGGAATTTTAAAAGGTATGTATAAAATTAAGGATTATTCAAATTATAAAAAAAATAAAATTCAACTATTAGGATCAGGAGCAATACTTAGAGAAATGATGTTAGCTGCTGAAATTTTACAAAAAGATTATCAAATAGATAGCGAAGTATGGAGCGTTACAAGCTTTAACGAGTTAAGAAGAGATGGTTTGGAAACTGAAAGATATAATTTATTAAATCCTGGAGAAAATAAAAAAGTTTCTTATGTTGAAAAATGTTTGGGAAAAAAAGATGGCCCAATTTTAGCTGCATCTGATTATATGAGAATTAATTCAGATCAAATTAGACCTTATACATCAAAAAGTTTTTATTCTCTTGGCACAGATGGATATGGAAGAAGTGATACTAGAAAAAGCTTAAGAAAATTTTTTGAAGTTGATAAAGAACATATTGTTGCATACAGTTTAAGTGTATTGGCTAATGAACAGTTAATTGCTTCGAAATATGCGAAAGAAGCAATTAAAAAATATAATATTGACAAAAATAAACCAATGCCAACAAAATTATAGATGGCAGAAAATATAGAAAAAAATTTAAATAAAACATCAGCAAGTCCTAAAGCAAGGAAGTTTGCAAGAGAGCTAGGTGTAGATATAAGTAAAGTTTCAGGAAGTGAAAGAATCGGAAGAGTAATTGAAAAAGATATAAAAGATTTTGTATCTTCAAATATAAATAAATCTGAAGATCCTAGAAATGAAATAAAAAATAAATCAGTTAAAATAGAGTATGAACATTCGGCATTTGGACAAATTGAAATTAAAGATATTCCAAGAGTAAAAAAAATAGCAGCACCTCATTTAAGTAATTCTTGGAAGACTATTCCTCATGTTACAAATCATGATGAAGCAGATATAACTGAATTAGAAGATTTTAGAAATTCATTGACAGATAATTTTACTGGAGAAAAAAAAAAAATTACTCCTTTAGCCTTTATTATAAAAGCAATTTTTTTGTCTTTAAAAAAATTTCCAATATTTAATTCATCAATTGACGATATTGAAAATGGAAAAATAACTTTAAAAAAATATTTCCATATTGGAATAGCTGTAGATACTCCACACGGTTTAATGGTGCCAAAAATAAGAAATGTAAATGAAAAAGATATTAATCATTTGAGTAAAGAATTAAAAAAAGTGAGTGACGATTGTAAAAATTTAAAAATAGATAAAAAAGAATTTTTTGGAGGATCTATGACAATTACTAGTTTAGGTGGAATAGGTGGTTCATTTTTTACACCAATAATTAATTATCCTGAAGTTGCAATTCTTGGTGTAGGCAGATCTTATAAAAAACAACTATTTTTCAATGGTAAATTTATTCCCCGTACAATTTTACCATTGTCACTATCTTATGATCATAGAATTATTGATGGTGCTGAGGCAGCTAAATTCAATAATGATTTAAAATATAATTTAGGACCAAATTTTGCATATAATTTAGCCACATGATTAAAAAAATAAAAATTTTACCTGATGATCTTCATGTATATTTTAACAGCGAAAGAGAAGAAATTTATCCAAATATATGGCTTAGAGACCATGCAAGGGATGAGATAAACTGGGATAAAAGATCAAATCAAAGAAAAACATTTACAGCAACCTTAGACTTCAAAATTAAAATTAGAAGTGCTGAAATTCTGGATAATGGAAAATTTATACAAATATTATGGCCAGATTTACAAAAACCTGTAAATTATTCATATGAGTTTTTATTAAATAACTCACTAAATAATAAATCAAAAATCAACAGGTTAAAATTATGGAAAGAAAATGATTTAGATGAGCAAATTTATATTGATTTTGAAACTATCCAATCAATTGAGGGTTATAAAAAATTTCTAAAAATACTGCATCAATATGGATTTTCTGTAGTAAAAAATTGTAAAACAGAAATTAGTTCAGTTGAAAATATTGTAAATAAAATTGGTTATGTAAGAAATTCTATTTTTGGTAGCTTATGGAGTTTTGAATCTAATGAGGATAAAGCAGATAGTGCTTATACTCAAGAAGAATTAAGACCTCATACAGACGCAACATACAGTAATGATGCTCCAGGTTTACAATTACTTCTTTGTTGCGAATATAAAGCCAAAGGTGGAGATTCGATAATGGTAGATGGGTTTAAAATTGCTGAAGTGATAAAAAAAGATAATAAAGAACTATTTGATGTTCTTTCAACTGTAAATGTTAGAGGAAGCTACATTGGCGATGGTGTTTTCTTAGAAGCAGAAAGACCAATATTTAATTTAGACTCTAATAAAGAACTTTTCCAAGTAAGTTTCAATAATTATGATAGAGCACCATTCAGGTTTAAAAAAGATTTAACAATTAAATTTTATGAAGCTATAAGAAAATTCGATTTAATGGCTAATAACAAAGAATATCAATGGAGGCATATTTTAAAACCTGGAGAATTATTGATATTTAATAATTGGCGCGTTCTTCATGGCAGAGGTTCTTTTGATGGTACTAGAAAAATATCTGGTTGTTATATTAATAAAGAAGATTTCGATAGTTCTTGTAGAATGAACGGTATTTACTAATAAAATTTAATCATAAATTAATGAATATGAAAATGAGCAAGTCTTTTTCAATGTTTTGTGCCCTAGTTACAACATTTATTTGGGGGACAGCATTTATTGCTCAAGACACTGGAATGGATAATATTGGCCCTTTAACTTTTAATTTTTCAAGATTTATTGTTGGTTTTATTACAATTTTGCCAATTGCATTAGTATTTGAGAGAAAAAAAATAGTTCAAGAAATCAGTTCAAAATCAAAACTTTTTTATAAATATCTTATTTTTATGGGCGTATCTTTATTTTTAGGAACTTTTTTACAACAAGCTTCTCTTCAATACACAAATATAGCAAATGCTGCTTTCTTTACAGTATTTTATGTACCATTAGTACCAATCTTATTGTTTTTTATTTACTCGACTAAAGTTCACTGGAGTATTTGGCCTTCGATAGGCCTATGTATTTTTGGTGTTTATCTTTTAAGTGATTTTTCTAATTCAGAAGTAATGTTAGGTGATGCGTTAGTAATTTTATGTTCAGTATTTTGGGCTCTTCATATTATTTATGCGGGTAAGTTTATGGAGACTTTCGATATACCTATTTTTTATGCAGCATTACAGGCATTATTTGTTGCTACATTGTCTTTTTTATTTTCTTATTTTTTTGAAGAAATTAATTTATCAAATATTCTTCTAGAAAGTAGCTCAATTATTTATGCAGGAGTTTTTTCAGGTGGTATCGCGTTTACACTTCAAATGTTTGCTCAAAAAAATATAGAAGAAGCTCCAGCAGCAATTATTTATTCATTAGAAGGAGTTTTTGCAGCCATAGCAGGCTGGATAATTTTAAATCAGTTTTTGGACTTAAGTAATATAATTGGATGTTTTTTAATTTTAATAGCTGTAATTTTTTCACAGCTTGCTCCAAGTTCAAAAAATTAATTATAAACTATTATAAAAAGAATTAAAGCCAGAAGTATTCTATAATATATAAATAAGTTTAAATTAAATTTTTTTACATAAAATAAAAAATATTTTATTGTTAAATAGGAAATTATAAAAGATAAAATAATAGAATAAATAAATATTAAATTTAAAACTAATCCTGTTTCAAATATATCTTTAAGGCCTAAAAAACTTGCACCCCCTAGCGCAGGAATAGATAGATAAAAAGCTATTTTTGAAGAGTCTATTCTATCAAAATTTAAAAATCTTGATGCAGTTATTACTATTCCTGATCTACTTACACCAGGAATAATAGCTAGTACTTGAAGCAAACCTATGATTAAGATATTTTTATAACTCAACTTTATATCTAATTTATTTTTTATTTTTGATCTGTCTGAAAAATATAATAAAATTCCAAAAAGTAATGTTGTCCAAGCAATAATTTTTAAATTTCTAAAATAATCAATTAAACCTGTAGAATAAAATATATAACCAACTATTATCAATGGAGCAGATCCAACAATTATTAAAATTGCTAAATTTTTATTTTTTGTAAAATTGAATAAATCTTTCCTAAAATAAAATATAATTGCAATTAATGAGCCCAAGTGAAGACTAATATCAAGTTGTAAAGAGCCAATGTTTAAATTGTATATTTTTGAAACTAAAATTAAATGAGCTGAGGAACTCACAGGAATAAATTCAGACAAGCCTTGAATTAAAGCCAGAATTAATGTTTCGAAGTATTGAGAAATCATTAGAATATATCTTGATAATCAAAAGATATTTAAAATAAAGCAATAAGTTAAACGCATAGCAAATATGCAAAAATTATAAAAAACCAATAAATTAAACATTTTTCTGTATTATATGTCATAAATTATGACCTATTTGTAGTTTATTTGGATGAATTATTAATATATAGGAATGGAAATGACTGAAAAAATGCTAAAATTTGTTGATTTAAGTCAAAAAAATCCATCAAAAAGGAATGAATTTGAGAGAAAAAATGATTTTGATGAAATTTACTCAGAATTTATTAATGAAAATGCGAGCAAACAATCTAGTAGATGTTCCCAGTGTGGCGTACCATTTTGCCAGGTTCACTGTCCTTTAAGCAATAATATCCCTGATTGGTTGAAGTTAACAGCAGAAAACAGACTTGAAGAAGCTTATGAATTATCTCAAAGCACAAATAATATGCCAGAAGTTTGTGGAAGAATTTGTCCACAGGACAGATTGTGTGAAGGAAATTGCGTAATTGAACAATCGGGTCATGGAACAGTAACAATAGGCTCAATAGAAAAATATATAACAGAGACAGCATGGACAAAAGGTTGGGTAAAACCGATAGAAGTTAAAAATGAAATTGATCAAAGTGTAGGTATTATTGGAGCAGGTCCAGCTGGATTAGCTTGTGGGGAAGAGCTAAGAAAAAAAGGTTACCAAGTTACCATATACGATCGATATGATAGAGCAGGAGGATTGTTAATTTATGGGATACCAAATTTTAAATTAGAAAAACATGTAGTTAATAGGAGAATTAAACTTCTGAAAGAAGGAGGTATTAATTTTGTTTTAAATTTTGAAGTCGGTAAAGATCTATCTTTAAAAGAGCTGAGAGAAAAACATGATTCTATATTAATTGCAACTGGCGTTTATAAACCTAGAGAAGTTAATATACCAGGAGGAGATTTAAACAATATTTTTCCTGCAATGCAATTTTTAACTGCATCTAATCGAAAAGGTCTAGGTGATAAGGTTGAGTTGTTTGATAATGGAACTTTAGATGCAAAAGACAAAGATATAATAGTTATAGGCGGTGGAGATACTGCTATGGATTGTGTTAGGACATCTATTAGACAAAAAGCAAGATCAGTTAAGTGTATTTATAGACGTGACAAAGAAAACATGCCAGGATCAGCTAGAGAAGTTGCGAATGCGGAAGAAGAAGGAATCGAGTTTATTTGGTTAAGTAATCCAAAAGAATTTAAAGGTAATGGCAAAGTCCAAAGTTTGATTGTCGATAAAATTAAATTAGGAGATCCAGATGAAAGTGGAAGAAGAAAACCAATAATAGAGAAAAATTCTGAATTTGAGATAAAAGCAGATATAATTATAAAAGCATTAGGATTTGATCCAGAAGAACTTCCCTTGTTATTTGATGAAAATAGATTGCAAACTACAAAATGGGGAACGATTAAAACAAATTTTGATACGATGGAAACAAATATTCCTGGTGTATTTGCTGCAGGTGATATTGTAAGAGGAGCATCATTAGTCGTTTGGGCAATTAAAGATGGTAGAGATGCTGCACAGTCAATAGATAACTATTTACAATTAAAAAAAAATAAAAAAGTAGCCTAATGATATTAAGAAAAAAAAATTTAAAAATTTTAAAACAAAATTATATTTATGATGAGTCAATGGAGCATGATTCTTGTGGAGTGGGGTTAGTAGCTTCAACGGAAGGTATAAGATCTAGAAAAGTTGTTGAGCAAGGAATCGAAGCTCTAAAAGCAGTATGGCATAGAGGGGCAATTGATGCAGACGGAAAAACTGGGGATGGTGCAGGCATTCACTTCGAAATACCTTCAGATTTTTTTGTAGAAAAAATTGAAAATTATGGTCGTAAATACGATGGAGGTATAATTTGTGTCGGAATGATATTTTTACCTAGAAATGATTATAACTCACAAGAAAAATGCAAAACAAATATAGAAACTGAAATTTTAAAAAACAATTTTGATATTTACAGGTGGAGGCAGGTACCGATAAATACTAGTGTATTGGGCTCAAAAGCTGAAATAACTAGACCTGAAATAACGCAAGTTCTATTCACTCCAAAAGATAAATCTCTAAAAGGAAAAAATTTAGAAAGAAAACTATATGAAACTAGAAGAAAAATTGAAAAGGAGTGTTTGAAAAATAATTTAAATCAATTTTATATTTGTTCTTTTAGTTCAAAATCAATTATTTATAAAGGAATGTTCTTAGCAGAGTCTTTATCAGAATTTTATAAAGATTTAAAAGATGAAAGATTCATTTCCAGGTATGTAATTTTTCATCAAAGATTTTCAACAAATACTGCACCTAGTTGGGATCTTGCTCAACCATTTCGATCTATTGCTCACAATGGAGAAATAAATACTTTAAAAGGTAACATTAATTGGATGAAAGTTCATGAATCAGAAATGTTTAATCCTAAGTTTGAAGATATGGAAAATTTAAAACCTGTAATTCCTAAAGATAATTCAGATTCGGCTTCATTGGATAATGTTTTTGAGTTATTAAGTATGTCTGACCACTCAGCTCCATTGGCCAAAATCATGTTAATACCTGATGCTTGGTCGAAAAAAAGTAAGATACTACCAAGAGATCAATTACAATTATTTAATTTTTTAAATAGTACTATGGAACCTTGGGATGGTCCCGCAGCTATTGCTGCTACTGATAATGATTGGGTTATAGCTGCGCAAGATAGAAATGGTTTAAGACCATTAAGATTTGTTGTTACCAAAGATAAGCTGTTATTTGCAGGTTCAGAGAGTGGGATGGTTAACTTAGATGAAAAAAAAATTGTTCAAAAAGGTAGATTGGGCCCAGGGGAAATTATTGGTATTAGGATTGAAAAAGGAAAGGTTTATACTAATAATGAAATAAAAAACTATTTAGCTAAAGAATACAAAAATTTTAATAATCAAATAATAGATCTAGATAAAAAGTTTTTAATTAAGGATGAAAAAAACCAATTTTCAGGAGAAGAATTAAGAAGATTACAACATTGTTTTGGTTATAGTATAGAAGACTTAGAATTAATTCTACACCCAATGGTAGAAGATACTAAGGAAGCAACAGGTTCAATGGGAGATGATACTCCTCTAGCAGTTTTATCAGATAAATACCGACCACTTTATCATTTTTTTAGACAAAATTTTAGTCAGGTTACAAACCCTCCTATAGATTCACTAAGAGAAAATAAAGTTATGAGTCTTAAAACCAGATTTGGAAATCTAG